>JBEHXS010000101.1:0-9861 GCA_048498575.1 Pseudomonadota bacterium
AAGGGCGGGGTCGTGCGTGAGGCCGGGCTGGCGGAGCGGACGGCCGCCGACATCGCCGGCTGGATCGAGGCCGACCTCGGCTGGAACCTCGCCGGCGTCATCCCTTCGCCGATCGAAGGCGGCGACGGCAATCGCGAATTTCTGCTCGGCGCGCACCGTGACTGAGACCATCACGATCACGCGGCTCGGGCACGGGGGCGACGGCGTCGCCGAGATCGACGGCGCGCGTATCTTCGTGCCGATGACGCTGCCCGGCGAGCGGGTCGAGATCGAGCGCGACGGCGAACGTGGCCGCCTGGTGCGCGTGATCGAAGCAAGCGCGGACCGCGTTCCTCCCGCCTGCCCCAATTTCGGCGCGTGCGGAATTTGCGCTCTGGAGCACATGGCGACGCCGGCCTACCTGGCGTGGAAACGCGAGCAGGTCGTGGCGGCGCTGGCGCAACGCGGCATCGAGGTGCCGGTCGAGCCGATGGTGCCGATCGGGCCTGGTACCCGGCGGCGTGCGATCTTCTCCGCCGTGCGGACGGCCAAGGGCGTGGTGCTCGGATTCCACGCCCGCGCCTCCGACACGATCGTCGACATCGAGACGTGCGCGGTGCTCGTGCCGGCAATCGTCGAGCGGCTGGCGCTTATCCGCGAGGCGGCGGCAATCATCCTGCCGCCGTACAAGCAGGCGCGCGTGACGGTGCTGGCGGCCGACAACGGACTCGACATTGCGATCAGCGGTGGAGCCAAGGCCGACGCACGGGCGCAGGAGCGCCTGTCGCGCCTTGCCGGCGAGCCATCGATCGCGCGGCTCTCGGTCGAGGGCGTCGAGGTGTTCCGCAACCGGCAGCCGGAGATCGCGGCGGGACCCGCCATGCTGCAGCCGGTGGCGGGCGGCTTCACGCAGGCGGCGAAGGCGGCGGAGACGGCGATGGCCGACGCCGTGCTCGCGCATGTCGGCGGCGCCAATCCCGTCGCCGATCTGTTCGCCGGCATCGGCACGTTCACGTTCCGCCTGGCGGCGCGCGCAGCGGTCACCGCCGTCGAGGGCGACGCCGCATCGGTGGCGGCGATCGAGGCGGCGGCCAGACACGCCAAGGGCGTCAAGCGGATCGCGGCCAAGCGACGCGACCTCTTCCAGAACCCGCTCGCGCCAGCGGAGCTCAACGAATTCCGCGCCGTCGTTTTCGACCCGCCGGCGGCCGGCGCAAAGGCGCAGGCGGAGATGCTGGGGCGGTCGAAAGTGCCGCTGGTCGCGGCCGTCTCCTGCAACCCGGCGACGCTGGCCCGGGACGCGCGCATCCTGATGGATGGGGGCTACCGGCTGACGCGGGTGCTGCCGGTCGACCAATTCCTGTTTTCGGCCGAAATCGAAGCTGTGGCTACGTTCACGCGATAGCCAGCGAAGAGTCGCGAAGTCCCCCGCGATATGCCAGTGTCCCGCGCCATGAGGGAGCGGCTCAGCCACATCGTCTGGCCAACCATCGGCGTGGCGGTGGCGGTGTTCTGCATCTGGGCGCTGGTGCGCGAACTGCGCAGCCTTTCGCTCGCCGACGTTGCCCTCAGCCTCGGCCGGGTGCCGCCGCTGCACTGGGCCGGCGCGCTGGGCGGCGTTGCCCTCGCTTATGCGGCGCTTGCCGCCTACGACCGCATCGCGCTGCAGCAGATCGGGCGGCATCTGTCGTGGCCGTTCATCGCGCTGGCGTCGTTCGTGTCGTACGCCCTGTCGCACAACATCGGGGCCGCGCTCTTCTCGGGCGGCGTCGTGCGCTACCGCATCTATTCGACCAAGGGACTGTCGCTCGGCGAGGTCGCCGTGCTCGTCGGCTTCTGTGCCTTCACCTTCTGCCTCGGCGTGACGGTGCTGGGCGGGCTTATCCTCGTCTCGCATCCGGAGGAAGCCCAGCGCTTCGTCGACGTGCCGGCGCCGATCGCGTTTGCGGCGGGCGCGATGATGCTGGGTGGGGTCGCGATCTATGTCGTCGGCTCGCTGCTCGGCCTGAAGCCGCTCATCATCGGCCGCGTCACGATCGCCTACCCGCGTCCGGAGATCATCGTACGCCAGCTCATCGTCGGGCCGGTGGAGCTGATCGGCGCCGCGGCGATCATCTATTTCTGCCTGCCGGAGGCGAACAACCCCGGCTTCGTCGTCGTGCTCGGAATCTTTCTCGCGTCGTTCTCGCTGGCGATATTCTCGCACGCGCCGGGCGGCCTCGGCGTGCTCGAGCTGCTGTTCGTCACGGGGCTGCACGATATGCCGGCAGCGGACGTGCTGGCGGCGCTGATCGTGTTCCGCGTGTTCTATCTGGTGGTGCCGCTGGCGGTGTCGTTCGTGGTGGTGCTGCTGTTCGAGCGCTACCAGCTGATAGTGCGGCGGAACGGGGGCGCGCCGCCTACCGCGGCAACGCCCGCGGTGCTGCCGCGGGTGGCGCCGCCGACGCTGGTAGACGGCTAAGCGCCAGCCGTCCTAGGCAATTTCCGTCGAATCGATGCCGATGCCGAAGCCATCGAGGCCGACGTAGCGGCGTTCGCGGCTGGCGATCAGGCGGATCGAACGGACGCCGAGATCCTTCAGGATCTGAGCGCCGACGCCGACCTCGCGCCATTCCTCGCGGCGGGCGGCGCTGGAATCGGGCGCCGGCTTGGCCGCGTCGCGCGTGCGGTGGCTGGATTCCGCGACGCCGACCGAACCCTCGCGCAGGTAGACCACGACGCCGCGCCCGCCCTTGGCCAGGCGCTCGACCACCGCGTCGAGCCCGCTCTTGGCGCCGAACACATCGTCGACGACCGACTCGCGGTGGAGACGCACGGCGACACCGCGCCCATCGCCGAGATCGCCGAAGACGACGGCAAGATGCTGGGCGGCGTCGAACGGCGTGCGGTAGGCCACGGCGCGCGCCGGACCGGCGTTGGTCGTGACCTGCCACTCGCCGACGCGCTCGACCAGCCGCTCGCTACGCTCGCGCCAGGCGATGAGGTCGGCCACCGACACGCGGATCAGCTTGTGCTGCTCCGCGAACGCGGCGATCGCCGGCCCGCGCATGACCGTGCCGTCATCGTTCACCAGCTCGGCGAGCGCGGCGACGGGCTCGATGCCGGCGAGGCGGCAGAGATCAACGCCGGCCTCGGTGTGGCCGGAGCGCATGAGGACACCGCCGTCCTGCGCGATGAGCGGGAAGACGTGGCCGGGGCGGACGAATTCGCTCGCGCCAGAGTTCGAGTTGGCGAGCGCGCGCAGCGTATTGCAGCGCTCCTCGGCGGAGATGCCCGTGGTCAGGCCATGGCGAAAATCGACCGAAACGGTGAAGGCGGTGCCCATCGGGGCTTCGTTGTCGGCCACCATCGGCGGGAGCTGGAGGCGGCGGGCGGTGTCGCGCGGCATCGGCGCGCAGACGATGCCGGTCGTGTGGCGAACGATGAAGGCGACCTTCTCGGGTGTGGCGTGCTGGGCGGCGACGATGAGGTCGCCCTCGTTCTCGCGGTCGTCGTCGTCGGTGACGATAACGATGTCGCCGTTGCGAAACGCCGCAACGGCCGCGGCAACGCGGTCAAGGTCTGTGGTCATCGGCTATCAGTTTCCAACCTGGCCGCGATGGCGCAGGAATTGATCCGCCAGCACGATCGCCAGCATGGCTTCGCCGATGGGCACGGCGCGAATTCCGACGCAGGGATCGTGGCGGCCCTTGGTCATGACCTCGACGTCCTCGCCGCTCTGGTTGACGGTGCGGCGGGGCGTCAGGATCGACGATGTCGGCTTGACGGCGAAGCGGACAACGACCGGCTGGCCGGTCGAGATGCCGCCAAGGATGCCACCGGCATTGTTCGACAGAAACTGCGGCTGGCCGTCGTTGCCCATGCGCATCTCGTCGGCGTTTTCTTCGCCCGACAGTGCGGCCGCGGCGAAGCCGGCGCCGATCTCGACGCCCTTCACCGCGTTGATCGACATCATCGCCGACGCGATCTCCTGATCGAGCTTGGCGTAGATCGGCGCGCCCCACCCCGCCGGCACGCCCTCCGCGACAACCTCGATGACCGCGCCGGCGGAGGAGCCGGCCTTGCGGACGCCATCGAGATAGTCCGTCCAGGTCTCGGCCGCCTTGGCATCGGGCGAGAAGAAGGGATTGCGGTCGACCTCCGCCCAATCCCAGTTGGCGCGATCGATCTTATGCGGGCCGATCTGAATGAGCGCGCCGCGCACGGTGACGCCGGGGATGACCTTGCGGGCCACCGCGCCGGCGGCGACACGGGTGGCCGTCTCGCGGGCCGACGCGCGGCCGCTACCCTTCCAGTCGCGGATGCCGTACTTCGCCTGGTACGTGAAATCGGCGTGGCCCGGCCGGTACCTGTCGCTGATCTCGGCGTAGTCCTTCGAGCGCGCGTCCTCGTTCTGAATCTCGAGCGCGATGGGCGTGCCGGTGGTCAGAAGCTGGCCGCCCTCCTCGAACACGCCGGACAAAATCTTTACCGCGTCGGGCTCGCGACGCTGGGTCGTGAACCGCGACTGCCCCGGCCGGCGCTTGTCCAGGTAGGCCTGAATCTCGGCCTCGGAGATGGCAATGCGCGGCGGGCAGCCATCGACGACGCAGCCGATCGCCGGCCCGTGGCTCTCACCCCAGGTCGTGACGCGGAACAGGTGGCCGAAGGTATTGTGGGACATGCGTGGGTTGCCGCCGAGGAAAGCGCGGGAACCTTCTAGGCGGCGGCCGGGTGGGCGTCAAACCGGCCGCTGCCCGTCGGTCTGCGCCCGCACCTATCTGGCGCGCGGCGGCCTCAAATCCACTCGCCCTTGCCGTTCTCCCACAGGAAGACGCGATCCTGCGGGAAGTCCTCGGAGACCGAGGCGGTCTTGTCGAGGCCGAGGAGGTGGGCGCGGAGCACGCGGCCGACGCCGCCATGGGCCACGACCACCGCCGGCCTGGTTACCGTCTGCAGCCACCCGATGATGCGGACGGAGAGCATGTGGTAGCTCTCGCCACCCGGCGGCAGGTAGTTCCACTTGTCGGCATGGCGCGCCCGCGACCAGCCGGGCTCGCGCATTTCGATATCGCGATAGGTCAGCCCCTCGAGCTCGCCGAACGTGATTTCGAGCAGGCGCGGATCGATGGCGTAGCCTTTCGGCTCCAGCCCCATGGCGGCGCGCAGGATCTCCATGGTCTCGCGGGTGCGCGAGAGCGGGCTCGCGATGAAATCGAAGCCAAGGGCTTCGGGGATGCGCTGGCGGATGACTTCGCCATTGCGGCGCGCCTGGACGCGTCCGTTGGCGTTGAGCGGCACGTCGCGCTGGCCCTGGAGGCGGCCCTCGACGTTCCAATCGGTTTCGCCATGACGGACGAAGACAAGGGTCGGTACCGAATCCATGGCAGAAATCCGCCTACCGGCGCCCGCTAATCCTTGGCCGGAGCCGTTGCGATATCAGGTGCGTCGACCGCCTTCATGCCGACGACGTGGTAGCCGGCATCGACGTGCATGACCTCGCCGGTGACGGCACGGCCGAGATCGGACACGAGATAGAGCGCGGCGTTGCCGACTTCCTCCGGCGTGACGGTGCGGCGGAGCGGCGCGTTGTACTCATTCCACTTCAGAATGTAGCGGAAGTCATCGATGCCGGAGGCGGCGAGCGTCTTGATCGGCCCGGCGGAAATCGCGTTGACGCGGATGCGGTCCTTGCCGAGATCGGCGGCGAGATAGCGCACGCTGGACTCGAGTGCGGCCTTGGCGACGCCCATGACGTTGTAGTTGGGCATGACCTTCTCAGCGCCGTAGTAGGTCAAAGTGACAATCGAGCCACCATCGGTCATCAGCTTCTCGGCGCGCTGGGCGATGGCCGTCAGCGAATAGCACGAGATGTTCATCGTCATCAGGAAGTTGTCGAGGGTGAGCTCGATGTAGCGCCCGCTCAGCTGGCGGCGGTCGGAAAAGCCGATGGCGTGGATGACGAAGTCGATCCGGTCCCACTGCTTCGCCACCTCAGCAAAAACCGCATCGATGGTGGCAAGGTCGGTGACGTCGCAATGTCCGACAACGCGAGCGCCAAGCTCGGCAGCCAGCGGCTCGACGCGCTTCTTGAGCTGGTCGCCCTGGTAGGTGAAGGCGAGCTCAGCGCCTTCTGCCGCGAATACCTTGGCGATTCCCCACGCAATCGAGTGATTGTTGGCCAGCCCGAAGATGAGGCCGCGCCTGCCTGCCAGCAATCCAGCCCTTTCGGCCATTATGCGCCCGATCTCCGGTGGGAAGCCGCGCTCTATCCCAAGGAGGGCCGGACTTCAAGCGAACGCGATCATAGCGGACAGAATAAAACCGATGTTTGAGTGTTGACCGTGCGTGCAGCTGCCGCGCCCCCTGCGGCGACCTCAAACAGGAGCAGACACGCTCATGACACGGCTTACTCTCGGCCTTTCGGCCGCCCTTCTCTTCTCGGGCCTCTCGGTTGGCGTAGCTTTCGCCGCCGCACCGGTCACGACCTATGAGGACTCCTCCCTCGGCAAGGTGCTCGCCGACGCGAAGGGGATGACGCTTTACACGTTCGACAACGACGGCAAGGGCGCCACGAAGTCGTCCTGCACCGGCAAGTGCGTCGTTGCCTGGCCGCCGTTCGTAGCGCCGGCCGACGCCACCGCCTCCGGCGACTGGACCGTCGTCGACGGCCAGGACAAGGACGGCAACGCCATCAAGATCTGGTCGTACGAAGGCTGGCCTCTCTACTACTGGGCCAACGACAAGAAGCCGGGCGACGTGGACGGCGACGGCAAGGGCGGCGTCTGGCACGTCGTCAAGCAGGACTAGTTCAACCCCGGTGTGCCGGCGGCGGCTGCCACCGCCACCTGCACTCCAACGCCGGGCGGCGGGCGTCTCGACGCCTGCCGCCCGGTCGCCTACAAATCGGCGCAGCATGGATGCGCCTTCCCCGAGCCTGCTCGACCAGTTCGCCGCGATCGTCGGCGCGCCCTACGCGCTTCGCGATGCCGCGGCCATCGCGCCCTATCTGATCGAGCCCAGGGACAAATTCGGCGGAGCCACGTCGCTGGTGCTCCGCCCCGGCTCGATCGCCGAAGTCTCCGCCATCCTCGCGCTCGCCAACCGCACGCGCACGCCGATCGTGCCGCAGGGCGGCAATACCGGCGTCGTCGGCGGCCAGATGCCATCCCTCGCCGGAAATGAGCTCGTTGTCTCGATGTCGCGGCTGAACCGGGTGCGTGTCGTCGACCCGGCGAACAATACGATGACGGTCGACGCCGGCGTCACACTCGCGGCGGCGCGCGAGGCAGCGGAAGCGGCGGACCGGCTGTTCCCGCTCTCGCTGGCCTCGGAAGGCTCCTGCCAGATCGGCGGCAATCTTTCGACCAACGCCGGCGGGACGGCGGTGCTCGCCTACGGCAACACGCGCGACCTCACGCTCGGCGTGGAAGCCGTGCTGCCCAGCGGCGAAATCTGGAACGGCCTCAGAACGCTGCGCAAGGACAACACCGGATACGACCTCAAGGACATCTTCATCGGCGCCGAAGGGACGCTCGGCATCATCACCGGCGCCGTGCTGAAGCTGTTCCCGCGACCGAAGGGCGTCGGCGTGGCAATCGTCGGCGTTCCCGACACGAGCGCAGCGCTGGCGCTCCTCAACGTCGCGCGGTCGAATGCCGGCGGCTCGCTGACCGCGGCCGAGCTGATGCCGCGCATCGCGATCGAGACGGTTGCGCGCTTCGTACCCGGCGTGCGCGACCCGCTGGCCGCGCCGCACGCCTGGTACATGCTGCTCGAGGTTTCGTCGGCGCTGTCGCAGGCGGCGGCCGACGCGACGCTGGAGGCGATCTTCGCCGAAGGCAGCGCGGCCGGTCTCGTCGAGGACGGGGCGCTGGCGCAATCCGCCCAGCAGGCCGCCGACTTCTGGCGCATCCGCGAGACGCTGTCCGAGGTACAGAAGCATCTCGGCGGCTCGATCAAGCACGACGTCGCGGTGCCGGTCGGCAAGGTGCCGGAGCTTCTGGCGCGGGCCGACGTGGCGGCCGAGAAGGTAGCGCCGGGATGCCGGCCGTTCGCCTTCGGCCACTTCGGCGACGGCAACATCCACCTCAACATCAGCCAGCCCGAGGGCATGGACAAACAGGCGTATCTGGCGCGCTGGGGCGACATGAATGCCGCCATCCACGCGATCGTCCTCGACCTCGGCGGCACCATCTCGGCCGAGCACGGCATCGGCCGGCTGAAGCGGGAAATGCTGGCGCAGGTGAAGTCGCCGGTGGAGCTCGCGACCATGCGGGCGATCAAGGCGGCGCTCGACCCGAACGGGATCATGAACCCGGGTAAGGTATTGTAAACGCTTAGAGTCCCCGGCGCGCCTCAGCTTCGGCGATCGTTCAAATTGCACCGATCGGTTTAAGCCGACTCGAAGTCTCCTCTGCGATAGTCGTGTTCAACGCGAGGTCCACAACAAGCGGGCCCGCAGGGAGAGTAGAGGCGTCAACAGTGACCGGCGGAGCAACCGTCGGGTCGAGCCGCGACTATCGGCTCGATCCGCACACGTTGCCGGCCCGTGGTCCAGCCGTTACCGGCGGGATCGCAGCCGCAACGTTCATCGTCGAGCGCGACCGCGCGGTCGTGACGCGTGACGGCCACACGCGCGCCGAGCCGCTGACTGCTTATCGCGGCGTGGCAGTGCGCATGGAATCCGCCGACGACAACGGCTCGGTGGTGGCCTTCGTCGAGCTGCTGCACGCCGACCCGGAACTGACGCTGACGCTCGCCGTCGCGCACGATCCCGGCGAGATCGCCGCCGACTGGCAGGCGTGGGCCCGTTTGCTCAACCTGCCGCTCCTGATCGTCGGACAGGACGGTTCGGTCGGCGAGCCGCTGGCCGCCTATCGCGGCGTCATCATGAGCCGCCCCAAGCCGCGCCGCCGCCACTCGTTCTTCGCCAAGCGGCGCCCCCGCTTCCTGACGCGGCGCAAGGTCGGCCACCTCGACGCGGTCCGCGTCGTGTTCGGACAGGAAATCATCGCGCGCGACTAGGCGATGGCGCGCACCAGCGCGTCAGCGACCAGCCCGGCGAACACGATCAGCCCGAAGTCGCGGTTCGAGCGGAAGACCCTCAGGCAATTGTCGGGATCGTCGATACGCAGCGTGCGCACCTGCCAGAGCAGGTGAAGCGCCGCGCAGGCCAGCCCGACGAATGCGGCTATGCCGGCGTGCGCAAAGACGAAGGCCAGCACGAACAGCGCCATCGCGCCAGCGAAGAAGCGGGTGACCGCGACGGCAGTATCCTCGCCGAACAGGCGAGCGGTGGAGCGCACGCCGATCAGGGCGTCGTCCTCCTTGTCCTGGTGGGCGTAGATCGTGTCGTAGGCGATCGTCCACAGGACGCCGCCGGCATAGAGCAACACCGGCGACAGGGCGAGCGAACCCGTGGTCGCCGACCAGCCGACGAGCGCGCCCCACGAGAACGCGAGCCCAAGGCCGAGCTGCGGCCAATCGGTGATGCGCTTCAGGAACGGGTAGATCGCGACGACGATCAACGACGCGGCGCCGAGCACGACCGTGAACCAGTTGAACTGGAGCAGCACGATGAGCCCGACGAGCAATTGCGCGGCGAGGAATAGCTGCGCCTGGCGGACGGTGACCTGGCCGGCGGGGATCGGCCGGGTGCGCGTACGCTCGACCCTGGCATCGAGATCGCGGTCGACGATGTCGTTGTAGGTGCAGCCGGCGCCGCGCATCACGACCGCGCCGACCAGGAACAGCACGAGGTGCCAGAGATCGGGCAGGCGGCCGAGGGCATCGGTGGCGAGCGCCGACGACCACCACGTCGGCAGGAGAAGCAGCCACCAGCCGATCGGCCGCTCCAGCCGCGCCAGCCGTGCATACGGGCGCCAGGCAGGCGGCAGCACG
>JBEHXS010000102.1:0-9756 GCA_048498575.1 Pseudomonadota bacterium
GGGCTTCTCGCGCACGATTTCGTTTGCCGGCTTGTCGGCGCGCAGTCCCTTGAACGCCCCCTGCCGGACGTAGCCCTCCTCCGTCCAGCCGCGAAATTCGATCTCGGCCACCAGGTCCGGCTTCACGAATTTCGATTTCCGCGCGATGTCGCGCGGCACGTCGTCGAGCGGCGGCTTCGCCACCTGCCGCTTGGCCAGCTCCTGCCACACCGCCGCAAGTTCGCGCTCGCCGTAGCCGGTGCCGATCTTGCCGCGATAGGTCAGCTTGTCCTCGTCGCGCGTCGCCACCAGCAGCGAGGAGAATTGCCGCCCCTTCACGTCGGACGGTTGCCAGCCGACGATGATGAACTCCTGCCCCATGCCGCACTTCGCCTTCAGCCACCCTTTCGTGCGACCGGAGCGATAGGGCGCCGCCGCCCGCTTGGAGACGATGCCCTCGAGCTTCATCTCGCAGGCGTTGGCGAAGGTCTCGCGGCCGTGCCCGATGACATGGTCGGAATAGAACAGCGGCCCTGCCTTCGGCTGGTCGGCGAGCAGCACCGCGAGCTTCGCCTTGCGTTCGGTCAGCGGCAGCTTGGTCAGCGTCTCGCCGTCGAGCTCGATGAGGTCGAAGGCCCAGTAGACGATGTTGCCCTTGCCCTCGGCGATCGCATTCTGCAGCCGCCCGAAATCGGTCTTGCCCTGTTCGTCCTGCACCACCGCCTCGCCGTCGATCAGCGCCGAGCGGCAGGGCAGGTCGGCGAGTGGCCTGACCAGGTTGCGGAACTTGTCGCTCCAGTCGAGTCCCGTCCGGGTATAGATGCGTGCGCTGCCGCCGCCGACCGCCGCCTCGATGCGGTAGCCGTCGAACTTGATTTCGTGCAGCCACTCCTTGCCGTCCGGCGGCGCCTCGACCAGCGAGGCGAGTTGCGGCTGGACGAATTTCGGTGGGTCGAGGCGCGGCCCCTTCGCCGCGGCGCTCGCGCGCGGCTTGCGCTTGGCCGCCGGGTCGTTCGCGGCGGCTTCCTTGAAGCGGCGGCCGGACACCCACTCGACGTTGCCCTCCGCGATCTGTTCCATCGTCCGGCCGGAGCGCACCGAGGTCAGCGCCCGCTCGATGATCGGCTTCTTCTCCTCCTCGGCGTATTCGTCGCGCTCCTTGATCAGCAGCCAGTTGTCGTGCTTGGCGTCGGCCTTGGCATACTTGCCGGTGCGGCTCCCCTTCATGCGCACCAGCACCCATTTTCCCTTCAGCCGCTCGCCGTGCAGGATGAACTTGAAGTCGCCCTTGGCGAGGCCGGCATCGGCGTCGCCAACCGGCTCCCAGGTGCCCTCGTCCCACAGCATCACGGTGCCGCCGCCGTAGTTGCCCTTGGGGATCGTTCCTTCGAAGTCGCCGTACTCCAGCGGGTGGTCCTCGACGTGCACCGCCAGCCGCTTCTCTTTCGGGTCGAAGCTCGGGCCACGCGTCACGGCCCACGACAGGAGCACGCCGTCGTGCTCGAGGCGGAAATCGAAGTGCAGCCGCGTCGCGTCGTGTTTCTGGATCAGGTAGCGGTGGCCGCCACGCGCCCGCGTTGCCCCGCCTTCGGGCTCCGCCGTGTTCCGGAAATCGCGCTTCTCGCGGTAGGTCTTCAGCCGGTCTGCCATGGCGCCAGAATACAACGTCTCCTGTGTCCGTGTCGTTCCTTGCGCCATGGCGCGCTCGGGAACGAATCCGGCCTCCCCGCGTTGTCTTGGTATCCACACACCAGCGGGAGAACGACCATGGACAAGGATCGCATCGAAGGTTCGGCCAAGCAGGCCAAGGGCAACGTCAAGGAAGCCGTCGGGAAGATGACCGGCGACACGAAGCTCCAGGCGGATGGCCAGGCAGACAAGACGGCCGGCAAGATTCAGAACGCCGTCGGCGGCGTCAAGGACGCGCTCCGCGGCAAGTAGCTACGGCGGCGACCCGCATTTAGTTCGCGGGTCGTACTAGAGGCCAGGGGCTGGTGCATCCATCCGATGCGCCGGCCCCTTCTTTTTTGCGGCAGATCATCGCGGATCGCCCACGCGACGGCAGAGTGCGCGTTCGTGGGGCGACATCCATGACGGCAACCCGAAATACCTGGCGCAGCTATCTCGACAACGGCTTCTGGCTGATCCTGCCGGCGCTGGTCCTGAATCTGTTTTTCGCCGGCGCCCTGCCCGCGCCGTTTCAGATCGGCGCCTTCTGGACGGATATTCCGGCGTTCGTCGGCATCCCTGAAAACGTGCTGCGCGTCGGCGTGTTCTTCTTGCCGCTGCTCTTTCACCTGTCGCTGTCCAGCCGCGCCAATCGGCTCGGCCTCGCTGTCTATCTCGCCGGCATGGCCCTCTACGGCTTCGCCTGGCTTCTGATGATCGTCTTCCCGGCAAGCGCATGGAGCCAGAGCGGCGTTGTCCTGCTCGCCCCCGCCTATACGCCGCTGATCTGGCTGACCGGCATCGCGCTGATGACGGATCGGCTGCTGGTCTCGCCGCTCGTCTATCGGCCGTGGATGTACGTCGCGCTATCGGCGGCCTTCGTGCTCTTTCACGTCAGCCACACCGCGATCGTCGTCTCGCGCATGACCTGAACCGGCGCCCGGCGGCTTGCCTAAGCCGCGCGCCGCTTCGCCGCCGGCTTCTTCTCGGCCTTGGCCTTCGCTGCCTTGCCCTTCTTCGCCGGGGTCGGCGCGGCCGCCGCTGCGGCGCGGCCCGCCTTCGCGCCCTCGCCGCCCTTCACGCTCTTGCGCAGCGCATCCATCAGGTTGATCACCTTGGCGCCGAGCTGCGGCTCCTCGATGTCCTGCGGCTTGCGGTGCTCCATCTTCGCGTCGATCAGTTCGCGGAGCGCGAGATCGTACTGGTTCTTGAACATCTTCGGATCGAACTCGCCGGCCTTGCGCTCGATCAGCTCGGTCGCCAGCGACAGCAGTTCCTTCTCCGGCTTCGTGCCCGGCACGGTCGAATAGAACTGCTCCGAATTCTGCAGCTCGTCGGCATAGCGCAGCGTCTCGATCATCAGGCCCTTGCCGTGCGGGCGCAGAGCCACGACGCTCGCCTGTCCGCGCGCCACCAGTTGCCCGAGCCCGATCTTCTTCGACTGGCGGAGCGCATCGCGCAGCACGACGTACGCCTCGCCGGCGACCTCGTCCTCGTCCGGCGCGACGAAATACGGCTTCTCGAAATACATCGCGTCGATGTCTTCGGAGTCGACGAACTGCACGAGATCGATCGTGTGCTTGGCCTCGAGCTTGACGTCCTCGATCTCCTCGTCGGTGATCAGCACGTACTTGCCCTTCTCGACCTCATAGCCCTTGACGATGTCGTCGGGATCGACGGCGCCGACGCCCGGCACCACCTTCTCGTAGCGCACGCGTTTGCCGGTCGGCTTGTGGATCTGGTTGAACGAGACGCGGGCGGCGCTCTTCGTCGCCGAGAACACCTGCACCGGGATCGACACCAGCGCCAGCCGGATCTGGCCCTGCCAGTAAGCGCGCGCAGCCATGTTCACACTCCTCGGAAACTCTGACGTAGTCGGGGCATCACTGACAACGCCGGCTCCCCGGCGCCCGTTCCCGCACAAGCCCACAGGATACGCGCCCGCGGGTTAACGCTCAAATACCCGATCGGCTGTGACATTTGTTCGTGGTGCGTTCGCGCCGGCGGAAATTCGCAGATACCGCCTTGACGCACGCCCATGACCGTTGTAATTCACCAATAAGTTAATTAACCCGCTGGTTCAATACGAAGCCGACCGCCATGCCGACCGACCGCCTCAGCATCACCTTCTCCGCCCTCGCCGATCCGACGCGCCGCGCCATCCTCGCCCGCCTCGCGCTGGGCGAGACCTCCGTCACGGAATTGGCCGAACCGTTTGCCATGAGCCTCCCGGCCGTCTCCAAGCACCTGAAGGTGCTGGAGCACGCCGGCCTCATCGTCCGCGGCCGCGAGGCGCAGTGGCGCCCGTGCCGCATCGAGGCCATCGCGCTGAAGCCGGTCGACGACTGGCTGGAGAGTTACCGCCGCCTCTGGGAGGAACGCCTCGATCGCCTCGACGCTTATCTCCAGAAGCTCCAGGCGGCCGCGGCGCCGAAGAAGCCGGCCGCGCGCAATCCGAAGAAGAAACCCCGCGCCTGACCCACGCCGCAGCAACAAGGAACGCATCGATGCCTGCCAGCCATACCGCCGCCGCTCACGCCACCGCCGTGAACCCGAACCAGATCGAGACTCCCGCCGGCGAGCCCCTGCTCATCGTCACGCGCAGCTTCGACGCGCCCCGCGCCCTCGTCTGGGAGTGCTACACGACCCCGGCCCACCTCGCGAATTTCTGGGGCCCACACGGCACGCAGACCGTCGCCCGCGTTGATCTCAAGGTTGGCGGCGTGCTGCGCTTCGATTGGCGCACCCCCGATGGTGGCGGCTTCGGCTACACCAGCGTCTATCTTGAGATCGCGCCGCCGTCCCGCATGGTCTATCGCGACGCGCCCGACGACTGGCACGGCGGCCTCGACGGGCTGCCGCCGGTCGAGCTCATCACCACCATCGAGATGAGCGAGGCCGCCGGCCGCACCACGATCAAGGTCACCGTCCGCTTCGCCTCGCTCGCCGTCCGCGACGAGAGCGTGCAGCGCGGCTTCGCCGGCATGGTCAGCATGGGCAACGACCGCCTGGCCGAATACCTGCCGACGCTCCGCTGATCCTCGTCACCCCATCCCGAAGGGAGAAACCGCCAATGTCCGCCAACACGGCCGCCGTCGCGCCCGGCACCACCATCGTCATCGAGCGCGATATCGACGCGCCCCGCGCCCTCGTCTTCGAGGCGTGGACCGATCCGAAGCATCTCGTCCATTGGTACAGCGCCGGCGACGGCTGGACGACGCCCTTCGCCGACGTCGATCTGCGCGTCGGCGGCGAGTTCCGCGTTGGATTCGCCGACCCCAACGGCAAGTACGACTTCGTCTTCTGGGGCCGCTACGACGAGATCATGCCTCCGTCCCGCCTCGCCGCCACCATGGGCGACGGACGTCCGATGACGGTGACGCTGACCGAGACCGGCAGGAACCGCACCCATCTGCGCCTTGAGTTCGGCGCCGAGGGCACCAACAGCATCGAGCAGCAGCGCCATGGCTGGACGGCGATGGTCGTCCACCTCGAGCAGTATCTCGCCGACCCGCCGAAGCCGTTGCCCGAGGTCCGCTTCGAGCGCGTCCTCGCTGCGCCCCGCGCCGCGGTCTTCCAGGCGTGGATCGATACCGACCAGCTCAGGCAATGGTGGGGGCCGGAGATGTTTTCCATCTCGCGCGCCTCGCTTGACCCGCGCATCGGCGGCCCGGTGTTCATCGAGATGAAGGGACCGGACGGCAAGCTCTATCCGATGACCGGCCGCGTCGTGGACTACGTCGAGAACGAGCGGCTCGTCTACACCGGCCAGATCATCGAACTGGCGCCCGGCGTTTTCGAGATGGAGGCCGTCACCACGGTCACCTTCTCCGATGCCGGCGCCGGCAAGACAAAGCTCACCGTGCGCGAGCGCGTCACCAAGGCGACCGAGAAGGCATCCTTCGCGCTCAGCGGCATGGAAGAAGGCTTCCGCCAGATGCTGGGCAAGCTCGCCCGCTTCGTCGAGAAGCACTGAGGCCGGCGGTTCCTCTCCGCTCGTCCCCGCGAAAGCGGGGACCCAGGGTGGCGGCGTGATGCAAGTCGCCACCCGCCGCTGCTATCATCGCCCGCATGACCAAGCGCGCCACACCCGCCAGGCCCCCGGCCGCGAAGAAGCCCCCGCGGGAAAAGCCAGCGGCCACGCCCACCAGGCCCCGCCGCACCATCCCCGTCCACGCGCTGGGCGACGAGCGCGTCCATCTCGCCCTCGCCCAGCTCGGCCGCCTGCGGCAGGGTCAGCTCAAGACCCTGTGCGGCAAGCTCGCCGTCAGCGAACTGTCGCCCTTCGCGCTTGCCGGCCCGAAGGCCGTGCGCTGCCGCGTCTGCTTCGGCAAGCTCGACGCCGAGGGCCAGTACCGGGCGGACTAGACGCCGCTGCGGCCATTGGGGAATATCGCCGCGCGATCGGGAGCGAGAATTCATGAACGGCGCCGAAAGTCTGGTCCGCACGTTGCTGGCGTGCGGCGTCGATACCGTCTTTGCCAATCCGGGCACGAGCGAGATGCACTTCGTTGCGGCGCTCGATCGCGTGCCCGGCATGCGTGTCGTCCTCGCGACCTTCGAGGGCGTCGTCGCCGGGGCCGCCGATGGCTATGCCCGCATGGCCGGCAGGCCCGCCGCCACCCTGCTCCACTGCGGGCCGGGCCTCGCCAACGGTCTCGCCAATTTTCACAACGCCCGCCGCGGTCATGCCCCGATCGTCAGCATCGTCGGCGACCAGGCCACCTACCATAAGCCGCTCGATCCGCTGCTCGCCGCCGACACCGTCGGCTTCGCTTCCGGCGTCTCGACGTGGGTGCGCACGGCGCACCACCCGCGCGACGTCGGCGCCTATGCCGCCGAAGCGGTGCAGGCCGCGACCGCTCCGCCCGGCGGAGTCGCGACGCTCATCCTCCCGTCCGATGCTTCGTGGGGCGAAGGCGGCGCCGTCACCGCACCCCTGCCGCCGGTCCCTCCGGCGCCGGTCGAGGAGATCGCCATCGTGGAAGCGATCGCCGCCCTGCGCTCGGGCGAGCCCACCGTCATCATCCTCGCCGATGCCGCGCTCCGCCGTCCGGCTATCGGCTTCGCCGCGCGCATCGCTGCGGCGACCGGCGCCCACGTCACGGCCGAGACGTTCAATACCCGCGCCGAGCGCGGCGCCGGCCTCCCCGACATCGGCCGCATCCCCTACCCGGTCGATGCCGCGCTGGCGGCGCTGGCACCCTATCGCCATGCGATCCTGGTCGGCGCGCGCGATCCCGTTGCCTTCTTCGCCTATCCCGGCAAGCCGGGCCGCCTGCTGCCGCCCGAAGCGAAGCTCCACGTCCTCGCGCGTCCGGAAGAAGACGGCACCGATGCCCTCGCCCGCCTCGCCGATGCCCTGTCCGCGCCCGCCGTCGCGCCTCCTCGAAACCCGCCACGGCCGATGCCAGCACACGGCGCCGTCACCGCCGACGCGTTCGCGCATTCGCTCGCCGCCCTGCTCCCCGAAAACGCCGTCGTCGTCGACGAGGCGCTCACCTTCGGCTACGCGCTTCATCCGGCAACGGCGGCGGCGTTGCCCCACGATTATCTGCAGCTCACCGGCGGCGCGATTGGCGGTGGCCTGCCCATGGCGACCGGCGCCGCGATCGCCGCGCCCGGCCGCCGCGTAATCGGCGTCCAGGCCGATGGCTCCGCCCTCTACACCATCCAGGCGCTGTGGACGCAGGCGCGCGAGAAACTCGACGTCACCACGGTTCTGCTTTCCAACCGCCGATACGAGATCCTGTTCGGCGAGCTCGCCGGCGTCGGCGCTGTCGCCGGGCCTGCCTCGCGCGAGCTGTTCAGTCTCGGGCATCCCGACCATGACTGGGTCAAGCTCGCCGCCGGCTTCGGCGTCGAAGCGGCCCGCGCCGAAAACATGGAGCAGTTCGCCGATCTCTTCGTATCGGCCAACCGTCGCCCGGGCCCCTTCCTGATCGAACTCGTGATCCCCTAAGTCGCGAACTTCACCGTCCCCTTCGCCTCCGGCGCCGCGAACGCGAGCAGCCGCTCCGCCTCTGCCGCCAGCGCGTCGCGGTCACGCCGCGCGAGCTTCGCGAAGGCCTCGAGCGTCAGCCGCGCGCTCTTCCCGTCGCGGTCGACCCGCCAGTAACCCGCCACCATGCCATCGACGAGGAACGTCTTCGCCCAGCCGTTTGGCAGCGGCATCTTCGCGTCTGGCGGCATGATCCGCTCGCGGTTGGCGAAACCCAGGACCGCGTTGTCATACGTCGGCAGGAAGCGCGGCGGCGCCGGCGTCTCTTCGTCAGGGCGCGGCGCATCCGTGAGATCGAACAGCTCGCGTCCGCCGGCGTCGCGAAACGTCGTGAGCTTCGGCCGCAGCCGCGCGAACACCGGCGCGAGCTGCGTCAGGCCCGACCACGCCTGCGCATCCATAACGCTCGCCGGCCCGAACGCCGCGAGGTAGCGCAGCACGACCCCGTCCGCCGCCGGCTTCGCTCGCACATCCTTTCCCAGCCACGCCTTCGCCGTCGTCAGCTTCGGCGCGCCGCTTTTCTCCCAAAGCCCGCGCGGCGGCACCTGCACCAGCGGCTCCGTGTACTGGAAGACGTACGACGCCGCATGCGCCGGCACGTCCGCGTGCTCCGTTGCGATCAGCGCGCGCAACGCCGCCAGCGTCATCGGCGTCCGGGCAATCGCCGCCCGTGCCGTCGCCATTACGGGCGCGAGATCGATGCCCTTGGTCTCGCGGGCGAATGCTGTGCCGGTGAGCACGCGCGAGATCGACGGCTGGACGAGCGGCCGGAGCGTCAGCGCGTCCGCCGCGGTCATCAGGTGGATCGTGCCGCGCATCGCCGTCATCCGGACGGCCTTGCGGCCTTCGATCAGCGTCTCGAGCTCCGCCGGGCGAAATTCGCCGAGCCGCGACCACAGCCCGAAATAAGGGTCGTTCGGCACCTGCGCCTGCATCCCGACAAGATGCCCGATCGCCTCCAATGCCGGCATCGCGGCGCGTTCGAGCAGCATCTGCCGTGCGAGCAGTGCCCGGTTCAGGGCACGCGCCGAAAGCACCGTGTCGCTGTGTCGCTTGGCCATTGCACGAGGCTACCATTGCGCCCGCCAGCCATTGTCAGCAGCGCCGCGAACCGTTCCTTAAGCAAGAGTTGAGGCCGCGTTTAGCGAACATTGGGAATTTCGCCATATCCTCCACCGGAAGGTTGATTCGCCCGCCATGCCTGACCCCTCGCTCGAAACGAACATTGCTGCGCTCGCCGGCCTGAGGCGGCTTGAGGTCGTGGCGCTGGTCATCGTTTCGGCGATTGCCCTGGGAACCCTTCTCTTCTGGTCGTTTCCGGTGCTCGCCCAATACGGCCCGCCCGGCTGGCACGCCATGCGTCCCTTCACGGCCGTCTGGATCCTGGGCGCCGTCGCCAGCCTTGCTCTCGCGGCCCCTCACCTCTCGCCGGCCGCCCATCGCATCAGCATGGTGCTCGGCGTCCTTCTCTTCCTGCTGCCGGTGTTCGTGCTGCTCACCTACGTCGGCCTGTTGCCCTATCCCGCGGCGTTTCCGTCGCGCCCGTGGCCGCAGAGCGTCCTCGCCTCCGCCTTCACGTCGCTCATCCTGCCGTTCATCCGAGCGAAAAGCGGCTGGCGGGCGTGGATCGCCGACGCCAGCGCCATCGGTGCCGTCACCGTCGCCCTCCTCGTCTTCAGCAGCTTCGCCTTCGACGTCACCGAATTCGTCGGCATCGGCAACACCAACTACACCGCCCCGCAGATCCTGTGCTGCCTCATCCTGCTGGTCCTCGTCGCCGTCGGCCGCCGCGCGCAGGCGGGCGGCATCTTCGCGATCTTCCTCCATTCGGGGCTGGGCACCCGGCTGGCGCGCACCATGCTGCCCTACCTCATCCTGCTGCCGTTCGTTCTCTTCGTCGCGCTGCGCAAGCTTGCCGAGATCGGCGTCATCTCGGTCATCGAGGCGGTAGCGATCGCGGTGCCGCTCATCGTCGTCGGCATGGCCGCCGCCGTCGTGTGGATCGCCCGTTCGACCAATCGCGTTGAGGACGATCTCCGCCATCAGTCGCTGACCGATGGCCTCACCGGCGTCCTCAATCGTCGCGGCTTCGATGCGGTCGCCAAATA
>JBEHXS010000103.1:0-9748 GCA_048498575.1 Pseudomonadota bacterium
CGCGAATCCGTCGTTCAGGTGTGCGACGCGCTATGGTTCGTCACCATCTACTCGGTCAGCTCGCTGGTGCTGTTCGGGCAGATCGACGCCTGGCTGATGGTGCCGCTCGCCCTCTGGATCGCCTGCTTCGTCTTCGTCCTTTATTATTTCGTGCCGCGCATCCGCAAACGTTCGGTGATCGTGTCGGAAGCGCGCTCGATGCTGACCGGCCGCATCGTCGACAGCTACACCAACATCCAGACGGTGAAGCTGTTCGCGCATACCTCGCGCGAGGACGACTACGCGCTCGACGCCGTCGACGACCACCAGAAGAAGTTCAAGCGCTCGACGCGCATGATCACCGGCATGTCGTCGACCGTGGTCATCATGAACGGGCTGCTCATCGGCGGCGAGGCGGCGCTCGGCGTCGTGCTGTGGGCGCATGGCGAGATGTCGCTGGGCGCGCTCACCATCGCAGCCGGCCTCGCCTTCCGCATCGCCACCATGTCGGGGTGGATCATGTGGACCTCGATCGGCATCTTCGACAACGTCGGCGCCGTCCAGGAAGGCATGGAGACGATCGCCCGCCCGCAGGATCTGATCGACCGGCCGAATGCCGGCGAACTCGCCGTGACCAAGGGCGAGATCCGCTTCGAGAACGTCACGTTCCACTACGGCCGCAAGAGCGGCATCATCGAGAACCTGTCGCTCACCATCGCGCCCGGCGAGAAGGTCGGGCTGGTCGGCCGCTCCGGCGCCGGCAAGTCGACCATCGCCAACCTCCTGCTGCGCTTCTACGACGTGGAGAGCGGGCGCATCGTCATCGACGGGCAGAACATCGCCAGCGTCTCGCAGGATTCGCTGCGTTCGCAGATCGGCCTTATCACGCAGGACACCTCGCTGCTCCATCGCTCGATCCGCGACAACGTCCTCTACGGCCGGCCGGAGGCGGGCGACGCGGCCATGATGGAGGCGATCCGCCAGGCGCAGGCCGAGACGTTCGTCCCCGGCCTGTCCGATCACTGGGGCCGCACCGGCTTCGATGCCCACGTCGGCGAGCGCGGCGCCAAGCTTTCCGGCGGGCAGCGCCAGCGCGTCGCCATTGCCCGCGTGCTGCTCAAGGACGCGCCGATCCTCGTGCTCGACGAGGCGACATCGGCGCTGGATTCGGAGGTCGAGGCGGCGATCCAGGAGAGTTTCTACCGCCTGATGGCGGGGAAGACCGTGATCGCCATCGCCCACCGGCTATCGACCATCGCCGCCATGGACCGCCTGGTCGTGCTCGATCACGGCCAGATCGTCGAGATGGGCCGGCACGCCGACCTCGTGCGGCAGGGCGGTCTTTACGCCTCGCTGTGGAACCGCCAGTCGGGCGGCTTCCTCGATGCCGAGCGCAAGGACGTCCCGGTCGACGACCCGCAACCGTACGTCGAGACTCAAGCCGCGGAATAGCCACGGCGCGGATTTCCACCCGCGGCGTCGGCCGCAGGCCGGCCGCGACGATCGTCTCGACAGCCGTCTATGGCGCGAAAACCGCAGACTTCCGGCAAAACCGCGACAATGTGCGCATCTGGTCGGGCTACTCTGGACAAGTCCTAAGCCGGGTCGCTAAACAATTCGCGACCCGGCGGGGGTTTTCCGTCGCTGGATTCGGGGCTTAAGGGAGCTCACTTGGCGACGACCGACACTGTGGAACCGGACCTGCCCGGCGATCATCCGGAACCGACACGGCGCGACTTCCTCTACATCGCGACCGGTGGTGTCGGCGTGGTCGGCGCGGCGCTGATCGCCTGGCCGCTCATCGACCAGATGAACCCGGACAAGGCGGCGCTCGCGCTCGCCAGTGTCGAGGTCGACATCTCCTCGGTGCAGGTCGGCCAGAGCCTCATCGTCAAATGGCGCGGCAAGCCGGTCGTCATCCGCCGCCGCACGGCCGACGAGATCGCCGGCGCCAAGGCGGTTGCCCTCGGCGACCTCATCGATCCGGTCGCCCGCAACGACAACCTTCCGGCCAACGCACCGGCGACCGACGAAAACCGCTCGGCGCTGTCCGCTTCCGGTTCCACCAAGGGAACCGAGGAGTGGTTCGTCATGGTCCAGATATGCACGCACCTCGGCTGCGTGCCGCTCGGCCAGCAGGGCGATTACGACGGCTGGTTCTGCCCGTGCCACGGCTCGCAATACGATGCCGCCGGCCGCGTCCGGCATGGGCCGGCGCCGCAGAACATGGAAATCCCCGTCTATGCGTTCGAGACGGCAACCAAGCTCAGGATCGGCTGACGGGGCGAAGAGACTAGATGGCGGAACATTCCACCTACACGCCGAAGAGCGGCGCCGCGAAATGGTTTGAGCGGCGGCTGCCGATCATCGGCCTTGTCCACTCGTCGTTCATCGTCTTCCCGACGCCGCGCAACCTGAACTACTGGTGGAACTTCGGCGCCATCCTCGTCTTCATGCTGGCCGCGCAGATGGCGACCGGCATCATCCTGGCGATGCACTACATCCCGAGCGGCGACCTCGCCATGGGCTCGGTCGAGTCGATCATGCGCGACGTCAACTACGGTTGGCTGATCCGCTACCTGCATTCCAACGGCGCCTCGCTGTTCTTCTTCGCCGTCTACATCCACATCCTGCGCGGCATGTACTACGGCTCGTACAAGGAGCCGCGCGAGATCCTCTGGATCCTCGGCGTCATCATCTTCCTATTGATGATCGCAACCGCCTTCTTCGGCTACGTGCTGCCGTGGGGCCAGATGTCGTTCTGGGGCGCCACCGTCATCACCAACATCTTCACCGCCATTCCGCTGGTCGGCGATCCCATTCACACCTGGCTGATCGGCGGCTTTGCGGTCGATAACCCGACGCTCAACCGCTTCTACTCGCTGCACTACCTGCTGCCGTTCATGATCGCCGGCGTGGTCGTGCTGCACATCTGGGCGCTGCATGTACCGGGCAACGGCAATCCGACCGGCGTCGACGTGAAGAGCAGCCAGGATACGGTGCCCTTCCACCCGTACTACACGATCAAGGATTTCTTCGGCCTCAGCGTCTTCCTGATCCTGTTCGCGTGGCTGGTGTTCTACATTCCGAACTATCTCGGCGATGCGAACAACTACATCGCGGCCAATCCGCTGCAGACCCCCGCCGATATCGTGCCGGAGTGGTACCTGCTGCCGTTCTACGCGATCCTGCGCGCCATCCCGAACAAGCTGCTCGGCGTCATTGCGCTCGCCGGCGCGATCGGCCTCCTGGTGTTCGTGCCGTGGCTCGACACCTCGCGGGTGCGCTCGGCGACCTTCCGGCCGATCTACCGCCAGTTCTTCTGGATCTTCGTCGCCACGGGCATCGGCCTTGGCTATCTCGGCTCGCAGCCGCCGGAAGGCGGCTACGTCATCGCGGCGCGCATCCTCACCCTCTATTACTTTGCGCACCTGCTGATCGTGCTGCCGGTCGTCGGCCTGCTCGAAAAGCCGAAGGCGCTGCCGGCGAGCATCACCGAAGCCGTCCTTGCCAAGTCCGGCGCGAAAGCCTGATCCCATGAAGGCTGCAGCAACTCTCTTCGCCGCCGTCGCGCTCTTCGCCGTGCCCGCTCTCGCCCAGGACGCAACCGCTCCTGCCGCCAGCGCCTCGACTGCGGCGCCCGCCGCGGCCGCAGGGCCGGCGCCCACCGCCGCGCCGGTCGCCGCGACGACCGAATTCCCGCTCGACAACCCGCCGCTGCTCTCGTGGTCGTTCGCGGGGCCGTTCGGCAAGTTCGACAAGGCCCAGCTCCAGCGCGGCTACCAGATCTACAAGGAAGTCTGCTCGAACTGCCATTCGATGAAGTACATGGCGTTCCGCAACCTCGCCGATCCCGGCGGGCCGGAGTTCACCGCCGATCAGGTCAAGTCGCTCGCCGCGACCTTCCAGATCACCGACGGCCCGGACGATACCGGCCAGATGTTCCAGCGGCCGGGCCTTCCGTCCGATCACTTCCCAAGCCCGTTTGCCAACACCGAGGCCGCTGCGGCGGCCAATGGCGGCGCCGCGCCGCCGGACCTGTCCCTGATGGCCAAGGCGCGCGCGGTCAAGCGCGGCGTGTTCTGGCGGACCATCGACTTCTTCACGCAGTACCAGGAGGGCGGCCCGGACTACATCCACGCGCTCCTCACCGGCTTCCAGGACCCGCCCGCGGGCGTCACGATCCCGCCCGGCACCTACTACAACCCGTACTTCATGAACGGCATCTCGCTGCACATGCCGCCGCCGCTGCATGATGATCAGGTGCAGTACAGCGACGGCACCCCGCAGACGGTCGACCAGTATGCCAAGGACGTCGCGTCGTTCCTGATGTGGACGGCCGAGCCGCACCTCAACGAGCGCAAGCGCATCGGCTTCGAGGCGTTCGTGTTCCTGATCGTGTTCGCCGGCCTCATGTACGCCACCAAGCGGCGCGTCTGGTCGAACGTTACGCACTGAGCGCTGCCCTCGGGCAGCCCGTGAATCAAATCAGCCGCGCCTCTCCGAGACGCGGCTGATTTCTTTCCGGCCGGCGCGGTCGCGCCAGCCCGAAAATCAGGCGTTGTGCTTCTTGTGGAAGGGCAGCAGGCAGCCGAGCAGGGTGTGCAGGCGCTCCTTGCCCGACACCGTCTTGCCGTGCGCCTGGACGTCCTGGCGGCCGAGCTCGATGCCGGCGCAGATTAAGAAGCCGGTCACCAGCAGCATCGGCACCGGGCCGGCGTCAAAGCCGGCAGAGGCGGGCGGGCAGGGCGGGCAGCAGATTATGCCCGCGTTGGCGGCCATCGGCTGTGCAACAAGCCCCAGGAAGGCAAGCGCGGCGACGCCGGCTTGTAGGTGGCGTTTCATGATCAGTCCCCGTTCTCATGAGCGCCGCATCTGGCGAAGTTGTTAGCGGGGTTGCTGAGCCGCCTCAAGGTTCAAGGTCACACCCCAGCCAAATAAATCTGTCGTGCTGCCGCAGTGGCGGCGGTCGTCGCGCCACGCTAGGAATAGCGCAGGCGGCGCCGGCGGCAGGGCAGGGAGTACGCGCGAGGGCATGGCGGCAGCGGTCGATATCAAGGCGCTCATCCGGACGATCCCGGATTATCCGAAGCCGGGCATCCTGTTCCGCGACATCACCACGCTGATCGCTGATCCGGCGGGCCTGCGCGCCGCGGTCGATGGTCTCGTGCTGCCCTTCATCACGGCCGGTATCGACTATGTCGCCGGCATCGAGGCGCGCGGTTTCATCCTGGGCGGCGCGGTGGCGCATACGCTCGGGCGCGGCTTCATCCCGATCCGCAAGCAAGGCAAGCTGCCCGGCCGCACGATCGGTCAGGAGTACAGCCTGGAGTACGGTGTCGACACCATCGAGATTCACGCCGACGCCATCCAGGAAGGCGCGCGCGTGCTGCTCGTCGACGATCTCATCGCCACCGGCGGCACAGCCGAAGCCGCGATCCAGCTTATCCGCCGCTCGGGCGGCACCATCGTCGCCGCTGCTTTCGTCATCGACCTGCCGGATCTCGGCGGCGCGGCGCGCATCGCGCGGCGCGACGTCGATGTCCACACCCTCGTTTCGTTCGAAGGACACTAAAGTCATGGCCGACTTCCACATCTACATCGGCTACCGCACCGTCTCGTCGTGGTCGCTGCGCGGCTGGCTGCCGCTGGTGAAATCCGGCGCCCCCTTCGAAGAGACGCTGATGCGCTACCGCACCGTCGACGGCAAGCAGCGGCTGAACCAGGTGTCGCCGACCGGCAACGTGCCGTTTCTCGTCCACCGGCGCGACGGGCGCGAGATCAAGGTGTGGGACTCGCTCGCCATCGGCGAATACCTGGCGGAGTTCTTCCCGGCGGCGCGGCTGTGGCCGGCCGATCCGGCGGCCCGCGCCTACGCCCGCTCGATCTCGGCTGAGATGCACTCCGGCTTCCGGCCGCTCCGCGAGCACCTGTCCATGGCGCTGCTAGAGCGCCATCCCAATCCCAATAATCCGCAGGCCAACAGCGACATCCAGCGCATCGAGAAGATCTGGCGCGAATGCCGCGAAAGCTGGGGCAAGAACGGCGGCGGCCCGTTTCTGTTCGGCCACTGGACGATCGCCGACGCGATGTATGCACCGGTCGCGACCCGCTTCCGTACCTACGGCGTCAAGCTCGGCGCCACGGGCGCCGCCTACATCGATGCCGTCCTGTCCGATCCCGATTTCCGCCGCTGGGAAGACCAGGCGCGGCGCGACCCGCCGCCCGAGCCGCCGACCGACTAGGCGACTAAGCCGGCTTAGTATCTGCCTCCGCTTTAGTCACCCGCCGGGGAGCATGTTTGGTATGATTGAGGACGTGCGGGCTGGCGGGCGCGCACCTTCATCAAGGGAGAGGCTCATGAAACGATCGACGTTACTGGCTGCCGCGCTGGTGGCTGCCGTGGCCGTGCCGATGGCGGCGCGGGCGGCTGATCCGGTGCCGCAGAACGACCTGCTCAACGCCACGCTGTGGCTGTCCAATTCGATCGAGGCTAAGGCGGTCAACACCGAGGCGTTCCAGCTCGCGCAGATCCGGCTCGATCAGGCACTGGCCGATACCTCGTGGAGCGCCACCGGCCAGACCGACGCCGCGGCTAAGCCGACGGCAATCATCGCCGACATGGATGAGACGCTGCTCGACAACAGCGGCTACGAGTCATGGACAGTGAAGGCCGGCAAGGATTACTCGGGCAAGGACTACGACGCCTGGACCAAGGCGCGGCAGGCGAGGGCGGTGCCGGGTGCCGTCGACTTCCTGAAGTATGCCGACTCCAAGGGCGTCAAGATTTTCTACGTCACCAATCGCGATGCCACCCAGGAAGCCGACACGCGCGCCAATGCCGAGGCTCTCGGCTTTCCGATGGGCGGCAACGTCGACACCTTCCTGATGAACAACGAGCAGAAGGACTGGACGTCGAAGAAGGGCACGCGCCGCGATTTCGTCGGCCAGAATTACCGCGTCCTCCTGCTCCTCGGCGACAACTGGGGCGATTTCTCCGACGATTTCGGTGGCTCGGAAGCCGATCGCGCCGCCTCGCTCCAGGCCAACATCGCCCACGTCGGGCACGACTGGATCTTCCTGCCCAATCCCGAATACGGCTCGTTCGAGTCGGCGCCGTTCCTGACCGACTACAAGAAGTCGCCGGACGAGCGCCGCCAGCTCAAGATCGACGCGCTGCCGGCGTGGTCCGGCCCGCCGGCGCAGTAGGCGCGCCTTGCCGCTGTTCCCGATAGCGAAGGTCGCCCTCGTCGGGGCGGCCTTCATTCTGTCGGCCGGATACGCTGAGGCCGACCCGGTCGCGCCGGCCGTGACGGTGCCGGCGCTCGACCTCTACGTCGATACGATCGTCGCGGCGCACAACGGCGCGCTTGCCTGTGCCAAGCCGGATTCGCCGGCGCGCGACGAACATGCCTGGGACGCTGGCCGCGCCACCTTCATCGCGACGCTGTGGGCGAACGGCTTCCCCGCCGATTTCGTCGAGAGCGCCGACAAGCGCCTGGCGGCTCCGCCGGCAACGGTGTCATGCGACAGCCCCAACTCCTTCACCTTTGGCGGCCCGGACAACGAGGGTTGGCAGAAGACCTTCGACCATCCGCTCTCGGCCCTCGAGCTTGACGTGGTCGCCCAGCCGGTGACGCCCGAGGCGTGGGCGGCGATCAAGTCGGCGATAGCCGAGGAACTGCCGCAGCAGGCGCGCCTCCTCGAGTGCATCGCCGTGGTCTATCCGGATGTGATGCCGGCCATGGTGCACGATTGGGACGAGATGATCGTCAAGATCGGCGGCAAGCTGGTCGGGGCGGGGCTGCCGCGTGACGAAATCACCACGGCGCTCGGTTCGGCGGAGGCGAATTCGCTGTGGCACCGCGCCGACCCCGACAAGGCCGGCGATCTTGCCGCCGCGTGCCAGGCCGATCAGGCATGGCAGCAGGCATTCGGCAATTTCACGTTCCTCGGACTCGGCAGCCGTATCGACGCGTTGCTGCCGCAGCCGCCGGCCGACAGCGACCAGTAGTCAGACGTTGAACTTGAACAGCATCACGTCGCCGTCCGCGACGACGTAGTCCTTGCCTTCATCGCGGGCCTTGCCGGCTTCCTTGGCGGCCTGTTCGCCGCCGAGACCGACATAGTCGTCGTAGGCGATGGTCTGGGCGCGGATGAAGCCCTTCTCGAAGTCGGTGTGGATGACGCCGGCCGCCTGCGGGGCGCGATCGCCCTTGTGGATCGTCCAGGCGCGCACTTCCTTCGGCCCGGCGGTGAAATACGTGATCAGGCCGAGCAGCGCGTAGCCGGCGCGGATCAGGCGGTCGAGGCCCGGCTCGGCGAGCCCGATCGTCTCGAGGAACTCCTTCTGCTCGGCGTCGGGCAGTTGCGCGATCTCGGCCTCGATGGCGGCGGAGATGACGACGAAGCCGGCGCCTTCCGCCTTCGCCAGCTTCTCGACCGCGGCGGAGTGGGCGTTACCGCTTGCCGCCGAGGCCTCATCGACGTTCGCGACGTAGAGCACAGGCTTTGCCGTGAGCAGGTTCAGCGCCTTGAACATGGCCTCGTCGCCCTTCGGCACCTCGACCAGGCGCGCCGGCTTGCCGGCGGAAAGCAGGGCGAGCGCGGCGTCCATCAGCCCCACCTCGGCCTTGGCTTCCTTGTCGCCGCTCTGCGCGCGCTTGCGCAGCGGCGTCACGCGCCGTTCGAGGCTGGCGAGGTCGGCCAGCATCAGCTCGGTGTTCACCGTCTCGGCGTCGGCGACGGGGTCGACGCGGCCCTCGACGTGCGTCACGTCGGTGCCGTCGAAACAGCGCAGGACGTGCAGGTTGGCATCAACCTCGCGGATGTTGGCGAGGAACTGGTTGCCCAGCCCTTCGCCCTTGGAGGCGCCGCGGACCAGCCCGGCGATATCGACGAACGAGATGCGCGTCGGCACGATCTGCTGCGGGTGGACGATCGCGGCGAGCTTCTCCAGCCGCGGGTCGGGCACCGCCACCTCGCCGGTATTCGGCTCGATGGTGCAGAAGGGATAGTTCGCGGCCTGCGCTGCGGCGGTCCGCGTCAGCGCATTGAAAAGCGTGGACTTGCCGACGTTCGGCAGGCCGACGATGCCGCAGCGGAAGCCCATGGGTTCGTTCCTGGCGGTAGGGAAAAGCGGGAATGGCCGGTGTTTCTAGCAGGCGCGGCCCGATCGGCAAGTGAGACGCCGCGTCCCCCTTGACCGGAGGCCGTGGCGGCCGATGTAGGCCTGAGCGCCGGCGATTGCCAGCCGCCCGCAATTCCAGGGAACGCACATGCCGACGCTCGACGCATCCAAGGCAGGTACCTTCAAGATCGGGGGCGAGATCTCCATCGTGCGCCTCGGCTTCGGGGCCATGCGCATCACCGGAGCCGGCATCTGGGGCGAACCCGCCGACCGGCCGGAGGCGCTGCGCACGCTTCGGCGCACGCGCGAGCTCGGCATCGACTTCATCGATACCGCCGATGCCTACGGCCCGGACGTATCGGAGGAGCTGATCCGCGAGGCGCTGCACCCCTACGACAATATTCTGATCGCCACCAAGGGCGGGCTGACGCGCACCGGTCCCAACAAGTGGTCGCCGGTCGGGCGGGCGGAATATCTGATCCAGCAGGCGCAGCGCAGCGCCCGCCGTCTCGGCGTCGAGCGCATCGACCTCTGGCAATTGCATCGCCTCGACCCGAAGACGCCGCGCGAGGAAAGCTTCGGCGCGGTGAGGACGCTGCTCGACGATGGCGTCATCCGCCACGCCGGCCTCAGCAACGT
>JBEHXS010000104.1:0-9651 GCA_048498575.1 Pseudomonadota bacterium
CGAATGCGCGGCCTCTTGGCCACGCGCAAAGCCACGGGTGTGCACGAACGCCCCCTACACAACGCAACAAACGTGGCCTGCCTCGGGTGTGACTGTGGATTAACTGTTGATTAACTTACAAGCGTCTCGCAGCTCCGGTTGGTAAAGGCGTTGGGGTGTGCGACGCACCAGCGGCTCTCCCCAAGGTTGCAAGGCGCTGATCCGACTAGCTGTTTTTCTGGTGTGGCTGATTCGGCACATCGCCCGGAATCTTAAGTCCGACCAAGTCAATAGGCCTGTGGATAACTATCCCGCCGGCGCGGACCCGGTGAACAACTGCCAGAGCCACCTGTCCCGGCGGCGTTCCAGGACCGCCGTCAGCCGGTACGGAAGCCGCGCGTCCTCGTCGGAGCGGCGCACCGTCCCGGAGGCTGTCACCCACGCGACGTTGCCGTGGGCGGAGACCTTGCCGGGCTGGAGATCGAAAAGGAGACGGTAGGGCTGGGCGTAGAGCATCGCCATATGCTCGCGGATCGCCGCCGCTCCGAGGCTGGTGTCGTTCTGCTCCGAGCCGTGGAGCGCGACGTCGGCGTCGTCGCTGAAGCAGGCCATCGTCTCGTTGAGCCGCCCGTTCGCGATGTGGTCGAGGAGCGCGGTGAAGACCTTGAGCACCGCCCACTTCGTCTCGGCATTGGCGAGCATGGCGCCCTCTCCTAGCGCGAGAATTTGCCGTGGCGCGGGAAGCCCTGCGGCGGCAGGCGGCCCGCCTGCGCGCGTTCACCGACCCAATCCTTGAGCTCCGACATCGGCCGGTTGAACTCGCGGCCGGAGGAGTCCGACCATGTCAATCCGTCGGCCTTCTTGAAGACGCGCGCATCGGCAGCGCCGCCATCTTTGTATTTCTGGAGGCGCACGCCCTTGCCGCGGCTCATCTCGGGAACCTGGTCACGCGGGAAAATCAGCAGCTTGCGGTTTTCGCCCAGCATCGCGACCGTGTCGCCCACGGCGGGCACCGAGAGCCGCATCTCCTCAGGCGCCGATACGGTCATGACGTGCTTGCCCTTGCGGGTATTCGCCAGCACCTCCGCCTCGGGCACGATGAAGCCGCGGCCTTCGGTCGAGACGACGAGCAGCTTGCGTTCGGGATCGTGGACGGAGACAGCGACGACATCCTCGGCCGCCTCCATGTCGACCATGAGCTTGATCGGCTCGCCGTGGCCGCGCCCGCCCGGCAGCTTGTCCGCGGCCAGCGTGTAGAAGCGGCCACCGGTGGAGGCGACGATGATCTTGTCGGTGGTCTCGGCTTCGATCGCTGCGCGCAGGCTGTCGTCGGTCTTGAAGGTGAGCGTGGCGCGGTCGATGCCATGGCCCTTCATGGCGCGGATCCAGCCCTTGTCGGAGACGACGACCGTAATCGGCTCGCGCTCGACCATGGCGGTCTGGATTTCCTCGTCGTCGTGCTCCGGCGCCTCGGCGAAGGTGGTGCGGCGCTTGCCGAGGTCTGTGTTCGGGCCGAACGCCTTCTTCACCTCGCGGATCTGGCCGGCGATCGCCTCCCACTGCTTCTCTTCCGATTTCATCAGCGCGTTCAGCGACTTCTGTTCCTTGGACAAGGTGTCGTGCTCGCCGCGGATTTCGAATTCCTCGAGCTTGCGCAGCGAGCGCAGCCGCATGTTAAGGATCGCTTCCGCCTGCACGTCGGTCAGCCTGAACGTCTTCATCAGGACGGGCTTAGGCTCGTCCTCGGTGCGGATGATCCGGATGACCTCGTCGAGATTGAGATAGGCGACGAGGTAGCCTTCGAGCACCTCCAGCCGGTGCGCGATCTCGCCGAGCCGGAATTTGGTGCGCCGGATCAGCACGTCGCGCCGGTGCGCCAGCCACTCGTTGATGACTTCGCCGAGGCCCATGACCTTCGGCACCACGCCCCCGGACAGGACGTTGAGGTTGAGCGGGATGCGCGTCTCGAGATCGGTGAGACGGAACAGCGACTCCATCATCAGCGCGGCATCGACGGTGCGGCTCCGCGGCTCGATGACGATGCGGATGTCTTCCGCCGACTCGTCGCGGATATCGGCGACCAGCGGCAGCTTCTTCGCCTCCATCAGCTCGGCAATCTTCTCGATCAGCCGCGCCTTCTGCACCTGGTAGGGAATCTCGGTGACGACGACGGCCCAGGTGCCGCGGCCCTGGTCCTCGACCTGCCAGCGCGCCCGCACGCGGAACGAGCCGCGGCCCGTCCGGTAAGCCTCGACGATGTTGGCGCGCGGTTCGACGATGATGCCGCCGGTCGGCAGATCCGGACCGGGGATGAGATCGACCAGCGTCTCGACCCGCGCCTTCGGCGTCTTGATGAGATGGAGCGCCGCGTCGCAGATCTCGGCGACGTTGTGCGGCGGGATGTTGGTCGCCATGCCCACGGCGATGCCGGACGAGCCGTTGGCGAGGAGATTCGGGAAAGCGCCGGGGAGCACGACCGGCTCGCGCTCGGTGCCGTCGTAGGTGTCGCGGAAATCGACGGCGTCCTCGTCGATGCCGTCGAGCAGGAGCCGCGCCACCTCGGTCATGCGCGCTTCCGTGTAGCGCATGGCGGCCGGGTTATCGCCGTCGATGTTGCCGAAGTTGCCCTGCCCGTCGATCAGCGGGTAGCGGACCGCGAATTCCTGCGCCAGCCGTACCATGGCGTCGTAGACCGCCTGGTCGCCGTGCGGGTGGTATTTGCCGATGACGTCGCCGACAACGCGCGCCGATTTCTTGAAGCCGGCGCCGGGGTCGAGGCGGAGCTGGCGCATGGCATAGAGCAGCCGGCGGTGCACCGGCTTCAGCCCGTCGCGCACGTCCGGCAGCGCACGGTGCATGATCGTCGACAGCGCATAGGCAAGGTAGCGCTCCTCGAGCGCCGTCTTGAGATCGACCGGCTCGATATTGCCTTCAGGAATCAGGTGCTTGGCCATGCCGGTTGGTAGGCTGGCGGCGTGGGCGATTCAAGCGCCGCGCCCTTGTCAGTCTCTCGCCGTCATCGCTACGCCGCGTCCCGGCGACGGGCGATGAGCCCGAGGAACGCCGTCCGCGCCTCCGGTGGCTCGATGCCGCGCGGCTCGTAGACATGGCGCGCGAGGAAATACCCCGTGAGGTGGAACGCATCGCCGACGGCGGCGGCGTCCGGACGGGATTCGGATGGCGCTTCGAGCAGGAAGGCCGGCAGGGGGAGAAGCCGGTCGCGGTACGGCTCGGCGGCAGAGCGGCTCACCGCCCTCCCCGTGCGCGGCGAGACGTAGGCGAGGTCGTCGTTGCTGCCGGTCGCGGCACATTCCGTGAGGTCGAGGCCAAAGCCGAGATCGTCGAGCAGCTTGAGCTCGAAGCGCACCAGCAGGCCGCCCGCGATCAGCGGGTCGTCGAGATAATCGAGGATCGCGTCCAGCCCCTCGTAGAGGTGCGGGTGCGAATCGCGCTCAGGCAGCAGGCGGAGCAGCGCCGCCAGCATCTGGATGCCGTAGAGGCCGGACGCGCTGTCGATGAGCTGCGCCGCGCGCGACGTCGTCCCTTCCAGCGCGTAGTAGCCGAGGTGCGCGTCGAGCCGCGCCCGCCAGGTCGCCGTCACCGAGTTGCCCGGCTGGAGCGACGGCTGCAGACGGCGGGAGCGCCCGCCCCGCACGAGCCCGAGATGGCGCCCATGGGCCGCCGTCATCAGCTCGACGATGAGGCTCGTCTCGCCGTGCCGGCGCGTGCCGATGATGATGCCTTCGTCCGTCCACTGCATGGGCTGGAATCTACACTGCGGCGGGCGGAAAATCGCGTAAGATTCCGCGGCTTACAGCGAGAGGGCGAGACATGGCTGGACGGCTGAAGGGTAAGGTGGCGCTGGTTTCCGGCGGCGCCACGGGCATGGGTGCGGCGGCGGCAAAGGCGATCGCCGCGAAAGGCGCGAAAGTCGCGATCCTCGACCGCAACGCCGCCGGCGCCCGCGAGACCGAAGCCGCGATTCGCGCGGCCGGCGGCGAGGCGATGTTCGCCGAGGCCGACGTCACCGACCAGGCGGCCGTGCAGGGCGGGGTGGCGGCAGTCGTCGATCGCCTCGGCCCGATCACGGCGCTGTTCAACCATGCCGGCTCGATCGTCATCAAGCCGTTCCTCGAGACGACGCTGGAGGAATGGGAGAGCCTGCACGCCATCAACGTGCGCTCGATGTTCCTGGTGACGAAGGCGGTGCTGCCGTCGATGATCGGCGCGGGCGGCGGCGCCATCGTCTGCACCTCATCCATTTCGGCTGTGGCAGCTACCCCGACCGAGGTGCTGTACGACACGACAAAAGGCGCCTGCCACATGTTTGCGCGCGCCATCGCGGTCGAATTCCGCGACAAGGGCGTGCGCTGCAACGCCATCTGCCCCGGCTTCATCGATACGCCACACGGCAAGCGCGAGGTCGCGGGGCTGACGAAATATGGCATCGACGTTTCCGACGCCACCATCGCCACGCAGCAGGGCCGGATGGGCCGGCCGGACGACATCGCCGGCGCAGTGGTGTTCCTGCTCAGCGACGAGTCCCAATTCATCACCGGGACTCATCTCTTCGTCGACAACGGCTTCACTGCCGTCTGAAAGCGGAACCGGCCGCCTGCCGCGAAGGCAGACGACCGGCCGAGATACTCACGCTTCTTGAAGCGAATGTTACCCGACGATCGCAACGATCGCGTGGGTCTGCGTGTCGACGACCACGCGCTGCCCGTTGACGAAGGCGTACGCGTAGACGTGCTGGCTGGCGCCGCCATAGACGTCCTGCGGAACCGGGTAGAGCACCACGGTCTCCGGCAGCGTCGCGCCGATGGCGAGGCTACCCTGGAGCACCACCGGCGGCGGCTCCTGCTGCGTCTGCACCCAAGCCACGACCTGCGGCGGGGGTGGTTCGATCGCGGTTCCGATGATGGCGCCGATGACGCCGCCAACGGCAGCTCCAACCGGGCCACCGACGATCGCGCCGGTTACGGCGCCTCCGGCGGCGCCAGTCGTCGTCCCACTGGCAGCGCTGGCCGCCGCGGGGGCAGCCAACAGCAGCACCGCTGCTGCGGCAGATACGAGTTTGCTGTTCATTGTCGCTCTCCTTTCGGCGGCGATAACGAAGCAGGCACGGCAATGTTCCGGTGCGAAATTGGGAATAGTCGCGGCCTTTTGACGGCGGCGAGCGCGCCCTATTCCTTGGGGAATTCGATCCCCATGGCGCGGTAGCGTTCCGGGTCGTCGCCCCAGTTTTCGCGCACCTTCACGAACAGGAAGAGGTGGACCGGTATCTCCGCGATGGCGGTGATTTCCTTGCGCGCCGCCGTCGAGATCGCCTTGATCGTCGCGCCACCCGCGCCGATCACGATTTTTTTCTGGCTGTCGCGTTCGACATAGATCGTCTGCTCGATGCGCACGGAGCCGTCCTTCTGCTCCTGCCACGCCTCCGTTTCGACGGTCGCCTGATAGGGCAGTTCCTGATGCAGCCGCTCGAACAGCTTCTCGCGCGTGATCTCGGCCGCCATCTGGCGGAGCGGCACGTCTGAAATCTCGTCCTCGGGATAGAGCCACGGGCCCTCCGGCAGGCGCGTCGCAAGGTAGTCGAGGAAGTCGGGGACGCCGTCGCCAGTCAGTGCCGAGAGCATGAACGTGCGCTCGAATGACAGGAGACCGTTCGCCTCGGCCGCGATGCCGAGCAGCCGCTCGCGCGCGATCGTGTCGATCTTGTTGAGGATGAGAACCTTGGGCTGGCCGATCTCCTGCAGCGCCGCCAGTGTCTTTCGCGCCTCCTCGGTGATGCCGGCAGCCGCATCGATGAGCAGCGCGACCATATCGGCATCGCGCGCGCCGCCCCATGCGGTCTCGACCATCGCCCGGTCGAGCCGACGCCGCGGGCGGAAAATGCCGGGCGTATCGACGAACACGATCTGCGCCTGCCCGGCCATGACAATGCCGCGGATCGTCGACCGCGTCGTCTGCACCTTGTGGCTGACGATCGCGACCTTGCTGCCGACTAGCCGGTTGATGAGCGTCGACTTGCCGGCGTTCGGAGCGCCGATCAGGGCGACGAAGCCGGCGCGGGTGGCCTGGTTGGGCGCGGTTGCCATCAGCGCGCCGGCCAGACGCTTTCGCGCGTCAGCAAGGCGGTAGCGGCCGCCTGCTCGGCGTCGCGGCGCGTGCGGCCTTCGCCCCGCGACGGCGCGAGACGGCCGACCCGCGCCTCGACGTCGAACCTCGGCTCGTGATCGGGGCCGCTTTTGGCGGCGATGGTGTAGGTCGGCACGCCGTGCCCGTTGGCCTGCGCCCATTCTTGCAGCGCCGCCTTGGCGTTGCGCGACGGCGCCGTTGCCGCCACCAACCGCTCCCGCCAGTGGCCCGCGACGAACGTCCGTGCCGCTTCGATGCCGCCGTCGAGATAGATCGCGCCGATCACTGCCTCGCACACGTCGGCAAGCACGTTGGTGGTGGCGAGCGCGGAACGCTGCGCCTTGCCCCCGCCGAAGCGGATGGCGCTGCCCATGTCGAGGGCGATCGCCACCTCGGCGCAGGCTTCCTTGCGCACCAGATCGGCGAGCCTGAGTGACAGTTCACCCTCCGTCGCCTTCGGGAACGAGGACACCAGCAACTCCGTCACGATCAGGCCGAGCACGCGGTCGCCGAGAAATTCGAGCCGCTGGTACGTCTCGCGCGAGCCGGTGACCGCGCTGGCGTGGGTCAGCGCCGTGACCAGCAGCTCGCGATCCGCGAAAGCGTAGCTGATCCGGCGCTCCAGCCCGGCCAGCGCAGCGTCGCCGGCTGCCGCCTTCATGGGCTCACAGTACCCTGAACAGCCGGTCCCAGCGCACGGTCTCCGGCCACTTCCATATCTCCCAGACGGGCTGGCCCTCCTCGACCGAGAAGAAGATCAGGGACGCCCTGCCCTCGAGATTTTCGAACGGCACGTAACCGACGCCGCCCATCGCCGGCGGCACGCGACTGTCGGTGGAGTTGTCGCGATTGTCGCCCATCATGAAGTAGTGGTCGGGCGGCACTTCGAAGACCTGCGTGTTGTCTTCGAGCCCGTTGGCGTCGCGGTCGAGCACGATGTAGTTGACGCCGTTGGGCAGCGTCTCGCGGTAGCGCTTGTAGGCGACGCCGTCGGCCGGATCGGTCCAGTTGTCGACGAAAACGCGCGGCACGGCGACGTCGTTGATGTAGAGCACGCCGCCCTTCACCTGGAGGCGATCGCCCGGCAGTCCGACGACGCGCTTGATGTAATCGGTGGAGTCGTCGCGCGGCAGCTTGAAGACGACGATGTCGCCGCGCGTCGGCGGCTTGCCGAAGATGCGCCCGTCAAACAGATGCAGGCCGAAAGGCAGCGAGAAGCGCGAGTAGCCGTAGCTGAACTTGTTGACAAACAGGTAGTCGCCGACGAGCAGCGTCGATTTCATCGACCCCGACGGAATGTTGAACGGCTGGAACAGCAGCGTGCGTACGATGAGCGCCAGGATCAGCGCCTGAATGACGATCTTGACGGTTTCGCCGTTGCCGCTCTTGGCAGGCTTGGACGCCTTGTCCGTAGTCACGCTCATCCGGTCAAACCCATCAATTTTCCGGGCTGTCGCCTGCGCCGCGTCGGTGGAAACCCCGCGTAATACCGGGTGGCCGCGCCTGGCGCAACGCCGCCGGCGCCGTGACATCTCATCACTCCGGCACCGCCTCGATGATGACCAGCGCCTGCGCCAGCGGGAAATCGTCGGTGATGGTGACGTGAATCGCCGGCCGGTGGCCGGGCGGCGTCAGCGCCGCCAGGCGCTGGGCGGCGCCCCCGGTGAGCTCCATTGTCGGCTTGCCGGAAGGCAGATTGACCACGCCCATGTCGCGCCAGAAGACGCCGCCGCTCATGCCGGTGCCCAGCGCCTTGGAGCAGGCCTCCTTGGCGGCGAAGCGCTTGGCATAGGACGCGGCGCGCTGATGCCGGCGCTCCGATTTCCGGACTTCCACATCGGTGAAGATACGATGCGTGAAACGCTCGCCGTGCTTCTGCAGGACCTTCTCGACCCGGCGGATATCGATGGTGTCGTTGCCGATGCCAATGATCATGCTGCGACCGCTGCGACGCCCTAGCTGTGGCCTTCGGCCGGCGCGGGCTTCGACAGCGCCTCCGACCGCTGCCGTGCGACGGCCAGCCGGTCGCGCCGCATGGCGCGGAAGCCGCTCGTCGCCATCAGCACGATGAAGTAGGCGATCACGCCGGCGACGAGGCCGAGCGGGATCGAACCGACGATCATCGGCTTGATGACCGGCCAGATCGTGTGCAGCGACTTCTCCGCCAGATTGGCCGGGACGTCGCCGCCGCTCCGGAAGCGCGTCGGCCCGCCGACAAAGAAACGGCCGAGGCGATAGCTCGCCGCCCAGATGAAAGGAATGGTCAGCGGGTTGGCGAAGGCCGTTCCGAGCGCTGCCGCGACCAGGTTACCGCCGATCAGATAGGCGATCGGCAGCGCGATCAGGATGTGGAAGCCGAGGAACGGCGTGAACGCGACAGCAACGCCGATCGCGACGCCGAGCGCCACCGCATGCGGCGAGCCGGCAAGCCGCAGCACCCGCTTCCGGAAGTAATGGAACGAACGCCCCCAGCTTCGCGTCGGCCACAGCGCCGTGCGGATGCGGGTGAGCGGGGCTGGCGTATTGCGGCTGCGGAACAGCATCAGGCCAACCCTCGGCTGCCCGGCTTGACCGCGGGAAGGCGCGCCATCTCGGGGGGAATTTCCGATGCCGGATAGGCCGGCACCTTGTAGCGCGCGAGCGCAATGAGCGGCACGCCGACATCGGCCTCGCCCCCGGAGCGGTCGATGAGGCAGGCCTCCGCGACGACCTGCGCGCCCATGCCCCGTACCGCCTCGATCGTCTCGCGGCTGGAAAGCCCGGTCGTCACGATGTCCTCGACAATGAGCACGCGCGCGTCCTTCGGCATCTCGAAGCGGCGAAGCCGGAACACGCCCTCCTCGCGCTCGACCCACACCGCCGGCACGCCGAGGTGCCGCGCCGTCTCGTAGCCCGGCACGATGCCGCCGACGGCCGGCGATACGATGAGGTCGATTGGCCCCAAGTTCGCGGCGCGGACCTTGGCGGCGAGCGCGCGGCAGAGCTTCTCCGTCAGCGCCGGATACTGGAAGACGCGCGCCTTTTGGATGAACACCGGGCTGCGCAGCCCGGAGCTCAGGATGAAGTGACCCTCGAGGATCGCCCCGGCTTCCCGGAAGACGTCGATGACTTCGCCTTCGTTCATTTCGGCGTCGCCGGTCATCAGGTCACCCGCGTTACGCTGGAGACGACCGGCCGCGCCTTCAGCTTGGCGATCAGGCGGCTGAGGTGCTTCATGTCGAACACCTCGACGTCGAGCTGGATGACCGAAAAATCGGGCGCGGTCGTAAGCGTATGGATGCCCGCGATATTGGCGTCGGCGTCGGCGATCACCTGCGCCACCTGCGCCAGCGAGCCCGGCTCGTTCAGCTCGGTGACCTGGAGCCGCGCGCGATAGCGCGACGGCGCAGCGTCGTCGACGTCCCAGCGCACGTCCAGCCACCGCTCGGGCTGATCGTCGAACGCCTTCAGCGCCGCCGACTCGATCGGGTAGATGGTGATGCCCTCGCCCGGCGTCGTGATGCCGACGATGCGATCTCCCGGCACGGCACC
>JBEHXS010000105.1:0-9344 GCA_048498575.1 Pseudomonadota bacterium
ATGGACGCGCTGGCGCATTGCCTGGAATCCTACTGCTCGCCGTTCTTCCATCCGCTCGGTGAGGGCATCGCGCTCGAGGGCTTGCGCCTGTGCAAGGAGTGGCTGCCGGTCGCGGTCGAGGACGGGCACAACATCAACGCGCGCGCCTTCATGCTTGCCGCGTCGTCGATGGGCGCGGTGTCGTTCCAGAAGGGCCTCGGCGCGATTCATTCGATGAGCCACCCGGCCTCCAGCCTCCGCGGCACGCACCACGGGCTCACCAACGCCGTCGTCATGCCTTACGTCCTTGTCCACAACACGCCGGCGATCCGCGAGCGTCTCGCGGCGCTCGCCCGCTATCTCGATCTGCCGGGGCAGAAGGCGGAGAGCGTGGTCGAGTGGATACTGGCGCTCCGCAAGCGCATCGGCATTCCGCACACCCTGAAGGAGATCGGCTTCGACACCGACGTCGTCGCCGAAGCCGCGCCCATGGCGGAGAAGGACCCGTCGACCGGCGGCAATCCGCTGCCGCTCACGGCCAAGGATTACGAGAAGCTCTACGCCGTCGCGATCGCCGGGATTCTGTAAGACGGATGGCCGACGTCGACATCGTCTCGATCGGCGAGCCGCTGTTCGAGCTTAACCAGCCGCCGGGCGAGAGCATCTATCGCCCCGGCCACGGCGGCGACACCTCGAACGCCGCGATTGCAGCCGCCCGTCAGGGCGCCAAGGTCGCGTACGTCACCGCCGTCGGCGCCGACCAGTTCGGCGAATCTTTTCTCGCGCTGTGGAAAGGCGAGGGGATCGACGTCAGCGCCGTAAAGACGAGCCCCGTCGCGCACACCGGCCTCTACTTCGTCACCCACGGTCCAGCCGGCCACGTCTTCTCGTACATGCGCGCCGGCTCGGCCGCGAGCCGCGTCACGCCGGACGACATGCCGCTCGCCATGATCCGCGGCGCCAGGGTGGTGCATGCCTCCGGCATCAGCCAGGCGATCTCGTCGTCGGCCGCCGACGCGGTGTTCCACGCCATGCGCGCTGCGCGCGACGCGAAGGTCACCACGTCCTACGACACGAACCTGCGCCTCCGCCTGTGGCCGCTCGACCGCGCGCGGGCTGTCATCCACGCCGCCGCGGGCCTCACCGATATCCTCAGGCCGTCGATCGACGACGCACGCCAGCTCACGGGCCTCGACGACCCCGATGCCATCGCGGACTTCTATCTCGGCCTTGGACCGAAGATCGTGGCGATCACGCTGGGCGACAGCGGCGCGCTGATTGCCACCAAAGATAAACGCGAGCGCATCCCGCCGCGCCCGGCGAAGCTCGTCGATGCCACCGGCGCCGGCGACATGTTCACCGGCGCCTTCCTTGCGGAGTACCTGCGCACCGGCGATCCCTTCGCTGCCGGGCGCTATGCCAACGTCGCCGCGGCGCTGTCCACGGAAGGCTACGGCGCTGTGGCGCCGATGCCGAAGCGCGCGGCGGTCGAAGCGGCGATGGCGGGGCGGGTGCGGTAGCCCGCGTCGGGGCGGCACTGACCGCCTATTTCACCGAAATCACCACCGCGCCGGTCGCCTCCTTCAGCGCCTGCGGATCCACCTCGAACACCGCGTTCGGCGTCCCGGCCGCTGCCCACACCGTCCCGTATTGGAGCAGGTCGCCGTCGAGATACGGCACAAGCTTGCGGTCATGGCCGAGCGGCGGGATGCCGCCGATGGCAAAGCCGGTCTCGTCGCGGACGAAGGTGGCATCCGGCCGCACGATCGGCTCGCCCAGCGTCACCGCCACCGCCTTCTCGTTCACACGGTTGGTGCCCGAGACCAGCAGCAGGTACGGCTTCTTCGAGGTTTTGCCCTGAAATATCAGCGACTTGACGATCTGGCCGATGGTGCAGCCGGCGGCAGCCGCCGCCTGCTCGGCGGTGTGGGTCGAGGCCGGCATGATCTTCACGGTCACGGCGAGGCCCAGCGCCTCGGCGGCTTTCTGCACGCGCTCGGCGGCAGGCGGTAGCGCATTCACCACAGTTCACTCCTCTTGGCCCCGCCCATGCACTTTTCGCTGTCGCGGCGGTGCGGAGTTGGTAACAATCGGTTAACCGTCGCGGCTTCCCGGAGACTGGAATAGCGTTGAGCGACACCACCGACAATCGCGGCGAAAGGGCCCGTTCCCTGCGCGATGCACTGCGCCAGGTGCGCACGGCCGAAACCGAGCGCGCCGACGTCGTCGTGGAACTGCGCGATGCGGAGCGGGCGCGGCTCGAAATGCTCGCCGACGAGCTGCGCTCCGTCTTCAACGAAGTGCCGGCCGACGACGAGCAGTTCATCTTCACGGTCGCGCCGGGTACGCCACCGCGCCTGTGGATCGACATGACCTCGTTCGTCGTCATGGGGCGCGACCGCCGCGTTTATCGCTTCCTCAAGGATACCCGCCTCGGCCGCAGCGTCATTCTCGAGACGCCCAAGATCGAGGACATGGCCGACACCGTCACGCACTACGTCGCCGAGCGCATCATCGAGCGCGAGCGGGCGATGGAGGGCGACTGGCTGGTCAAGCGCGTCCAGCGCGACGACGCATCGCGGCTCGCCGAAGAAACGCGCCGCGACGATGCGCGGCGGAGCGAGGCCCGCGAGGCGCTGTCCGCTGCCGCCGTGCTCCGCGACAGCCGCCGCCGGGCCGACCCGCGCTACGTCGGCTGGGCGGTCGCGGCGTTTCTCGCCGGGCTGCTCATCGGCATCCTCGCGCTCCTCGCCTACGCCTGGATCGCCGTCGGCTAGGCCAGCTTCGCTTCCGATACCGTCGTGATCTTGTCTTCGCGGAAGCCGCGCTCGGTCATGCCGATCGCGAAGTGCTCGCCCGCGTTCCCCTCGATGCGGATGAGATTGTACGCGCCGCCGGGGTGGTAGCGGTTGGGCATGATCGAGGGCGCGGCGGCGCCGACCACCGGCACCGGGCCGTTCGGCCCGTCCATGCGGGCGATCGAGGTGCGGTGGTTGTGGCCGTGCAGGATGAGCTCGGCGCCGTGCTTCGCCACCGCGGCCTGGACCAGCGAGGCGTGGATCAGCCGCCGCGGCCATGTCGTCAGCGAGGCCAGCGGCGGGTGGTGGATCAGCACGACGCGGCACAGGCCCTCGCGGCCGGTCTCTTCGAGCGCCGCCTCGAAGGCTTCGGCCTGCCTGGTATCCATGAAGCCGGTCGCCATGAAGGGGCCGGTGGCGACCGCGGTGGACAGCCCGATCAGGGCGAGCGGACCGCGCCGGCGCACGAACGGAAACGCCATCGTCGGATTGGGGTGGTCGCCGTTGGCATAGGGCAGCCAGGTGGCGCTGTAGCGCTCGACCGAGCGGCGGAGATAGGCGTCGTGGTTGCCGGGCACCACCGTGACGTTCTCCGGCGTGCCCAGCGTCTGCAGCCAGGCCAGCGCCGCATCGTATTCGGCGTCGAGGCCGATGTTCACGAGGTCGCCGGTGACGGCGATGTGGTCGGGATGCTGGACGCGGACGTCGTCGGTGATCGCGCCGAGCACGCCCTCATCGTAGATGCGCGAGCGCCGCTGCCAGTTGAAGTAGCCGAAGACGCGCTTGTTCGCGAGTTCGCGCAGCCTCACCGGTGGAAGCGGCCCAAGGTGGACGTCCGAGATATGGGCGAGGAGCACCATCCCCGCCCGATTAGCCGAGTGGAGAGGGAGTCGTAAAGGCGGAGTGTCGCCTCAGCGGGCGAGGAACGCGATGAATACACCGGCGGTACGGCCGGCGCGGAGCGCGCCACCAGCCCGGAGGCTGCGGAAAGCGTCGAGACGACGGGCGATCTGGGCAAACATGATACGGTGCCTTCTTGTTGTCGGCGTTGAGATAGCCATCCGGCGGCGTTTCGGCCAGCCCGGGCCGCGCGGGTCTCGTCTGCGGCGCCGGCATGGCAGGCAATGCCAGCTAAAGGTTTAATATTCCTTGCGAATCCGGCTTCCCCTTCGGCCCTACCTGGTGTTCGCCCGCTATACCCGGGCGTTAACCCTTGGCGTCCGCGGCGTCGTCCTTGAGGCAAACGCGCGCGTCCTATTAGTCCGACATACCTACGTCGAGGGGTGGCATTTTCCGGGGGGCGGGGTCGAACCGCGCGAAACTACCCACGAGGCGTTGGCGCGGGAGCTGGACGAGGAGGGCGGGATTGCGCTGGACGGCCCGGCCGAGCTGTTCGGGCTTTATCTCAACCGCCGCCATTCGCAGCGCGATCATGTCGCGGTGTTCGTGTGCCGGGAGTGGCATCAGGCGCATCCGCCGAAGGTGCCCAACCTCGAGATCGAGGACGCCCGTTTCTTCGATGTCGCCGACCTGCCGCCGGGCACCACCGGGCCAACGGCACGCCGGCTGGCCGAGATCCTGCGCGGCGAGCCGCCTTCGGGCGACTGGTAGTCCGTTTCGTCGCAGCGCCGGATGCGAAAAGTGGCGCCCACTTTTCGTGGGCGTCGCGCCTATGCCGCCTTCAGCCGCTCGCGGTGGTGCGGCGAATGGAAATCCAGCACCGGGCCGATCGGGACGATGCCGAACGGATTGATCGAGCGGTGGCTGCGGTAATAGTGCTCGCGCGTCGCTTCCAGATTGAACGTCCCGGCGACCAGCGGCATCTGGTAGAGCTCGCGCAGGTAACCGGAGAGGTTGGCGTATTCGGAGATGCGGCGCAGATTGCACTTGAAGTGGGTGAAGTACACCGCATCGAAGCGCACCAGCGTTGTGAACAGCCGCCAGTCCGCTTCGGTCAGCCGCTCGCCCATGAGATAGCGGCGGCTCGCCAGCCGCTCGTCCAGCATGTCGAGCGTATCGAACAGCGCCGTCACCGCGGCATCGTAGGCCGCCTGCGTGCGGGCGAAGCCGGTGCGATACACGCCGTCGTTGACGTTGGCGTAGACGACGGCGTTGACCTCGTCGATGCCGGCCCGCAGGGGCTGCGGATAGAAATCGACGGAGGCGTCGCCGCCGGCGCCGTCGAATGCCGAATTGAACATGCGGATGATCTCGGACGATTCGTTGGAGACGATCGTCCGCCGCTTCTTGTCCCACAGCACCGGCACGCTGGCGCGGCCGCTATAGGTCGGCAGTGCCGCGGCATAGACCTCGTAGAACCGCTTGTGGCCGCCGATATGGTCGGGAAGCGCCTCGCTGAAGGCCCAGCCGTAGTCGTCCATGAACGGCTCGACCACGGACACGGAAATCAGACGGTCGAGCTTCTTCAGCGCGCGCAAGATCAGCGTCCGGTGCGCCCACGGGCAGGCGTAGGCGACATAGAGGTGGTAGCGCCCGGCCTCCGCCGGAAAGCCGCCTTCGCCGCTCGGTCCCGGCGCACCGTCCGGCGTTATCCAGTTGCGGAACTGCGTCTCGGCGCGGCGGAACTTGCCATCGCCGGCGGCGGCCTCCGCCTCCGTCACCCATTTGCCGTCGACCAGCCGCCCCATGCGCGCCTCCTGCTCTCCTGGCGGGGTATCTAATGCTGCACCGCACGGCGGGAAGGGCAGGGAACTGGACCGGCGGCGCGGTGCTGTGATAACCAGCCGCCCATGGTCACCAGGCTGCTGCGACGACGAATGATCCCCGGCACCCGCCGGTCGCGTTCCGCGCCTCCGTCCGCGCGCGCCTGATTTCGTTTCGGGCGCCGCGTCGGACGATCCATCGTCCTGCCGCCTGAAAGCCCAGTCCATGTCGTCTCTCCCGTTTTCGTATCGGAACGAACAGCCGTCCGATGCGCCTGCCATCGACGCCCTGCACGCCGAGCTCTTCCCGCCCGGCTGGACGAAGCGCGCTGCCTACGTGCTCCGCGACGGCGTGCCGCCCGATCTTTCGATCTCGTTCGTTGCGACGGTTGGCGACCCTGTGGTGGGCTCCGTCCGCATGACGCCGATCACTATCGGCGGCCGGCCGGCGCTCATCCTCGGGCCGCTTGTGGTCAGGCCGGAATACAAGGGGCAGGGCGCCGGGAGGACATTGGTCCGCACCGCGCTCGCCGCGGCGAAGGCCGCCGGCCACCGCGTCGTGCTCCTGGTCGGCGACCTGTCGTACTACGGCCCGCTCGGCTTCAGCTTCCTTGGCCGCGACGTGGTCACGCTGCCGGCGTGGGTCGATCCCGACCGCGTTCTGGTCGCCGGCCTGGCTCCGGGTGCGCTCGAAGGACTGGGTGGCGCCGCCCGCAACATCCGTGCCCCGCGATAATATTCATTGCATTGCAACACTTATCGGGCCATATGGCTCGCAAGGGCCGCGTTGCACGGACTTCCGGCAAACGGATTTCCAGCGCCCCTAACCCTGAACCATCGACATCCCAGGCATCGCGGGCGGTTGATAGCCACCGCGACGCGGCGGCTTCGCCCAACGAACGCGAAGTGCCGTTGATTGTCGCTGATCCGAAAGACCATCCCCTTGACCGTAACCTTTGCTTCGCTTGGCCTGGCCGAGCCCATCGCCCGCGCTTTGCGTGACGAGCAGTACGAGACTCCGACGCCGATCCAGGCGCAGGCCGTCCCGCCGGCGCTCGCCGGCCGCGACGTCGTCGGCATTGCCCAGACCGGCACCGGCAAGACCGCCGCGTTCGCGCTGCCCATCCTGCATCGCCTGGCCGCCACCGAAGGGCGGCCGTGGCCGAAGGCGCCGCGCGTCGTCGTGCTCTGCCCGACGCGCGAGCTTGGCGCCCAGATCGTCGACTCCTTCCATGCCTATGGCCGCTATCTTCGCCTGAAGACGATGCTCGCCATCGGCGGCGTGCCGATCGGCAAGCAGAAGCGCAACCTTGCCGCCGGCGCCGACATCCTCGTCGCCACGCCCGGCCGGCTGCTCGATCTCGCCAACGAGCGCGCCGTCTCCTTCGACCACGTCGAGGTGCTCGTGCTCGACGAGGCCGATCGCATGCTCGACATGGGCTTCATCCGCGACATCCGGAAGATCGTCGCCATGATCCCGGACGAGCGGCAGACGCTGTTCTTCTCGGCGACCATGCCGGGCGAAATCACCAAGCTCGCGAAGGACATGCTGCGCAATCCGGTCACCGTCGCGGTGACCCCGGCGGCGACCACCGTCGAGCTCATCGCGCAGCGCGCCATGCGCGCCGAGCGCAGCCAGAAGCCGGCGGCACTCGCCGCGCTGCTCGCCGAGGAAGGCGTTTCCCGCGCGCTCGTCTTCACCCGCACCAAGCATGGCGCCGACCGCGTCGTGCGCGGCCTCAGCCAGGACGGCATCAAGGCCGAAGCCATTCACGGCAACAAAACGCAGGGCGCGCGCGAGCGCACCATGGCGGCGTTCCGCAACGGCGACATCCGCGTGCTGGTGGCGACCGATATCGCGGCGCGCGGCATCGACGTCGACGGCGTCAGCCACGTCGTCAACTACGACTTGCCGAACGTGGCGGAGACCTACGTCCACCGCATCGGCCGCACGGCCCGCGCCGGCGCCTCGGGCATCGCGGTCTCGCTGGTCAGCGGCGAGGAGATGCCGCTCCTCCGCGACATCGAGAAGCTCATCCGCCAGAAGGTGCCGCTGTCCGGCGAGGCATCGGCTGCCGAGCCGGCCGAGCGCACCGGACGCGACCGCAATCGCGGCCCGCGCCGTGACGACCAGCAGCCGCGCCAGAAGCAGGGCCGTGGCCGTGGCAAGCAGCGCCAGCGCGACGACCGCCCGCAGCAGAACCAGAATGGCCGCAACGGCGGCAAGCCGCACGGCCAGCATGGCGGCAAACCGCAGGGCCAGCGCCACAACGGCCCGAGCCGCCCGCACGGCGGCGATAACATCGGCGAAGTCGGCTTCATGAACCAGCGCCCGCGCCGCGGCGGCATGGTCCAGGGCTCGGCGCACTAAGCCCTCAGCGTAACAACGTCACCGCCCTTCGCGCAGCCACGTCGCGAAGGGCAGGCCGAGCAGCGCGAGCAGCCCGAACAGCCCGGCGACGCCGAACAGCGTCAGGAAGCCGGTGAACAGCGGCACGCGGCTGATGCCCTTGAGCTCGCTGGCGTCGGTCATCTTGATTCCGATCCAGTCGGAGCCGGAAACGGCGGACGCCGAGCGCACCGGCACGATGCGCGGCAGCGTCAGGGTGCCGCTGGCGTCGGCCATGCGCGCAATGCGCCCATGGGTGGCGTCGACGAGCGGCTTCAGCTTGTCGGCGGTCGAAATCACGTCGGCAAATTCCAGCGGGTTGGCGGCGCCGACATCGGCAAAGGCGCGCTTGTCGCCCTGCTGCACGCGCCAGAGCCCGATCTCGTCGGCGGCCACCGTCGCGCGCCACAGCCCGGGCTCGGCGGCCGTCAGGTTCACCGTCTCGGTCGCGCCGGAAGGCTTGGTCACCGTCACCGGCGCCGACGTGTCGCCCATGGTCTGCTGCTCGATGGTCAGGCCCGATGGCCCGGCCTTGGCGCGCAGCGCCTCTTCCTCCAGATCCGGTTCCTTCATCAGCCAGTGCGCCAGGCGGCGGAGCAGGTCGACCTGCGGGCCGCCGCCCTCGTAGCCGCGCGCCCACAGCCACATGTTGTCGGTGAGGAGCATGGCGACGCGGCCTTTGTCCTCGCGGTTCAGCACGAGCAGCGGCTTATCGTCCGGGCCGGCCATCAGCACGTCGCCCGCCGGCTTGTCGACGTCGATCAGGCGGAAGAAGCGGCCCCAGTGCGGCGGGCTCGTATCGGAGCCCTCCAGCCCGCGCGTCACCGGGTGCTTCTCGCCGGTCTTGGTCACGGTCGCGGTGTAGGGCTGGTTGATGATGTCGCCGGTCGGTGCCACCGGCAGCACCGGCGCCAGCGGCGTGTCGTAGAGGCTCTGCCCGTCGGGCGCGGCATAGTCAGGCCCGGCGGCAACCAGCAGGGCGCCGCCGTCGCGGACGTAGCGCGCGATGTTGTCGAAGTAGAGCAGGGGCAGCACGCCCTGGTGCTGGTAGCGGTCGAAGATGATCAGGTCGAACTGGTTGATCTTCTCCGAGAACAGCTCGCGCGTCGGGAAGGCGATCAGCGAAAGCTGGTTGATCGGCGTGCCGTCCTGCTTTTCCGGCGGCCGCAGAATGGTGAAGTGCACGAGGTCGACGGAGGCGTCGGACTTGAGCAGGTTCCGCCATGTCCGCTCGCCGGCGTGCGGTTCGCCGGAAACCAGCAGCACGCGCAGGTTCTCGCGGATGCCTTCGATTTCGACGGCGGCGCGGTTGTTCACCGGCGTCAGCTCGCCGGCCAGCGGCGTCGCCTCGAACTCGAACAGGTTCTGGCCGCCGTGGGCGATGTCCACGGTGAGCTCCGCCGACGGGCCGGTGCAGGTCACGCCGTCATCGACGACGCGAAAGCGGATCGTCTGGCGCTCGTTGACGATACCGAAGCGCGGCGCCTGATCGATGACGATGCGGCGGTCCTTCTC
>JBEHXS010000106.1:0-9221 GCA_048498575.1 Pseudomonadota bacterium
GTCGAATTTCTCGGCGGGCAGCTGCGGCTGAAGCCCTCCGGCTACCTGTGGACGGAGCCTAATTCGACGGCGACCAGCATTCCAGGCGTCTTCGCCGCCGGCGACGTGACCGATGAGACCTTCCGCCAGGCGGTTACGGCCGCCGGGCTCGGCTGCATGGCGGCGCTCGAGGCCGAGCGCTGGCTGGCGGTGCATGAAGTGACCGCCGAAGCGGCGGAGTAAACCAGCCGCTGCCGCCGCGACGGGGGTTGCGGGCGGCAGTCAACGGGGAAAGCGGCAACGCCATGGACTGGGACAAACTCCGCATCTTTCAGGCGGCGGCACAAGCCGGGTCGTTCACCCATGCCGGCGAAACGCTGAACATGAGCCAGTCGGCGGTGAGCCGGCAGGTGAGCTCGCTGGAGCTCGACCTCGGCGTCCCCCTCTTCCACCGCCACGCCCGCGGCTTGATCCTCACCGAGCAGGGCGAGGAACTTTACCGCGCCGCCAGCGACGTGCTGGTCAAGCTGCAATCGGTGCGCTCGCGCCTGACCGAATCGGCCGAGAAGCCGCGCGGCACGCTGCGCGTGACCACGACCACCGGCCTCGGCTCGACGTGGCTCACCCAGCGCATCCCCGAATTCGTCGACCAGTATCCGGAGATCAACATCAGCCTGATCCTCGACGACGAGGAACTCGATCTCTCCATGCGCCAGGCGGACGTCGCGATCCGCCTTCGCCAGCCGACGCAGCCGGACCTGATCCAGCGACGCCTGTTCACGATGCACATGAACCTCTACGCCGCGCCCGCCTATCTCAAGCGGTTCGGGACACCGAAGGCGATCGCCGATCTCGACTCGCACCGCCTTGTGACCTTCGGCGTGCCGGTGCCGGCGTATCTGCGCGACCTGAACTGGCTCGAACTCGCCGGCAGGAGTTCGGATAATCCCCGCGATACGGTGCTGAAGATCAACAACCTGTTTGCCATCCGCACCGCCGTACTGGCGGGAACCGGCATCGCCGTGCTGCCGAGCTACATGGTCGAGGCCGACTCCGACCTCGTGAAGCTGCTGCCCGACGAAAAGGTGCCAGGCTTCTCGACGTATTTCGTGTACCCCGCCGAATTGAAGAACTCGGCGCGCGTCCACGCTTTCCGAGATTTTCTACTGAGCAAGGCCGAGAGCTGGTCGTACTAGGCGCCGGAAATCCTTGGGCTGTAGTGTGTGGTTTCTGTGCCACAACCAGAGGGATTATCCGTAGTTGTTGCAGGTGCCTATTTGAGCGTCACCCAACATTCATCACCATGGCTGTGCTGATGCGGTGATTCGTTCGTTACTTCCTCCCTGCGAACGGATGTCCCCATTTAGCTGTTCCCCTCTGGAAGGCGTATGGCGCAGAGGCGCCAATACCTAGCCGGGCTCCTTACCCAAGGTGCCCGGCCTTTTTTCGCGCGCAGCGACCGTCACATGTAGAGGGGCTCGGCGCCGAGGCCGGCGTAAAGCGGCGCCACCGCCTCGCCGTAGCCGTTGAAGGGCAAGGTCGGCACCCGTTCGCCGGTGCCGATGTCGAGTTCGTCTGCCTGGCTCCAGCGGAGATTGGGCACGTCCGGATTGACGTTGGCCCAGAAGCCGTAAGCGCGTGGATCGAGCTGCGGCCAGAACGTCTGCGGCCGCTGCTCGACGAAGGAAATGCGCACGATAGCTTTGACCGACTTGAAGCCGTATTTCCACGGCACATGCAGCCGGAACGGCGCGCCCATCGATTTCGCCAGCGGCTTGCCATAGGCGCCAGTGACCAGGAAGGCGAGGTCGTGGGCGGCCTCCGCCATGGTCAATGCCTCGACGTACGGCCACGGATACCACGACTGGCGCTGGCCGCCGGAGATCGACGGATCGCTGAAGGCCTCGAAGCGCACATACTTCGCCGAAGCCAGCGGCTTCGCCTTCGCGATCAGCGCCTTCAGCGGGAACCCGGTCCACGGCACGACCATCGACCAGCCCTCGACGCAGCGGTGACGATAGATGCGCTCCTCGAGGCTGACACTCGCCAGGAGATCGTCGATGCCGAGGGTGACGGGCGTCTCGACCAGGCCGTCGATCGCGACATCCCACGGCCGGATGGGCAGCGCCGCGGCGGCGGCAGCGATGTTCCGGCTGGCACCGAACTCATAGAAGTTGTTGGTCGTGGTGTTGACGGCCTCCGGCGTCAGCGGCCGCGGCGCGACGGCGTAAGCATCGTTGCGGCGCGCCGGATAAAGCCGCCGCGATGGATCGTCGATGACCGGCGAGCGTGCGCCGCGATGGTTCAGGATGAAGTCGCCGGCGACAGTCGCCGCGACGAAGGCGGCGCCGCCGAGGATGAGGTTGCGCCGGTCGAGGAAGATCGCCTCCGGCGTAACGCGGCTTTCCGCAATCTCCCAGCCATGACGCGTCCGGAGAGACATCGCTTCGACTCACACAACAGGCATCGCATCGCCCGTCGTTGAGCGTAAGCGAGCGTCGCGCGCGATCAATCACGATCGCGCGCGTCTCCACATGAGAGAGTGTCGGACTACGCGGCTTGCGCCCGCGCGCGCTCGACGATCTGGTCGGCGAGCTTGCCGCCGAGTTCGGCAAGATGATCGAAGCGCGCGCTGAACGTACCGACGCCGGCCGTGGCCGAGCGCAGCTCGACGATGAGATCGCGGATCTCCGATTGCGGGATCAGCGCCTCGACAACATCCCACCCGTCCCAGCCAGGACGCGCGTCGTAGCCGAGCAACTGCCCGCGCCGCTGCGAGACGATGCCGTTGACGCGCGCCGTCGCCTCCGACGGCACGGCGATCGCGACCTTGAGGATCGGCTCGAGCAGCACGGGCCGGCACTGCGGCATGCCCTCGCGCATGGCGATGTGCGCCGCCGTGCGGAACGCCATGTCGGAGGAATCGACCGTGTGATACGAGCCGTCGGTCAGCGTGACGGACAAGTCGACCACCGGAAAGCCGAGCGGCCCGCGCGCCAGGTATTCGCGGACGCCGTCTTCGATCGAGCCGAAGTAGCCGCGCGGCACCGAGCCGCCGCTGACGGTCTCGGCGAAGGTGAAGCCGGACCCGCGCGTGAGCGGCCGGATTTCCAGGACGACGTCGCCGAACTGGCCGTGGCCGCCGGACTGCTTCTTGTGGCGGCCGCGGATTTCCGTGCCGGCGCGGATAGTTTCCTTGTAGGGCACGGCGGGATCGTGGGTGCGGACGCCGATGCCGTACTTGCCGGTAAGCCGCTCGAGCGCGACGCGGAGGTGCATCTCCCCCTGCCCTTCGAGCAGCGTCTCGCCGGTGTCCTGGCCGTGGCTGACGCGAAGCGACGGGTCTTCTTCGACCGCCTTGGCGAGCGCGGCGGACAGCTTCACGTCGTCCTTGCGCTCGGCCGAGGCGACCGCAACCGCAAGCACCGGTTCCGGCGGCAACAGCTCGACCAGCGCCGCCGGCGGCGATTTGGTGCCGAGCGTCATGCCGGTCCGGGCTCCTTCCAGCTTGCCGAGGCCGACCGTTTCGCCGGCCTGCGCGGCGTCGCGTTTCGTCGCCTGCTGGCCGAAGATGCGGAAGACGCCGGAGACGCGGCCGACCGAACCGGCGCTGCCCGTGAGTTCCGCGCCATCGCCGACCGAGCCGGCAAGCACACGGACGACCGACAGCTTGCCGCCGTGCGAGGTGTGCAGCGTCTTCATCACCTGCACGACGGCCTCGCCAGTGTCCGCGACGCCGAGCCGGACGCGGGTATCGGCGACACCCGGCGCCTCATGACGGATGGCCTTGAGCAGACGGCCGATGCCGTGCGCATGCTCGGCCGAGCCGATCAGCACCGGACAGATCGCGCCGGCGCGCATCTCGCGCGCCAGGTCGTCGAAGACGCGGTCGCGCTGCGGCTCGATCTCCGAGAGAAGCTGCTCCATCAGCGCGTCGTCGTAATCGGCGAGCGCTTCCAGCATCGAGAAACGGGCTTCGGCCTCGCGCACTTTTTCGTCGGTCGAGATGTCGACGACCTCGCTTGCCGCATGCTCGCGATAGACGAAGGCGCGCTCCAGGGCGAGGTCGATGAAGCCGGTGACGATGCCGTTCTTCCGGATCGGGATATGACGGAGGACGAGCGGGACGGCGCTCGCCTTCTGCAGGATTTCGAGTGTCTCGCGCACTCCGCCCTCGACCTTGTCGACCTTGTTGAGGAACAGGACGTGCGGGATGCCGTTGCTTTCCAGATGCTTCAGGATGACCTGCAGCGCCGGCACTTTCTTCTCGTCGGCCTCGGCCACGACGACGGCGAGATCGGCGGCGGCAACGATCGGCTCGGCCTCGAAGGCGAACTCAACCGAGCCGGGGCAATCGATGAAGGTCAGCCGGTCGCCCATGAAATCGGCTTCGGCGATATTGGCCTCGACGCTCATCTGATGGGCGCGCGCCTCGGGCGCGGCGTCGCCGACCGTATTTTTCTCGGCCGTCGTGCCCTGCCGGGTGATCGCCCCGGTGCGCGCCAGTATCGCTTCGAGAAGGGTTGTCTTGCCGCTTGCGAAGGGGCCCACCAGTGCGATGCACCGTGGGCCGGCTACTCTGCCGTTTGGCCCGTTACTTCCCATGGCTTTGCCTCCCATGGCTACATGCCACGCGAGGCCGCCGCCACGCGCGGACTTCGCGAAGGATGGTCTACCCGATCGCCCCTCCTGACAAGGGGAAGGAAAGGAGGCCTCGCAAAGTGTGGGCAAGTTCGGCTTGCCTTAACCCGGCTGCGGCATTGTGGACGCGCCGAAGCGAGGCGCAGACGTTCGTTCTGTGCTTGATCGGCACCCCGCGCGGGTGCATGGCTGCCCGAAAATAGGGCTGGGTGAATGCTGACAGCGTACCGGGTGAGCGAGAAAGGCCTGGAGGAGGTCGTGAGCGGCGACCCCTCGGTGACGCCGGCGGACACCGCCTGGGTCGACCTCTACCAGCCGACGCTGGAGGAGGACCGCATCACCGAGCGCTTCCTCGCAGCCTCGATCCCGAGCCGGGAAGAGACCGAGGAAATCGAGTTTTCCAGCCGTTTCTATGCCGAGGACGGCGCCGTCTTCATGACAGCGAGCCTGCTCACCGGGGTCGACAGGAGCCATCCGACGCTGGCCCCCTTCACGGTCATCGTTTCCGGCGACCGCATCGCCACCGTGCGCTACGACGACCTGCGCGCCGTCCGCCAGTTCATCAATCGCGCCGCCAAGGTCGGCAGCGGCTGCACCTCGACGCCGCAGATATTCCTCGGCCTGCTCGAAGCGGTCGTCGACCGCACCGCCGACGTGCTCGAGCGCATCTCGCAGGACGTCGACAAGATCAACCAGGAAGTCTTCGCCAAGCAGCCCGACATCAGCCACCAGAACGTCCAGGCCGGACGACGGCTGGAAGCCCTAATCGAGGCGGTTGGCACGCAGGGCGACCTCGCCGCCAAGGCGCGCGAAAGTCTGGCCTCGCTCGAACGGCTGGTGCAGTACGCCGGCCTTGCGCTGCCCCTGATCAACGCCAAGGGCGCCAGCCGCTCGCGCCTCAAGCTCGCGGCGCGCGATATCAAGTCGCTCGAGGACCACGTCGACTTCCTGTCGAACAAGATCACGTTCCTGCTCGACGCCACGCTCGGCCTGATCAACGTCCAGCAGAACGAAGTAATTCGCATCCTGACCGTCGCGACGACGGTATTCTTCCCGCCGACCCTGCTGGGCACCATGTGGGGCATGAACTTTCACTTCATGCCTGAGCTGTCCTTGCCCTTCGGTTACCCCTTGGCAATTCTTCTGATGCTGGCTTCGGCGGCGCTGCCGTACCTCTATTTCAAGCGGCGCGGCTGGCTCTAATCCGCCATTTCCACGCTTAGCGGCCGGTGAACCCACGGTTCAGAGTTAGGCAATGATTGGCTGTTACTCGTTTTGCGCGAGCAACGAGTATTCCTTTGTCCTTTTCGATTTGGCGGCCAGCGTTACTGGTTGGAGCGGTGATCGCCTTTGTCGGCGGTGCCGTAGCGCTGGAGCGCCGCACCATCAACCACCTGCTTGAGGACGACGCGACGGCAACCGCCAGCGCGTGGACGGAGCTGCTTGCGCGCAATACCAACGACCTCGCCAGCATCGCCGCCGGCAGCCCGCCACCGGCCGAACTGCGCCAGTTCATCGACCAGGTAAAGTCGGTGGCGAACGTCTTCCTGTACAAAGTCTACGACGCGCGCGGCACGCCGCGTTTCGTCTCGGACGACCTGCCCGAGGAAGCGGGCGATACCGAAGACCTCGCCGAGCACAATCCGGAAGCTGCCGAAGCAATTGCGTTCGGCGCGCCGACCGTCGAGATCAAGACCGGCGACCCGCCGTCGCGCCCCGCCTACTACGCCGAGACCTATGTGCCGCGCGTCGGCAAGGACGGCCACGTCGTGGCGGTCGTGGAAGCCTACATCGACCAGACGGCCAAGCGCGCCGACTACGAACGCACGTTCCTAGTATCGGCGAGCGGTCTCGGCCTGCTGATCGCGGCCGCCTTCGGCATCCCGGCCGGGGCCTGGTATATGCGCCAGCGCGACAAGGAACGGGCGGAGGCGCGCGTCGCCTATCTCGCCAATTTCGATGCGCTTTCCGGGCTCGCCAATCGCAGCAGCCTCACCAATTCGCTCGCCGGCATGTTGGCCGAAGCCGGTGGCCGCTTCGTCGCGGTCCACTGCGTCGACATCGACCGCTTCAAGGACGTCAACGACCGCTTCGGCTTTGCCTTCGGCGACCAGATGATCAAGTGGGCGGCCGACCGCCTGCACGAGATCGCCGGACCCGATGACGTCGTCGCCCGCCTCGCTGGCGACGAATTCGCCGTGATCCAGGGTGCGCCGCGCAACCGCGCCGACGTCGAGGTGTTCGCCCGCAAGCTTGCCGCGGCGATGAGCAGCCGGCTGACCCTTATCGGCACGGAGATCACACCGACCGTCGGCGTCGGCGTTGCCATGTATCCCGACCACGGGCGCAACGCCGAGCGGCTGATCCGCTGCGCCGAGATGGCGATGGCCAAGGCCAAGTCCGAGGGCCGCGGGCGCATCCGCTTCTTCAGCGCCGAGATCGACGCCGAGGCCCAGGAGCGCCTGACGCTGGAAAGCGCGATCGAGCATGCCCTCGACACCGGCGGGTTCTCGCTGCACTTCCAGCCGCTGTACAGCGAGCCGGACGAGCGGCTGGTGGGCTTCGAGGCACTGGCGCGCCTGCCGACCGCCGACGGCGGCTTCATCCCGCCGAGCCTGTTCATTCCGGTGGCAGAGCGCATGGGCGTCATCGGCCGCCTGAGCAACTGGGTGCTGCAGGAGGCTTGCGCTGCGGCGACCAACTGGGCGGACCACCTGACGGTGTCGGTCAACCTCTCGCCGGCGCAGTTTGGCAAGGAGAGCGTCGCCGACGTCGTCGCGACCGCCCTCGCCATCACCGGCCTGAAGCCCAACCGGCTGCTCCTCGAAATCACCGAGAGCCTGCTGCTCCGCGACAGCGAGAGCGTCATGCGCGAGCTGGCCCATCTGAAGTCGCTCGGCACGGCCATCGTCATGGACGACTTCGGCACCGGCTATTCGAGCCTCGGCTACCTTTGGCAGTTCCCGTTCAACAAGATCAAGATCGACGGCAGCTTCATGCGCGCCCTCGACACCCCCGATGCGCCGGCCGAGAAGATCATGCGTTCGGTCGCCGGCCTTGGCCACATGCTGGGGATGCGCGTCTGTCTCGAAGGCGTCGAAACCGAGGAGCACGCCCGCTATGCGCGCGCCATCGGCTGCGACGAGGTCCAGGGTTTCCACTTCGGCCGGCCGGTGCCGGCGAGCCAGGTGGCCGCGGTAATCCTGCGCGATTTTCGCCGCGACCGCCCGCCTGGCGCGCCGCCGATCGCAGCCGTGGCGACGGCTTGAGGGGACCTGAGGCTCGCGACCCTTCCCGAAACCGCCGGAATCGCCCCATAATGCAGCGGTGGAGATGCGGCAATGACGGCTGCAGATGACGACGGTGGCAAGGTCGATACCGGCACCGACCGGTTGCGGGTCGATAGCCGCAAGGTCGACGTCGCGCGGCTGCGGCTGGCCGCCGTAGACCGGGCGGTATTCGCCGCCGGCGCCGGCCACGCTTCCACCGACCACGACGAAATGATCCGCCGCACCGTCAACATGCTGTTCGGTCATGGGTGAGCCGGCACTGACCCAGGAGATCGCGCGCCGCTGGGGCCTTGCGGCGCTGGCCGACGAAGCCGGTTTCGACCGGCTCGTCGATACGGTGGCGACGGCGATCGCCGACCGCTTCACCCTGAAAGCGCACCAGAACGTGGTGGCGCGGCGCATGGCCTACATTGCCTGGATCGAGAAGCTCTCCGCCGACAACCTGCCGGCCATGGACTACCGCGCGTTCGTCACGATCTGCGCCAGCCTGATCGCGAGCCTCGCCCGCCATCGCGTCGTGAGTTTCTCGGCGATGATCCGCGACCCGCACAGCCGCATGATCGGCATCGTGCTCAAGTATCCGAACGAGGTCGTGGCGCTGGCCGCCGGCGCCTCGCTTTACGAGCTGCGCATCGGCGAACTGACCGGCGAGGAAATGACCGGCGGCCTGCCGGCGATCGTCGTCGAGAACGCCGCCGCCAACCTGGCGCGCCACAGCGAGGCGGCCTCGCGCTTCCGCGAACTGCTCCAGCTCCACACGCCCTGGGTCTGACTCTCAGCGCGCCGCGGCCTGCCTGAGCGCGCCGGCACAGCCGCTGCCGCTCGCCTCCCCAAGCGCCACCGCCACCCGGCAACGACCGGCGAACGAACGGTCGTCCGACGGATCGGCGGCAAGCGCGGCGTTGTAATCGCCAAGCGCGCCGGTGAGATCGCCGTCGCGCTCGCGAACGCTGCCGCGGCCGCGGTGGCCCCAGGCCGACAAGGTCAGCGAAGCGGAGGGAATGATCGCGTCGAAGTCAGCCACCGCCGCGGCGTCGTCGCCGGTCCGGAAATAGGCGAAGCCGCGGAAGTAGCGGTAATTCGGATCGCCGGTCAGCGCGATCAGCCGCCCGTAGTCGGCGATCGCGGCGGGATAATTGCCGAGTTCGTCCCACGCGAAGGCACGGGTACGGAGGGCCGTCTCGTCGTCCGGCGCCAGCACCAGCGCGCGGTCGAGATCGACCAGCCCGTCGCGGTATTCCTCGTCCTTGAGGTAGAGCACGCCGCGCGCGCTGTAGGCGGCGGCCGAATCTGGCGCGAGCGCGATGGCAG
>JBEHXS010000107.1:0-9056 GCA_048498575.1 Pseudomonadota bacterium
CTCGCTCGTTGTCGCGTTTCTAGTCCTTCTCGCGCCGCTTGTCGCCACGGCGCCGGCCTCGGCCGCGCCCAAGCTCGTGCCCTTCACCACGCCCGGCTATGCGCCCGGCACGATCGTGGTCAACACACCGGAGCGGCGCCTCTATCTCGTGCTCGGCAACGGTCAGGCGCTGCGCTTCCCGGTCGGCGTCGGCAAGCAGGGCAAGCAGTGGTCCGGCCGGGCCGAGATCGTCGCGAAGTTCATCAAGCCGGCGTGGATGCCGCCCGCCGACGTGAAGCACGACAACCCGTGGCTGCCCGATTACATCGCCGGCGGCGTGCCGTCGAACCCGATGGGCGCCGCCGCCATGGTGCTCACCGGCGGCGACTATGCCATCCACGGCACCAACCGGCCGGACTCCATCGGCGGCTTCGTCTCCTACGGCTGCATCCGCATGTACAACGCCGATATCCTCACGCTCTATCAGCGCGTCAGCGTCGGGACGCCGGTGGTCGTCGTCCAGTAGTATCGGACGACTCGTCGCGCCGGGCACATCACCATGATCGAAGACGCACCGCTGCTCACGATACGACGCCGCTTCCCGCGGCCGTCGCCGGCCGAGGTTCGCGCCTTCGCCGGCCTGCAGACGGGCTTCGTCGTGGATGCGCTCGGCGGCAGCGGCGCGCTTGCCGCGCCGATCAAGCCGGTGACGCCGGTCCAGTCGCTGTGCGGCGTCGCCCTCACCTGCGACCCCGGTTCCGGCGACAACCTCGCCCTGTTCGGTGCGATCACCGTCGCCGAGCCCGGCGACATCGTCGTCGCCGCCCGCCACGGCTTCCTCGGCAACGCCGTCACTGGCGACCTGGTGCTCGGCATGATGAAGAACCGCGGCATCGCCGGCTTCGTCACTGATGGCGCGGTGCGCGATGTCGCGGGCATCCGCGGCGTCGGCCTGCCATGCTTCGCGGCGGGCGTTTCGCCCAATTCGCCGAGCCGCGTCGGGCCCGGCACCGTCGGGCTGCCCATCGTCATCGGCGGCGTCGCGGTTGCATCCGGCGACATCATCGTCGGCGATGAGGACGGCATCGTTGTCGTGCCACAGGCGCGCATCGCGGCAACTATCGCCCGCATCGCGACCGTGCGGTCGGCCGAGGCGGCGCTCGACGCCAAGGTGCGCGGCGGTCTCGTTGTCCCTGATTTCGTTCAGGCGCTGGTCGACGCCGGCCGTTTCAAGGAAGTCGACTAGCGGCCCGGCCGGCGGAAGATGATGTCCGGTCCGAGGTCCGAGAGCCGCGTCGCGCCCAATAGTCCCATCGCCCGGTCGATCTCGCGCCGGTAAATCTCCAGCACATGGGCGACCCCCGCTTCGCCGGCGACCGCCAGGCCCCAGAGCTGCGGCCGGGCGATCAGGCAGGCGCGGGCGCCGAGCGCCAGCGCCTTGACCACATCCACGCCGCGCCGCATCCCGCCGTCGACCAGCACCGGGATGCGTCCTCCGATCGCATCTGCCACAGCCGGCAGTGCGTCAATCGTCGCCGGCGCGCCGTCGAGTTGCCGGCCGCCGTGGTTCGAGACGATGACGCCGTCGACGCCGTGATCGACGGCCGCCGCCGCCTCGGCCGGGTGGAGGATGCCCTTGAGCAGCAGCGGCCCTTTCCAGATGCGGCGCAGCTCGTCGACATCCTTCCACGACATCGCCGGATCGAGGAGCGACGCCATGCGCGCGGCGATCGTGCCCATGTCCTCGTCGATGCCCGGTCGCCGGTAGTTGGCGAAGGTGATGCGCCGGCGCTGGTCGCGCATGCGCCACGCCCAGCGCGGCTTCATCGCCATCTTCGCGAGTTGCGTCGGGCCGAGGCGCGGCGGGATGGTGAAGCCGTGGCGGACGTCGCGCTCGCGATTGCCGGTCAGCTGGTTGTCGATGGTCAGCACGAGCGCGTCGTAGTTAGCCGCCGCGGCGCGCTCGGCCAGCTCGCGGGTGAAGCCCCGATCGCGATAGATGAAGATCTGCATCCAGCGCGGGCTCGCCCCCGCGGCGGCCAACTCCTCCAGCGTGCAGACGGAGGCGTGGCTGAGCACGAACGCGGTTCCCGCTTTGGCAGCGGCGCGGGCCGCGCACATCTCCCCGTCAGGCCAGAACAGGCCCGACAGCCCCGTCGGACCGATGATCACCGGCAGGCTGAGCCGCCGGCCGAACAGCGTCACCGATAGATCGCGTGGCCCGGGACCGTTCAGCGGCCGCGGCACCACTTCGATCTCGCCGAACGCGGCCTCGTTCCGGCGGAGCGTCCGTTCGTCTTCCGCCGCGCCGTCGCCGAAGTCGAACACCGAGGCCGGCAACTCGCGCCGCGCCAGCGCGCGCACCGCGGCGATGCTGTAGCCGAGGCGGCGGAGCGTCTCCGGCTGCATCACGAAGCGAAGCGGTAGAAGCGCGCGGCGTTGTCCCGGTAGAGCTTGCGCTTCTCCTCGGCCGACGCCGCGGCGACAACCCAGTCGACGACCTCGACCCAGCGCGGATAGCCGATCGCCAATTCCGAAACGTGCCAGTCGCCGCCGAACATGACGCGCTCGAAGCCGAAGGCGTCGATGGCGTGGCTGATGTACGGGCGCAGTTGTTCCGCCGTCCAGTTGCGGTGATCGGCCTCGCTCGCCACGCCGGAAATCTTGCACCAGACGTTCTCGCGCTCAGCCAGCGCACTCAGATTCGTCCGCCACGGCTCCATCTCGCCGTCCTTGATCGCGGGCTTGCCGATATGGTCGAGAACGAACCGCACGTCCGGGCACATCTCGACCATGCGGATCACGTTCGGCAGGTGATGGTGGAAGACGCAGATGTCGAAGGCGATGCCGTGCGGCGCGAGCAGCTTCAGCCCGGCGATGAAGTCCGGCTTGATGCAGAAATCCGGGTCGGGCTGGTTCTGGATCAGGCGGCGGATGCTGCGCACCGATTTCAGCGCCAAGAGCCGGTCGAGGTCGCCTTTCACCGCCGTGCCGCGTTCCAGCGGCAGCGCCGCCACCGTCGCCGCTACCCGCGGTTCGCCCGCCTTCGGCGCGGACGCCAGGCCGTCGATCCACGCCGCCTCGGCGACGTTCTGTCCGTCGGCTACGTCGACCTCGACGAAGACCAGCGATTCTACCGTCACCGGCGCCGCGGCACGCTTCAGGTCCGCCGGCAGGACGACGCGTCGCAGCGACGGCGCGCCCGCCATCCAGGCGTAGGTGAAGCGGCCCGGATCGGCGAGGTGAATGTGGCTGTCGATGATCGGAAAGTCGGGCACGGCGGGAATCCGTCGGTCGCTGGGCGGGCCGCCACCCTACGTCGCCGGGCGGATCGCCGCCAACCATGTCGTAGTGCAAAGCAATATGCGCGAGGCTCGCCTTGGCGCGCCGCCACGCCTTTTGCCGCCTTCCGCTACCTCCCGGTCTTGCTTATCCTCGCAGCACAGCGGAGAGGCCCGTGCACGACCCATTCCAGAGCAACAAGCCGAAGCGGCGGCTTCGGCCGATCGAAGTCGACGCGTGGATCGACTCGACGCTGTTTCGCGTTGGGCGCGCCATCGCGGCTGGCTTCGTCGGCTTCTCGCTCTTCATGCGCCGCTTCCGCGTCACCGGCTGGGCGCGCCTGTTCTTCGAGATCGTCGGCGACGCCCTCACCCTCTTCGCCGGTGTCGCGGTCGTGCTGCTCGCCCTCGCCCTCCCCGCCTTCCAGGCGACCAAGGGCGACTGGCGGGCGCGCGGCGATCTCGCCGTCACGTTCCTCGACCGCTACGGCAACGTCATCGGCACGCGCGGCCTGAAGACGTCCGACGCCGTGCCGCTCGACGAGATGCCGGACCAGCTCATCAAGGCCGTGCTCGCCACCGAGGACCGGCGCTTCTTCGATCACTTCGGCATCGATGTCCCCGGCACGCTCCGCGCGCTGGTCGAGAACCTTCGCGCCAACGCGGTCGTGCAGGGCGGCTCGTCATTGTCGCAGCAGCTCGCCAAGAATCTCTTCCTGTCGAACGAGCGCACCATCGACCGCAAGATCAAGGAGGCGTTCCTTGCCCTGTGGCTGGAGGCCAACCTCTCCAAGCAGGACATCCTGAAGCTCTACCTCGACCGCGCTTACATGGGCGGCGGCGCCTTCGGCGTCGAAGCCGCCTCGCAGTTCTATTTCGGCAAGTCGGTGCGCGACGTGAACCTCGCCGAATCCGCCCTCCTCGCCGGCCTGTTCAAGGCGCCGACCAAATACGCCCCGCACGTCAACCTGCCGGCGGCGCGCGCCCGCGCCAACGAGGTGCTGACCAACATGGTCCAGGCCGGCTTCATGACCGAGGGCCAGGTCGTCGGCGCCCGCCGCCATCCGGCCGACGTCATCGAGCACACCGCGGCCTCCGGCTCGCCCGACTACTTCCTCGACTGGGCCTTCGAGCAGGTGAAGACCGCCAACATCGGCGACAACCGTGTGCTCACCGTGCGCACCACCATCGACATGGGCATGCAGAAGGCGGCCGAGGGCGCGATCGAGGATACGCTCCGCCAATACGGCCCATCCTACTTCGTCAAGCAGGCGGCGCTGGTCGGCGTCGATACCGACGGCGCGGTCCGCGCCATGGTCGGCGGCCGCGACTACGGCGAGAGCCAGTTCAACCGCGCCACCGATGCGCTCCGCCAGCCGGGCTCGTCCTTCAAGCCGTTCGTCTATGCCACCGCCATGGCCAACGGCTTCACGCCGCAGAGCATCGTGCCCGATGAGCCGATCTGCCTCGGCGACTGGTGCCCGTCCGATTTCTCCGGCCACTTCCTCGGGCCGATCACCATCACCACGGCGCTGGTCAACTCGATCAACATCATCCCGGTGCGCCTGGCGCAGGCGATCGGCCGCGACAAGATCGTCGAGACCGCGCACCGCATGGGCATCACCAGCGAGCTCCGCATCACGCGCTCGCTCCCCCTCGGCTCCTCCGAGGTCAAGGTCATCGACATGGCCGGCGCTTATGCCGCCTTCGCCAACGGCGGCTACAAGGCGACGCCCTATGCCTACACCCAGATCCTCAACAGCCGCGGCGACGTGCTCTTCGACCACAAGCGCGACACGCCGCCGCCGGCGCGCGTGCTCGACGACAAGGTCCTCGCCGAGATGAACGGCATGATGGTGCAGGTGCCCGAGCGCGGCACCGGAACCAAGGCCAAGCTCGACGGCATCCGCACGGCCGGCAAGACCGGCACGACCTCCGATTTCCGCGACGCCTGGTTCGTCGGCTTTACCGGCAACTACGTCGCGGCGGTGTGGTTCGGCAACGACGGCTACGCGCCGACGCGGCGGCTCACCGGCGGCATCCTGCCGGCCATGGCGTGGAAGCAGTTCATGCAGGCCGCCCACCAGGGCGTCGAGCTGAAGCCGATCCCGTTCGTCAATCCGCCGTTCGAGGCGCCGAAGCCCGGCCAGTCGGTGGTGGCGCAGACCGGGCCGGAATCGCCCGGCGACGAGCTCCGCGCCTCCAGCCTGTCGGCGGCGACCAGCGAACGGCTGTCGATCATCCAGGACCTGATGCTCAAGGCGGCCGGCGGCAAGCCGCTCGCCTCCCTCATGCCGGCCGAAGAACCATCCCTGACCGAGATCGCCGGCAGTGCGCTTCCTCATTGATCTCGTCATCGCGGTCGCGGTGGCGGTCGTGGTGGGCGTCGGCAGCGCCTGGTACGCCGTCAGCCAGGGCCACCTGTTCGGCGCGGTGACCGTCGGCGACTGGACGGCGTGGCCGGACGACGGCACCCTGAACGCCGATCCCTACGCCCTCGCCCGGATCGCCCGCTCCGGCGAGGTGCCGCTTGGCGCCGGCGAGGGCCTCGTCTTCACCGCCACTGCCGACGACACCGGCGCGCCGCTCTTCGGCGGCTGCACCTACACCATCGCCGGCGAGACGCCGGCAGCACGCCTGTGGACCCTGACCGCGGTCGATGGCGACGGGCGCCTGATGCCGAACCTCGCCCACCGCCAGGGCTTCCATTCGCGCGAGATCGTGCGCGCCGCCAACGGCGATTTCGCGATCACCGCGTCCGGCACCGTCCAGCCCGGCAACTGGCTGCCGGTCGGCGACGCGCCGCGCTTCGATCTCGTCTTCCGCCTCTACGACACGCCGCTCGCCACCGGCAGCCAGCTCTCGACGCTCGCGATGCCCGCGATCCGCAAGGCGCACTGCCCGTGAGGCGAACCATCCTCTTCGTCATCGGCGGGCTTCTGGTCGGCGGCATCGTCCATGTCGCCATCGTCTTCCTCGTCCCCTACTACGCCGGCAAGGACGCCTACTCCTCGATCGCGCGCATGGGCAGCGACGGCCAGTTCCATCTCCTGCCGATGGCCGAGCCCGGCGCCGAGGCGATGCCCGGCATCGACCCGCATTTCATGGAGGCGGCCTGTCGCTTCGATCTCCACAGCGGGCCGATCCGCGTCCGCGCGGCCATGCCCGACGAGTTCTGGTCGGTGGCGGTGTTCGACAAGCTCAGCCGCAATGTCTACAGCCTGACCGATCGCGCCGTGGACGGCCCCGACCTCGATCTTGCGCTGCTCACGCCGGTGCAGAATGCGCAGCTGCGCCAGAATCCGCCGGAGTCGCTGAACACCGCGATCGTGCTAGAGCTGCCGATCGATGCCGGCTTCATCGTGCTGCGCGCGCTGGTGCCCGACGATTCGCTGCTGCCGGCGGTAACCGCCGCGCTCAAGTCGGCCGACTGCAGCGCCTCGCTCTGAGGGCTACTGCGTCTTGCGCGGCCGGTCGTCGCCGCCGTCGCCTTCCATGGCGAGCGACGCGCGCAGGCGATGCGCAAGATCGAGCATCGCCGGTGTCTCGCGTTCGATGCGGACGCCGGGGAAGATCACGATCTCGCACGCCACCGATTCGTCGCGGCGGCGGCTCGGCCTGCCCGCGGTGGCCCTGAACGCCAGAACCGTGCTCATCTCGACCTCCAGCCCACGAGATCATGTTGTCTCGGGCGGCGGCGCTTCGGCCGCACTGCCCCACGCGAACGGTTCACTCGCGCGCGGCCAAATATAGGTTCCGGCAAGGTTAACAGTCCGATAACGACTTCCGCCGACAATGCCCCTCGCTCCATTCCGGCGGCGATGCGTGGTGTGAATTTGCCGATTCCCCAGAAAAACGGTGCCAGCCAGCACCTCGTCGATGTCGCCCGCATCAACGAGCAGAAGCGTGACGCCGCGCTGCTCCGCGCCACCACCGAGCTGTTCGTTCTCGACGTCGTCCACGATCGCGACGAGCTCAACCGGTTCGAGGAACTGGCGCTGCACTTCCTCCCCAAGGTCACGGCCGAGGACCGGATATTCGTCGCCGAGCGGCTGGCGCTCGCCGGCGACGCGCCGATTGCCGTCGTGCGTTCGCTCGCCCGCGACGTCATCGGCGTCGCTGCCCCGATCCTCAAACATTCGACTGCGCTGGGTTCCGTCGACCTGCTGTCGGTCATCGCCGCCACCGGCCCCGAGCATCACCGGCTGATCGCGCGCCGCCCCGGGCTGAGCCCCGAGGTCAAGCGCGCGCTGCGCCTCACCGGCGACGCCGCCGTGCTCGCCCGCCTCGACATCGCGCTGCCGATCGGGGGCGATCCCGCCGTCCGCGAGGCTGGCGTCAGCGCCGTTGCCGCCGCCATCTCTGCCCCGGCCGCGCCGCTCGCGCCGCCCCGCGCGCCCATCCCGGCGCCAAGCCAGCCGCCCGCCCCGCCGAGCGGCCTCTACTACAGCAACCGTCTCGATCCCTGGCGCTTCCTGTCGCTCGATCGCAAGGCGCGGCTGAAGCTCATCGCCGACATCGCGGCGCGTCCGCCGGCGCTCGCCCATGGCAGCAAGGCGGCGCGGGTCGATCGCGCCTTCCGCTCGATCCTCAGCGCCGCGCAGATCGTGGGTTACGCCCGCGGCGGCCAGCTTGAGCCGATCGTCGACGCCGTCGGCGAAGGTCTCGGCCTGTCGCGCCAGCTCGTCCATGCGGCCATCGCCGATCGCAGCGGCGAGCTGTTCGCCGTGATGCTGAAGGCGCTTCGTCTCGACGACACGCAGGCGCGGCAGGTGTTCCTGCTGGCAAGTCCGCTCGGCCGCGACGTGCAGGCCTTCTTCCCGCTCTCCGATCTTTACGCCGGCATGGAGCCGGAGGTCGCCGAGACGCTGGTCGAAGCGTGGCGCGAAGGCGCGGCACCGGCTCCGTCCGGCTACGAGCCGCATCTCGCCGAGAACAGCACGGTCCGCCGTCCGGCCGCGAGCGAGGCCGCCCGCCCGGCCGCTCCATCGGACGAGCGCGCAAAGCGGGCCTGAACGCTTATCGACGAGGCACGCGACATTCGAAGCTCCCTCCCCGTCCCGGGGGAGGGTGGTCCGAGCGTAGCGGAGGACCGGGTGGGGTACCTCGCCGCATCCCCACTCACCGGCCTTCGGCCGGTCCCCCCTCGCCGTTCCGGGGAGGGACAAAAAGCTACCCCCCGATCACGTCGAGGAACGCCCGCCCCCCGCGGTCCTCGACCGCGACGACCCACAGATCCGGGTCGAACTTCTTCTCACGCTCGAGCCGCTGGTCGATCTCGGCGAGCGGCGCCAGCGACGCCACCACCTGAAACAGCCGGTCGCCGTCCTCGCCTTCCTCGAAGCTCGCCTGCGGCGCGGGGGCGTAGAGGTCGCCGGTACCGTCCAGCCGGTCGGCGATGACGAAGATCGCGCCGGCTTCTTCCGCCCCGCGCTTCACCACCGCGGCGGCAGCGCCCTCGCCGTAGCAGCGGCGAACGTACGCCCCGACCCAGAGAGCCGAGGTGACGCGCACGGCCTAGCCCGGCGGCTGCTGGATTGCGCCAATCGCCTTCAGGCGGGCGATCAGCTCGGCGTCCGCCTGTCCGGTCAGCGACATGCCGCTGTCGAGCTGGAAACGGCGGATGGCGTCGGCGGTCTCGGCGTCCGGCTGGCCGTTCACGACCAGCGGGCCGTAGCCGATGTTGTTCAGCGCCTGTTGCGCCGCGCGCGTGTCGGCGTGCATCTGCGCCTCGGCGTGTTCCTTTTGCTGGGCGTCGATCGCCGCCTGGCGTGTATCGGCGCGCGCGTCGAGCTG
>JBEHXS010000108.1:0-8992 GCA_048498575.1 Pseudomonadota bacterium
CGTCGCCTTCTACAAGGTCGGGCTGCAGCTCGTGTTCGCCGGCGGCCTGCCCTTCGCCGAGCGCCTGGCGCGGAGCGGCAAGAAAGTCTTCCTCGACGTCAAGCTGCTCGACATCGACAACACGGTCGCCGGCGCCATCGCCAGCATCGCGAGCATGGGCATGACCTTCGTCACCGTGCACGCGTATCCGCAGGCACTACGCGCCGCGGTGAAAGCGCGCGGCAAAGGCGTACTGAAACTCCTTGCCGTCACCGTGCTCACCTCGATGAACGAACGCGACCTCGTCGACGCCGGCTACCAGGGGCCGATCAGCGCGATGGTGGCGCTCCGCGCCGCCGACGCGCGCGCCGCCGGCATCGACGGCATCGTCGCCTCGCCGGCGGAAGCGGCAGCCGTGCGCGCGATCGTCGGCCCCGATGTCGCGATCGTGACACCCGGCATCCGCCCCTCGGGCAGCGACGCCGGCGACCAGAAGCGCACCGCCACGCCCGCGGAAGCGATCCGCGCCGGCGCCGACTATCTCGTCGTCGGACGGCCGGTCACCGCGGCGAGCGATCCGCGTGCCGTCGCCGAGGCGATCGTCGCCGAAATCGCAGCAGCGTCCGCACAACGGAGATAGGGCATGGCCAAGGGCTACTGGATCGTCGGGCTGAAGATCAACAAGCCGGAGCAATACGCCGCCTACCGCACGGTCAACGGCGAAGCTTTCCGCAAGTATGGCGGCAAGTTCCTCGCCCGCGGCGGGCAGTTCGAGAATCCCCTCGGCGAAGCGTGGCCGGTAAACTCGCTGATCGAGTTTCCGAGCTTCGAGGCGGCGACGGCCTGCTTCCATTCGCCGGAATACAAGCGGGCGCTCGAGGTCCGCGGCGACGCCATCGAGACCGACCTCGTCATCGTCGAAGGTTACGACGGACCGCAGCCCTAAAGGGCCGGCGAGGTTTACTCGCGCGCCCGCACCCGGCTATATCCGCGGCTCCACAGGGAGCACCGCCATGGCCGATATGCGTCTTGTCGTCGTCGGGGCCGCCGGGCGCATGGGCCGGACGCTGATCCGCCTTGTCGCCGAAACGCCCGGCGTCGTGCTCGCCGGCGCGGTCGAGCGGCCGGGCCAGCCGGAGATCGGCAAGGACGCCGGAGAACTAGCCGGCCTCGGCCGGAACGGCATCGCCGTCAGCGACGATCCGCTGCCGCTGTTCGCCAAGGCGGACGGCGTGCTCGACTTCACGGTGCCTTCCGCGACCGTCGCCTTCGGCGAGCTCGCGGCGCAGGCGCGCATCGTCCACGTCATCGGCACCACCGGCCTCAAGGCCGACGACGAGGCGAAGATCAAGGCGGAGGCCCGCCACGCGGTCGTGGTGAAGTCGGGCAACATGAGCGTCGGCGTCAACCTGCTCGCCGGGCTGGTGCGCCAGGCGGCGAAGGCGCTCGACCCGTCGTTCGACATCGAGATCCTCGAGATGCATCACCGCGGCAAGATCGATGCGCCCTCGGGTACGGCGCTGCTGCTCGGCCAGGCGGCGGCCGAGGGCCGCGGCATCGACCTCGCCCAGCATTCGGCGCGCGGCCGCGACGGCGAAACCGGCGCGCGGCGGCTTGGCGATGTCGGCTTCGCCGCGCTCCGCGGCGGCTCGGTGATCGGCGACCACACCGTGATCTTCGCCGGCGACGGCGAGTCGATCTCGCTCAGCCACCACGCCAGCGACCGGGCGCTCTTCGCCCGCGGCGCCATCCGCGCGGCGCTGTGGGGCCGCGACAAGAAGCCCGGGCTCTATTCCATGACGGACGTGCTCGGGCTCTGAGAATGCGCGGGCGGCTTCCTTGGGCAGCGATTGCCGCAACACTTGCCGCCGCGACGCCGGGGTGGGCCGCCGACTATCCGTATTCCGGCTACTTCTCCAGCCAGCCACTGACGACGAGCGCGGAAGACGCGCGCCTTGCCTGCGCGTTCAGCTTCATCCGCCAGAACCCTGACGGCACCTTCGTCGGCTACCACATCGACAAGCCGGCATTCCTCGCCGACCACCGCGTGCGCTACCTCGAATACGGCGCCGGCACGTGCGCCATCGACACCAACAACGTCGAGGCGTGCACCATGACGGCGAGCCAGGACGAGGACGAGATCGACCGCACCTACTACGACGTCGCCGGCGCGATCACCGCCGATACGGTTGAGACGACCGCCTTCGACAGCAAGGCACAGGCCGTCGCCTTCGCGACCGGCCACAAGGCCAAGGCTGCCTTCACCTCGCGTTTCGTGCGCTGCCCGGGTTTCGACGACGCCGGCCTCGCCGCTGCGATCAGCGACACGATGTCCACCCTGCCGCTGACCGAGCGCGGTCCGCTTCAGGCGCCCGAATTCACCGATGCCAATCGCGCGCTGATGCGCGATATTCTCGCCGCCCTCGCTACGCAGAAATAACTGACAGGATCGAAACGATGGACCGCCTGCTGGTGCTCGTCCGCCACGGACAGAGCGATTGGAACCTCAAGAATCTCTTCACTGGCTGGCGCGACATCGGCCTGACGCCGACGGGAATCGAAGAGGCAAAGGCCGCCGGCCGCAGCCTCAAGGCGAAGGGCCTTGCCTTCGACGTCGGCTACGCCTCGGCGCTCAGCCGGGCGCAGCGCTCGCTCGACCTGATGCTGGCCGAGGTCGGCACGCCCGACATCCCGATCACGTACGACCTCGCCCTCAACGAGCGCGACTACGGCGATCTCTCCGGCCTCAACAAGGACGACGCGCGCGCCAAGTGGGGCGCGGACCAGGTGCAGATATGGCGCCGCTCCTACGCCGTCGCCCCGCCCGGCGGCGAATCTCTTCGCGACACGGGCGCTCGGGTGTGGCCGTATTACATCCACCGCATCCTGCCCGACGTGCTCTCCGGCAAGCGCGTGCTCATCGCAGCGCATGGCAACTCGCTGCGCGCGTTGATCATGGCGCTCGACGGCCTGACGGCCGATGAGATCGTCAAGATGGAACTCGCCACCGGCGTGCCGGTGGTCTACCGGCTGAATGCGGACTCCTCCGTCGCCAGCAAGGAAGTCCTCGAGTAGCGCGCCCCGGCAGGCTCGCGGCGGTACGCCTGGCCGACCGCTCTTCCCGCGACGATGCTACTGGCGCAGCGACAGTTCCCACGTCTGGCCGACGAGATCCTTGCCGAAGGATTTGTGGCGGCCTTGCGAGACCAGGCGAAAGCCGTGGCCCTCGTAGAGGCGGCGCGCCGAAGCCAGCACGTCGTTGGTCCATAGCGTCAGCGTGCGATAGCCCTTGCCGCGGGCAAAGGCTATGCACTCCTCGACCAGGCGCGAGCCGAGACCGAGGCCGCGCGCCGTCGGCTCGACGTAGAGCAGCCGCAGCTTGGCGACCTCGTCGGATACGCGCACCAGAAAAACCGAGCCGGCGATCTCGCCGTCCATCTCGGCGATCCACGAGCGCTCGCGCTGCGCGTCGAAGTTCTTCACAAACGCCGCCAGGATCTCGGCGACCAGCGCCTCGTAGGTTTCGTCCCAGCCGTATTCCTCAGCGTAGAGCCTGCCCTGGCGATGGATGATCCACCCGATGTCGCCGGGCTGGTGCCGGCGCAGCACGACGGGACGCGCGCTTGCCGGCGGACCGTCGCCGAGCACCGCGCGCACCGACGCCATGGCGTCGACCAGCCGCCGGCGCTCGTCCTCGCCGAGCGCCGCGACCATCGTCGCCACCGCTGCCGAGGATCCGGCGTCGAGCGGCACGAACGCCGCCCGTCCCTTTGCGGTCAGCGAGATCAGGACGAGGCGCCCGTCACCTTCGGCGCGCTCGCGCGCGATCAGCTTGCGCCTGGCGAAGCCCGCGAGCAGGCGGCTGAGGTAGCCCGGATCGAGCGACAGCTCGCGGGCGAGATCGGCGGCGCTGATGCGGCCACGCTCGGAAAGCTCGTAGAGCACGCGCGCCTCGGCCAGCGAGAATCCGCTGCCGGCGAGATGCTCGTCGAGGGCGCCGATCCGGCGGGTATAGAACCGGTTGAAGGCGCGGATCGCGGCGATCTGCGCCTTCGCGGTATCGTTGCTACCGTCATCCATATCGTTGATATTAGCAACAATATGGATGTTTCGGCAAGCACTATCCTTGCGAACCGGCGACTCCCGCCTCCCACCCGAGGATCGCGCGCTTGCGCGTCAGGCCCCAGTGGTAGCCGTGCAGGCCGCCGTCCTTGCCGAGCACGCGATGGCACGGGACGACGAAGGAAACCGGATTGCGACCGACCGCCGTGCCGACCGCTCGCGCCGCCGAGGGCCGCCCGAGATGGGCGGCGATGTCGGAATAGGTCGTCGCCTTGCCCAGCGGCAGCTTGAGCAGCGTCTCCCATACGCTCACCTCGAAATCCGTGCCGATCATGACGACCCGGAGCGGCTGCTCCGGCCGCCACAGGGCGCGGTCGAAGATGCGCGCCACGTAGGGAGCGGTCGCTGCGCTGTCCTCGATGTACTCGGCGCGCGGCCAGCGCCCGCGCATGTCGGCGAGCGCCGCCTTCTCCTCGCCCTCGTCGGCAAAGGCGAGGCCGGCGAGGCCGCGCTCAGTGACCATCGCCAGCGCCGTGCCAAACGGCGAGGGATGGAAGCCGTAGCGGATCGCGATGCCCTCGCCGCGCGCCTTGTAGTCGCCCGGAGTCATCGCTTCGTGGGTGACGAAAAGATCGTGCAGCCGTCCCGGCCCCGACAGGCCGAGTTCGTAGCTGGCGTCGAGCACCGAGGCGGAATCGGCGAGCAGGACGCGGGCGTGGTCGAGCGTCACTGCCTGCAGGAACGCCTTCGGCGACAGGCCGGCCCAGCGCGTGAACAGGCGCTGCAGCGACAGCGGCTTCATGCCGACGTGGGCGGCAATCGCCTCGAGCGACGGCTGGCCGCGCCACTTCTCGGAGATGAAGGCGATCGCCCGGCAGACCACGTCGTAGTCGGTCGGGTGCTCGGCGCGGAGCGGAACTTCCCTCGGGTGGGCGGCGATCTCGGTCACGGCGATATCCATGGCTGGCTTCCCTTGTAGCGCGTTCTCAGGGTCGCCGAGATAGGCGCGCGGGCCGCGGGCGGCCACCCGTTTCTTGCGCGCCGGACGCGAAGTTCAGGGCAGCGGCGTTGTGCGGGTGAGCGCCAGCGCCGCCGCAAATTCCTTGGCGAATCTCTCGCGCTCGTTCCGCGGCAGGAAGCTGCCGACGACCAGGCGCCGGCCCTGCCAGACGATGGCAATCCGCAGGATGCCGAACTCGGGATGGCGGTCGATTTCCAGCCGCGCCCAGTACGGATTGAGCCCGGTCTCGGCGCTCCGGCCATCGGGCGCGATGCGGCGGACCGTCAGGACCTTCCGCGACAGGCGGATCACTTCCGCCGTCTTCGCCTGCCGGTAGGAAAGGCGCATGGCGGCGTAGAGAGCGAGCACGTCGACGCCGCAGAAACCGGGCACCGGCCAGGCGCCGATGGCAAAGAAATAGAGCCCGACGGATGCCGACATCAGCGCCATCGCCGACATCAGGATGATGAAGCCACGGCGGCCGAGCGAGCGGTGCGGCTTCAGCACCGCGGAGTAAAGCGGGGCGTCGTCGGCGAAGTCGTTGGCGGCGGTCATGGCGCATGATTATAGAGGGCAGGAAACGCGATAGGCGAGGCGGCAGCATGGCGCGGGCGGCGGGCGTACGAACAAAGAAGGCCGCGCCGCGGCCTTCCCGGGCGGCCGCCGGGCGCATGCCCCCCGAGGACATCGCCGAGGCCTTCCGCCGCTTTGCCAAGGCCATGCCGGAGCCGAAGACCGAGCTCCACTATTCCTCGCCGTTCACGCTTCTCATCGCCGTCGTGCTGTCGGCGCAGGCGACCGATGCCGGGGTCAACAAGGCGACGCCGGGGCTGTTCGCCAAGGCCGACACCGCGGCCAAGATGGCTAAGCTCGGCGAGGACAAGGTCCGCGACCTCATCAAGACGATCGGCCTCTACCGCACCAAGGCGAAGAACGTCGTCGCGCTGTCGAAGATGCTGGTCGCCGAGCACGGTGGCGAGGTGCCGAAGACGCGCGAGGAGCTGGAGAAGCTTCCCGGCGTCGGCCGCAAGACCGCAAACGTCGTGCTCAACGTCGCCTTCGGCGAGCCGACGATCGCCGTCGACACGCACATCTTCCGTGTCGCCAACCGCACCGGCATGGCGAAAGGCGACGATCCCCGCGCCATCGAGGACGGGCTCATGAAGGTGGTGCCGGAAAAATACCTCACGCACGCCCACCACTGGCTGATCCTGCACGGCCGCTACGTCTGCGTGGCGCGCAAGCCGCACTGCCCGGATTGCCTGATCGTCGATCTCTGCCGCTACCGCGACAAGACCCCGCCGGGCGACGAAATCGCCGCCGAAAAGGCGGCGTTGCGCGACAGGCCGGCGCCGGTATAGTCCCGCCGCGCTTTTATCCCTTCCCCTGAGCCCCTCCCCCAAAATGGCCGAACCCGCTTTCGACGTGCTCGGCATCGGCAATGCGATCGTCGATGTCATGGCGCGCGTGGACGATGATTTCGTCGTCGCCGAGCGGCTCGCCAAGGGCACCATGCACCTCATCGACGGGGAGCGCGCAGAAACGCTGCACCGCGCCATCCCCGACGCCATCGAGCGCTCCGGTGGCTCGGCCGGCAATACCGCCGCCGGCGTCGCCTCGCTTGGCGGGCGGGCCGCCTTCATCGGCAAGGTCGCCGACGATCCCCTCGGCCATCTCTACCGCAGCGACATGCACGCCACCGGCGTCGCTTTCGAGACGGCGCCGCTGCCGCACGGCGCGCCGACCGCGCGCTCGATGATCCTGATCACGCCGGATGGTGAGCGAACGATGAACACATACCTCGGCGCCTGCCAGATGCTGACGCCGGACGACATCGATGCCGCCACCGTCAGCGCGGCTGCGATCACCTACCTCGAGGGCTACCTGTGGGATCCGCCGCTGGCCAAGGAGGCCTTCCGCCGCGCTGCCGCGATCGCTCACGCCGCTGAACGCAAGGTCTCGCTGACGCTCTCCGACGCCTTCTGCGTCGACCGCTTCCGCGCCGAGTTCCTCGACCTCATCCGCGGCGGCACCATCGACATCCTGTTTGCCAACGACCTCGAGCTGAAGTCGCTCTACACGACGTCAAGCCTTGAGGCGGCGGTCGCGGCGATCAAGGACGATTGCGCGCTGACCGCCGTCACGGTCGGCGGCGACGGCGCCCTGGTCGTCACCGCGGCCGGTGTCGAAGCGGTGGCGGCGACGCCAGTGGACGAGGTCGTCGATCTCACCGGCGCCGGCGATCTCTTTGCGTCGGGCTTCCTTTACGGCGTGGCGCGCGGCTTCACGCTCGCCGATTCGGCGCGGCTCGGAACGATGGCGGCGGCAGAGGTCATCGCGCACATCGGGCCGCGGCCGGCCGAGCCGCTCGCGGCCCTGGCCACCCGGGCCGGCTTTGCACTGTAGGGGATTAGCTCGGCGCGCCCGCGCCTTGAACTAGTTGGGCGCGCCCGCGCCCTGGCCGGTCTCGTTCGCCAGCTGCTGCCGGTACATGGCAGTGAAGTCGACCGGGTCGATGAGCAGCGGCGGGAAGCCGCCGTTGCGGCTCGCCTCGGCGACGATCTGGCGGGCGAACGGGAAGATCAGCCGCGGGCATTCGATCAGCGCGACGGCGCGCGCCTGCTCGGGCGGAATGTTGATGAAGCGAAACACGCCGGCATAGACCAGCTCGATGGCAAAGAGCACCGCCTGGCCGTCGGTGGCGCGGGCGTCGATGCGGAGCTCGACCTCGAACTCGCTGTTGCCGAGCGGGGCCGACTGCACGCCGATCGAGATGTTGATGTTCGGCGAGGAGCCCGGGCGCATGCGCAGCGATTGCGGCGCGCCGGGGTTCTCGAACGAGAAATCCTTCACGTACTGGCTGACCACGTTGAGATTGGGGGCAGCTTGCGGCGCGCCTACGGGCGGCACGGCGGTGACCGGATCGGCCATGTTTACTCCTCGGACTCCCAGCCGCCGCTTGCGGCAGCACTCGCTCTCTCGGGCGCTTCGGCTAACATGCCCCGGCGGCGCATGACAAGGCGGCTCGCCGCTTCTCCCCGCGTCATCTCGCCGGTTGCACTGGCAGGCCGGCGCCCCGGCCTCCATATAGAAGGGTGATTTTGACGGCCCTTTCGTGCCAGAGTAACGAAGAACGGCCAGTCCCCAAGCGTATCCGAAAGCCAGATGAGCGGCTTCACCGACATCACCAGCATCGTCTTTCTCGTCATCGCGGTCGTGGTGTTCATCCGGCTGCGCTCGGTGCTCGGCCGGCGCACCGGTAACGAGCGGCCGCCCTACGATCCCTATACGCGCCGCGACGGGTTGCCGGCGCGCGGCGGCGACAAGGTCGTCGATATGCCGCGCCGGGTCACGGCGGCGGCTCCGGCCGCGCCGGCGGTTGCCGTTATACCGATGGCGCAGAAGATCGGCGCCGTCGCGCCGGAAGGCTCGCCGGTCAGCGAGGGGCTGAAGGCGATCGCGGCGGAGGACCCGGCGCTCGATCCGACGGCCTTCATCGGCGGCGCCAAGGTCGCCTACGAGATGATCGTGACGGCATTCGCCGAGGGCGACCGCAAGACGCTGAAGCCGCTGCTCGGCCGCGAGGTGTTCGACGGCTTTGTCAGCGCCATCGCCGATCGCGAGCAGCGTGGCGAAACCATCGAGTTCAAATTCGTCGGCATCGACAAGGCGGAGATCACCGCGGCCTCGCTCAAGGCGGGCAGCGCGCAGATCACCGTGCGCTTCCTGTCCAAGCTCGTGTCGGCCACGCACGACAAGGCAGGCAAGGTCATCGACGGCGACCCGAGCCACGTCGGCGACGTCACCGACGTGTGGACGTTCGCCCGCGAGACCGCCTCGCGCGATCCGAATTGGAAGCTGGTGGCGACCGAATCGGTGGAGTAGCCCGTGGCGGCGGGCGCCCCTCCGACGGCGAGCGCCGACCCCGCGAAATCCGTACGCCTGGTGCCG
>JBEHXS010000109.1:0-8892 GCA_048498575.1 Pseudomonadota bacterium
TGCCGGCCGTCGCGGCCAAGATCGACGTGTTCGCGCGTACCAGCCCCGAGGACAAGCTTCGTCTTGTCCGCGCACTGCAGACCGATGGCGCCGTCGTCGCGATGACCGGCGACGGGGTCAACGACACGCCCGCGCTGAAGCAGGCGGACGTCGGCGTCGCCATGGGCAGGCGCGGGTCGGCAGCGGCCCGCGAGGTCGCCCGCATCGTGCTCGCCGACGACAACTTCGCCACGATCGCCGCGGCAGTCGAGGAAGGCCGGCGCGTCTACGACAACCTGCGCAAGGCGATCATCTTCATCCTGCCGACCAATGGCGGCGAGGCCTTCGCCATCATCGCGGCGATCGCGCTCGGCATCACCGCGCCGATCTCGCCGCTCCACATCCTGTGGATCAATCTCGTCACCGAGATCACGCTGAGCCTGGCGCTGGCCTTCGAGGCGGCCGAGCCCGATGTCATGCGCCGTCCGCCCCGTGCGCCCAATGCGCCGATCCTGACCGGCTACATCGTCTGGCGGATCGTGCTGGTCACGGTCCTCATGCTCGCCGGCACCTTCGCCGTCTTCGAGGGTCTGCTGCAGGCCGGCGACAGCCTGGCCTATGCCCGCACCGCCGCCGTGAACGCCATCGTCGCGATGGAGGCCTCGTACCTGCTCAGCGCCCGGCGCCTGCGCGGCCCTGGCTGGGACGGGTTGTTCCAGCGGAGTGCCTGGGCGACGTGGGCCGCGATCGCCGCGACCGCCGTCGCGGAAATCGCCTTCACCTATCTGCCGCCGATGAATGCCCTCTTCGCCAGCGCGCCCCTCCGCCCGTCGGCGTGGCTGGCAGTGCTCGCGGTGGCAGCCGTTCTGTTTGGGGTCAGCGAAATCGAGAAACGATTCTTCGCCGGCCGGCAGAACTGACGCGTCTTCCTCACACTAGTGTCACGTCGCCAGCCTATGACGCCCGCAATCGAACGTGCATCAGGGAAGCGTGAACCATTTGTTCACCACTTCGGCCGAGCCTCAGGGCAAGCACTTGGGGGGCGACGTCCAGGGTCACGGACATCGATGGGACACCGCACATGGCTAACCTCGTCCGGCTTTATCTGGAGTACCGCCGCGTTGGCCTCAGCCGCGTGGCAGCCCTGCACTATGCCTGGGTCGTCGTGATGACCCGGCGCCGGCCGATGTCGATCCGCTAAGGCAGCGCGTGGTCAGGTGCCGGTAGCGGCGCGCGAAATTCCGGCGATGCCGGTTTCGATCGCCATCAGCACTTCCTTGCTGCGGAAGCCGAGCTCGTGCCGGCGGCCGATCCAGTGCGGATCGTTGTAGGTCAGCCAGACCTCGCCGTTCTCGTCCTCCCACGCCAGCGCGCGGAACGGCAGGTCGAGGCCGGCCGTCTGCTCGTCCTGCATCAGCACGGTGCCGTTCTTCGGGTTGCCGAACATGACGAGCTCGGTCGGCCGGAGCGTCATGCCGACCGCGGCGGCGTTGGCGGCATGGTCGATGCGCGCGAACAGCGTCAGGCCGGCGCGCATCGCCGCCTCGATCAGCGCGTCGATGGTGTCACGCGCCGAGCGCCGGCTGATGACCGTTACGAGTCCGTCGTCCACGATTCCCCCCGAAACCCGTTCAGGCCGCCGCCGCTCGCCTCGCCTCGATCTGCTCTATGGCATCGACGACCGCATCGAAAGTCAGCATCGTCGACGCATGGCGCGCCTTGTAATCGCGCACCGGCTCGAGAAACTTGAGCTCGGCGAAGCGACCTTCCGGCGGCGCGCCGTTTTCCTTGAGCATCGCCCGCATGGCGTCGCGCACGGCGCGAAGCTCGCCCGCCGTGGCCCCCACGACATGGCGCGCCATGATCGAGGAAGACGCCTGGCCGAGGGCACAGGCGTTCACGTCGTGCGAGAAATCGGAGACGACGTCGCCATCCATCGACAGGTCGACGGTAACGGTCGATCCGCACAGGCGCGACTGCGCCGTCGCCGTTGCATCCGGATGGGGAAGCCGGCCGAGTCGCGGGATATTCCCGGCGAATTCGAGAATCTGGCGGTTGTAGATATCGTTAAGCACGGCCAAGATATAGGCGACCGCAGGCGCCTCGACCATCCCACCTAAGGGTATGACCGGGAACGGTTTTTCCCCGGAGCCCATTCGGGCGAAAGGCGACCCGCTTCCAACCGGGTGGCGACCGCCTATATAAGCCACCTCACCACCTCGGCGTTGGCAGCGTCGAGCCGTACGGGGAACGCCATGGACGCCGCCATCAAGAAGAAGACCGCCGTCACGACATCGCCATCCTCGCGCGTCGCACGCCCGACTCGCGAGGAGGCCGAGAAGGCCGTACGCACCCTGATCGAATGGGCGGGCGACGATCCCGAGCGCCCGGGCCTCAAGGACACGCCGAAGCGCGTCGTCGCCTCCTACGAGGAATTTTACGGCGGCTATCAGCTCGATCCGGAAGTGCCGCTCGACCGCACCTTCGAGGAAGTCGGCACCTACGACGACGTCGTGCTCGTCCGCGACATCCCGTTCTATTCCCACTGCGAGCACCACATGGTGCCGTTCGTCGGCAAGGCGCACGTCGCCTACTACCCGACCGACAAGGTCGTCGGCCTCTCCAAGCTCGCCCGCGTGATCGAGGTTTTCGCCCACCGCCTGCAGACGCAGGAGCGGCTGACCAGCGAGATCATAGGCGCGATCGACGATGCGCTGAAGCCGCGCGGCATTGCCGTGATGCTGGAGGCCGAGCACCAGTGCATGACGCTGCGCGGCGTGAAGGCGCATGGTGCGAGCACGGTGACGACCCAGTTCACCGGCTCTTTCCGCGACGACCCGGCGGAACAGATCCGCTTCCTGACGCTGATCAACGGCGCCCGCAAGGAAGCCTGAAGCGCATAGGCGCGGCTGCCCTCGGGTTAGCCCGCCTTCGCCGTTTGGGGTATGACGGCGCCGCCAGAAACTGAAGCAGGCCCGCCATGACCACGTATTTCGCCCCGCGCGCCGACGAGCACGCGACCGAGACCGGTACCGCCCTCTCCCCGAAATTCGACGCCGACGGCCTCGTCGTCGCCATTGCCGTCGATGCCGACAAGGGCGACGTGCTGATGGTCGCCCACATGAACGCCGATGCGCTGGCGCGCACCATCGAGACGCGCCAGGGCTGGTTCTGGAGCCGCTCGCGCAAGCGCCTGTGGCGGAAGGGCGAGGAAAGCGGCAACACGCTGGCCATCGCCGATATCCGCATCGACTGCGACCAGGACGCCGTGCTGCTCAAGGTACGGATCGCCGGCGACGGCGTCGCCTGCCACACCGGCTACCGCTCGTGCTTCTATCGCAGCATCCCGACCGGCAAGACGCCGGCGCCCGACCTCGCGCTCGTCTTCGACAAGACGATGCCAAAGAAGGCCGGCTAGGCCGTCGCGATATACGCGCGCATCTCGTCGGCTTCGCGCTCGACCTGTTCCATCCGCGCCTTGACGACATCGCCGATCGACACGATCCCGCACAGCCGGCCGTTGCCGACGACCGGCAGGTGACGGAAGCGGCCGCGCGTCATGCGCGCCATGACGCTGTCGATGGTCTCGCCTTCGCCGCAGGTCATGACCGCCTTCGTCATGATCGCCGACACCGGCTGCTCGAGCGCGTCGGCGGCCTCGGTCGCGATTAGGCGAACGATGTCGCGTTCCGAGACGATGCCGACGATGCGGTTGCCTTCGTCGACAACGACGAGCGCGCCGATCTTGCGGCGCGCCAGCACGGCTACGGCCTCAGCGACTTTCTTCGACGGCGTCGTGGTGACGACGTCGCGTCCCTTCGCGGCCAACACTCTTGCGACTGTCATGGGCCAACCTCCACGGGTTCGTCGCCCCCGGCCCTGCTGGTGAGGATGTGACTCGGAGCGCAGCCTGGCAAGCTGCACTGCACAATCGCCATGCTGGGATGCAGCTAGATGGCCGGACCGGGTACCGGATCGAACAGCCGGAAGAACAGCAGCCCGACGAGGAAGCCGCCGATGTGGGCATCCCACGCCACCGGCTGCGACACCGAGTTGGTGATGTCGACGAAGCCGGACAGGATGTTGAGCACGAACCAGATGACGAGGAAGGCCATCGCGCGGCGGTTGCGGACGAGATCGACAAGCTTCGACGCCGGCTGGCGATAGGCGCCGGTCCCCGAGAGCGACCACAGCGGCCCGCTCGGCTCGAAGACGAAACGCGCCGCGCCCGCCATGAGGCCGGAGATCGCGGCCGAGGCGCCGACCACCGGCGCGGGCGACGTCGGGAAGATTGCCAGATGCGCCGCAGCGCCGGCGATGGCGCAGATCGCGCAATAGGCGAGGAAGCGCGTCGTGCCAAAGCGGCGCGCGACCGGGCTGCCGAAAGCCGCGAGCCACACGCAGTTGATGCCAACGTGCAGCCAGCCACCATGCAGGAAGGCGTAGGTCAGGAAGGTCCAGATGCGCGGCCCGAGGCCCGCCGACACCAACTCGGCGTACGTCTCCGGATGCGTCTCCCGGATCGGGATGAACGCAAAATCGAGGATGACCTGGAAGTCCGTGTCCTCGCTGAGGAAGAAGACGCGGCCGACCTGGATCGCCAGCATCAGCGCGATCAGCCCGGTGAGCACGGGCGGCACGTTGAAGATGGGCTGCCGCGTGGACGGCACGGGCGGCTCGGGAACTGGCGCGTTCATAAGGCGGATAGGACCTCGGCGTTCCGGCTGAGATAGGGCTTCGCGCCGCCGCCGTCGATGAGGAAATTACCGGAGGGTAGCGGCCAGCCCCTCGCGAGGCTGGCCGGGTCGTGTCCGAAGCCCCCGGTCGACTTCGCCGGCAGCCTCGCATGTGCCGCTGACGGCGGGCAATTGCGCACCGCGATCAACCTTACTTCGACCCGTGGCACGGCCGCTGCAGACATGACGGCGGGAACGGGAACAAGAGCGGAATGCCTGTCCCGAACCTGGACGCGAATCCGACGGCGGGACGGCCGGGACGACGCGCGGCCTCATAGTGGGACGGGGGATGGCGACGACGATGAAACACAGCGCCTCGCGCGAGCTGTTCGAGTACTGGAATCGCGTGCGCGGCAGCGACCGCGCGCCGCACCGGAGCGCGATCGAGCCGAGCGACATCCGCCGCATCCTCGCCGACACCTTCATCCTCGAGGTCGGCGATCGCGAGCACTACGCGGTGCGGCTCGCCGGCACGCGCGTCTGTTCGATCTACTGCCGCGAGCTCAAGGGCACGAACTTCTTCGACCTGTGGCAGGGCGAAGACCGCTCGGCGGTCGCCACTCTCGCCGCCGCAGTGACGGAAGACGGCGCCGCCGCCGTGATGACGCTGGAAGGCAAGACCGCGCGCGACCAGGAGGTTGCCGCCGAACTTCTGCTGCTGCCGCTCCGCCATGCCGGCAGCGAGCGCTTCGACCGCGTGCTGGGCAGCCTCTCCGTGCTCGAGCGCCCCTACTGGCTGGGCAACGAGCCGGTCGAGCGCCAGACGATTGCCAGCCTCCGCCTGATCTGGCCGGACGAGCGGCCGCAATGGGGGCGGCGTCGCACCGACCGCCCGGCCGCACCGCCGAGCAATATAATTCCGGCTCCCGCCGCCTTCACCAAGGGCGTCGTCGCGACCATGCCGCTGCCCAATTCGCGCCGTCGCGGGCACCTTTTCGTCGTCGATGGCGGCAAGCAATAAAGCGAGCAGTCCGTAAACATGACAGGTGGTCGCGTTACCGCTTGTTAACCGCAATGCCGGACACTACGCGCTGATTTCAAACACCCGAGCGATACAGCGCCCGATGGCGGCCCCACAGACCTTTCGTCAGCGCTCGCTGATCCGCCAGCACGACCGGCGGCGCAACCAGCGCGTCAATGTGAACCTGCTGGGACGCTTTATGCTTGAGGACCGGCGGGAATTTCCCTGCCAGACCCAGAACATGTCGCCGGGCAGCGTCGCCCTTACCACCCCCATCGTCGGCCGCGTCGGTGAGCGGGTCGTCGCCTACATCGACCATATCGGCCGCGTCGAAGGCCAGATCACCCGCGCCTTCGACGGCGGTTTTGCCATGAGCATCACCGCCACGCTGCGCAAGAAAGACAAGCTTGCGGCCAAGCTGACGTGGCTCGCCAACCGTCACGAGCTGAACCTGCCCGAGGACCGGCGCCACGACCGTGTCACGCCGAACATCACGACCGTGACGGTGGCGCTGCCTGACGGCCGCGAATACCGCGCCAAGGTCATGGACCTGTCGCTGTCCGGCGCCGCCATCGGCTTGGACGTGAAGCCGCCCATCGGCTCGCCGCTGCTGGTCGGCAAGCTCCGCGCCAGCGTTATCCGGCACTCCGACGAGGGTGTCGCGATCGAATTCGCGACGCTGCAGACGCCGACCTCGCTCGAGCAGAACCTGAAGTAAGCTTCAGGTCGCCGCGGCCACCGCAGCAATAACTCCCAGTCTTCGTGGGCACTGACGGGTAATCGGGCCTGGCAGCCCTCCGCCGCGAGCCCTACCCGCGCCGGCGGTGATCCAGGACGGCGAGAACGCACGCGATCGTGACCGCCGGGCGCGGCGCACCGCCGTTCTAAACGCCCATCAGCCGCAAGCCCTTGCACCCTTTTCGCCCTGCCTCGCGCAGCGCGAACGCGTGGAACGCCTCGCAAAGCGGGCGCCGGCTCGCGCGCCATGGTGAATCATTGCTTTCCACCGTATCTGCAATTTTACGATACTTTGATTTGCTTTGTCGTGGTCGAATTATGGCTGAATAAAAGCCTCTTGTGCATAGTGTTCGCCGGGATGGGGAGAACGCTATGTTTGGTAAGACTGTAAGTAAACTTGCGTTTGCGGGCGTGTTGTTTGTTCTATCCGTGGGTTCCGCCGGGGCGGGCGAAGCTCAAGGTTCCGCGTTCATGGCAACTGCCGGCAGGACGTCGCAGCCCATCGGGCACTACGACTTCTGCAAGCGCTACCCGGCGGAATGCACTGTACGCAGCGAGGGTTCGTCGCGCGTCACGCTGACGCCGGAGCTCTGGAACCAACTGGTCACGATCAATGCGGCGGTCAATCTGGCGATCAAGCCGGCGACCGACGAGGAAGTCTACGGACGTGAGGAATACTGGGAATACCCGAAGACACGCGGCGACTGCGAGGATCTCGTTCTCCTCAAGCGGCGCGACCTGATCGAGCAGGGCTGGCCGGTTGGCGCTCTTCTCATCACGGTTGTCCGCCAGCGCAACGGCGAAGGGCATGCGGTTCTGACGGCCGAGACCGACCGTGGCGACCTCATCCTCGACAGCCTGCAGCCGCGCGTCCTCGTGTGGGACCAGACGGACTACCAGTACGTGAAACGGCAATCGGAGTTTAACAGCGGGCAATGGGTCGCCATCGACGACGCCCGCACGCCATTGGTCGGCAGCCTGACGCCATGATCCTTCGCGGCGAAACCACATCGCGCAGCGCCGCCGACCAACCCCAAGGGTGAAAGCCCGACGAACCTGGACCTGGTCGCGTCCCACCCCCCGTCCCCAAGATCAGGTCCTTGAGAGCCGGCCCCCGCCCCGGGGCCGGCTCACTTTTTTTGGGCCGCTTCCGAAATCGCCGCGCCATCCCCACATCACGCACCTCGATGCCTGGGGATTGCGGGATGCTCGATACGTTTGCCTCTCCGAATGACGACCGGCCGGATGCGACAGCCGCCGGCGACGGCGAATTGCTCGACGCCTACTCGACCGCCGTCGCCGGCATCGTCGAACGTGTCGGCCCGGCCGTGGTGCGCGTCGAGACGCGCCGCGCGGCGGGCGCCCGTAACGGCGGCGTCGGTTCCGGCGTCATCCTTTCGCCCGACGGATTGATCCTCACCAACAGCCACGTCGTCGCCGGTGCGGCGGTGATCGGCCTTGCCGATACCGAAGGCCGGACGACCGACGCGCAGTTGCTGGGCGAGGATCCCGACACCGACCTGGCGCTGATCCGCGCCAACGCGGCGCGCGACCTGCCGGCCGCGACGCTGGGCGATTCCACGCGCCTGAAGCGCGGCCACCTCGTCGCCGCGATCGGCAACCCGCTGGGCTTCGAGTGGACGGTGACCGCCGGCGTCATCTCGGCGCTCGGCCGCTCGCTCCCGACCGGCACCGGCCGCATGATCGAGGACGTCATCCAGACCGATGCGGCGCTGAACCCCGGCAACTCCGGCGGCCCGCTGGTCTCCTCGCGCGGCGAGGTCGTCGGCATCAACACCGCCGTCATTCCGGGCGCGCAGGGCATCAGCTTCGCCGTCGCCTCGAATACCGCGAGCTTCGTCCTGAGCGAGCTCATCCGCCACGGCCGCGTTCGCCGCGCCTTCATCGGCGTGACGGCGGAAACGGCGGCGATTCCACGCCGCTTCGCGCTCGCCAACGGCATCGTCGCGGGCACCGGCGCCCTCCTCCGCACCCTCGACCAGCAGGGCCCCGCCTCCGCCGGCGGCCTGCTCACCGGCGACGTGGTCTACGCCGTGGACGGCGTGCCGGTGACCGGCGTTGGCGACCTCATCCGCCTGCTGACGGCCGAACGCATCGGACGCGCCGCAACCTTCGACGTGCTGCGGCTCGGCCGCCCACGCCGCTTTTCGCTGACGCCGACGGAACGGCCGCCCGCGCGGCGGAGCTGACGCCTAGCGGAAGTCGCGGGCGAAGCGGCGCCAGTTGGCGGCGTAGTGCGTTGCCGACTGGCGATTGCGGGCGATTTCGTTCTCGGTGAGCGGACGGGCGACCCTGCCCGGCGCGCCGATCACCAGCGAGCCCGGCGGGATGATCTTGCCTTCCGTGACCAGCGCCCCCGCGCCGACCAGCGAATTCTCGCCGATGACGGCGCCGTTGAGGATGATCGCGCCCATGCCGATGAGCACGTTGTCGCCGATGGTGGCGCCGTGGACGATG
>JBEHXS010000110.1:0-8672 GCA_048498575.1 Pseudomonadota bacterium
TCAGGCGATGCTTTCGGTCTCGATGACCGTCTTTTCGTTGCGGTGGTCGTAGATGGCGCGGCGGCGGTCGTCGCCGCACAGAAGCATGGCCGCCGCCATCTGGCCCATCTCCATCGCCGCGTCGGTGAAGACGTAGCGGAAGGCGCCCTGCCGTCCGGCCTGAACCAGATTGCGGGTTCCGGCGAGGTGAGCGATGGCGCGTTCGCGCTCCGCACCATACCCGACGACCATCAGGGGATAGGCGTTGGCAGCGCGCGCGCCGAAGATTTCGCCGGTCGCTTTCGCCGGGTCGATGCTGAGCCGGCTAAGGTCCAGCCTGGCACGATCGAAGAGAGATTCGTCGCTGGCGCACCAGGTGGAATCGCCGGGGTCGCAGGGAATCTCCAGCATCAGCGAGGTCATGCCGGGCGGCGCCATTTCGGGCGAGCGGCGCCGCGGTTCCTGAAGCCGCGTCGCCAGCATGTCCGGATCGGACAGGTACTGCCACGTCCACGGCGAGACGTCGGCCATCGCCATCGGCAGGTTGAGGAAGCGCAGGCCGCGGAAACGCAAGGAGGATTCGCCACCGGTCATGCGGACGACGTCGGGCAAGGGCAATGTCGAGACGACCGCGTCGCAGGCGATCGGCCCGCGGTCGGTCGCTACGTCCGTAACCTGTCCGTCTGCTGTCCGGACGAAGCCGGTGACCGATGTTCCGGTCCGGATGGAGCCGCCTTCCTTCAGGAAACGCGCCGCAAGCCGTTCGAAAATCACGCCGAACCCGTGCCGGGGATAACGGTAGGTATGGGCGTAGGTCCGCGTCTGCTGTCCGGAGTGAGGGAAAAGGCGGCGCGCGACCTCGCGGAGATCCATCAGGCTGATGCGCTGGTCCGCCCAGTCGGAGGAAAGCTCGGACGGCGGGATACCCCACAGTTTTTGCGTGTAGCCGGCGAAAAATGTCCGGTAAAGCGTTGATCCGAAACGGGATTCGGTCCAGCTCGCGAAGTCGTCGGAGGGCGGCGGGGCCGCTTGACGGAAAACGGTCATCCGGACGACGTCCCGGACAGCGCCGGACAGGAGGGAGGGCGGCGCGTTCCTGAGCAGGTTCGGCAGCGACAGCGGGTACTCGTAGGTGCGCCCGCCGAGGCGGATGACGCTCCGCCGCGTCGCGGTCAGGAGGTCGTCGCCGAGGAGGGAATCGACCAGCTTCATGAGGTCGCGGTTCGCCGTGATGAAGCGGTGGCCGCCGAAATCGAACCGGTAGGTGCCGGCCTTGCCCTCGAAGGCGGAGGTGCCGCCGAGGCCGCCGAGGCTCGACCGCTTCTCGACGATCGTGACCCGGACACCGGCCCGGACAAGCTCCCATGCGGCAGTCAGTCCGGCAGGACCGGCACCGAGGACGACGACATGCTCAGGCCGCCTTGGGGCGAGCGGCATAGCCGCGTCTCCACAGGATCACGGCGACGATGAGGTAGATCGCCCACAGGGCGAACTGGAGAAGCGACGGCGTGGCGTTGTAGCCGAAGAGACCGCGCAGGAAGACGCCGGGTCCGCTGGTATCGGACAGGAGGCCCGAGAGATCGAACAGTGGCGAGGACGGACCGAGCGCGAAGCCGGCGCCCTGGAGCGTCGCCACGGCCGAGCCGAGCAGGCCGGCGGCGATGACGATGAGGAGCAGGCTGGTGTAGCGGAAGAAGATGTGGAGCGGCACGCGCCGCGCGCCGGTGACGATGAGCCCGACGAGCAGGACGGCGCAGGCGAGGCCGATCAGACCGCCGGCCAGCGAGAGTGGCTGGCCGTTATAGGCGAGCGCCGACAGGAACAGCACCGTCTCCAGCCCCTCGCGCCACACCGAGACGAAGGCCAGCATGGCGACGCCGACGACGTTGCCGGCGGTCATGTAGTCCTGAAGCTGCTGCTTGGCGTGTTCGGTGTGGGTGCGCGCCTGCTTGCCCATCCAGATCGCCATGTAGGTGAGGATGCAGGTTGCCGCGAGCATGATCGCGGCGGTGAGGACGGCGCGATAGAGCTCGTTGCTGAACTGATCGACCAGCACCTGGAGGACGAAGGCGGCGATGAACGAGGCGATGAAGCCGGCGGCCACGCCGACATAGATCCACACGACGTAGCGGCGGCCGTTCATGCGGTAGAGGTAGGCGATGAGGATGCCGACCAGCAGGAAGGCTTCGAGGCTCTCGCGGAACAGGATGAGGAAGGTCAGCAACATTTACGGGCTTCCGAGGGTAGCGGTGGCGTCGGCGATATCGACCGCCTGCGGCGGCGGCATTTCGGGAAAGCGCTGGCGCACCATGTCTGTAATCGACTGCGGGAAGGTACGGAACATCAGTTTGGCCGCGACCTTGACCGGATAGGCGGTGTCGGGCGGCAGGTCGAAGGTCTCGTCGCGGTAGCCGTCGGCCGGGATGCGCGTGTCTTCGTTGAACTTCGCGATGCCCCAGAACTGGACGCCGGCCAGGTGGCCGACCTTGTCGCCGAGCACCTTGTGGAACATGCGCGCATCGCTGGGCACGTTGCCGGCGTCGTCGAGGTTGCCGGACGAGAGCACGACCTTGCCGCTGGCGTCGGTGGCCGTGACGTCGAGCCACAGCTCGCGGAAATCGGAAACGCCCGTCGGCAGATCATGCCCGGCGCCGGTGTTGGCGACGCGCACGGTGAGCTTGTCGCTGGTCGGGGCGGAGACGGCGAGCGTCGCCGAGGTGCGGAGCAGCGCCAGCGTCTCGTCCGCCGCCTGCTGGCTGCGCAAGCCCACGAGGTGATACTGCGCGCCGATGAAGGCGTGGCTGAGCACGTTGTCTTCCATCGGGCCGCCGTCGGTCGAGCGGCCGGGAATGTTCGTGCCGATCGCGGCCACGTCGGCGTGCATGTGACAATCGAGGCAGGTGCGGTTCTTCGCCGGGTCGTCCGGCGCGTTGAACGAGGACGCCGCCCACTCTTGATAGGTGTCGGTGATGTAGGCGCCGGTGCCGGGCGCGAATTCCTCGTGGCAGGAGGCGCAGAGCTTGGAGTCGGCGTGCACCGGATCGGAGAACGAGGCGGCGTGCACGTCGGGCCGCGCGCGGATCAGGCGGCCGGCGAAGGCGCGGAGCGCGGCGAAGCTCGAATCCTCGCCGGGGTAGAGCGGCCGGTCGGCAAGCGACACGTCGACGCTGGCGTTGGCGCCCGCCGTGGCGCCGGCGTCCTCGACCTTGTCGACGCGATGGCAGAACAGGCAGCCGGTGCCCTCGTCGATGGTCGAGACGTAATCCTTGAGGCTGGCGAGCAGCGAGGCGCCGTCCTTGTCGAGCATGTTCGACGGCTGATCGGTGGTCTTCGTCTCGCCGGAGAGCGCCCCCTGCGGTGCGTGGCAGCCCATGCACCAGGCGCGGAAGCCCTCGCCGACGGTCTTGGCGGCAAGGTCCTCCAGCACGACGTAGTAAGGATCGGATTGGGCCATCATGCGGTGCGTCGAGTTCGACCAGTCGGCGAAAATCTGACTGTGGCAGCTTCCGCAGACCGCCGAATTGATCCAGTCCGCCTTGTTGACCGAAGGCCCGTCGTTTTCGCCGCGGAGCCAGGTGGCGAGGAGCGGCAGGTTACCCGGTGAGGTAACGAAGGAATGGAGGTCGTTCATCATCGCCGTGACCTCGGCCGACGGCTGGTCGGGGTCGGTCTCGGGCGTCGGGAAGCGCGTGTCCGCGCCCATGCCGCCCTGCGTGTCGCGGATCATCCGGATATAGTCGCCGATGAAATCGCCGGCGACGAGCTTCGCTATGGTGCCGTGGCCGGTGAAGGAGGAGTGGAACTTGTCCACCGGCGTCGCCGCGAACAGCGCCTTGTTGGTGAAGTTGAAGCCGTCGACATGGCAGCTCGAGCAGCTCATCCAGTTGTTGCCGGTGAGCGGCGCTTCCGGGAAGACGCTCGTATTGGCGAGCGTGAAGATGCGCTCGCCGCGACGGACCTCCGGCGCCAGCGGATCGCTGGCGACGAGCGTCGCGAACTTCGCCGTGGTGAGCTTGACGCGGGCGAAGCTGTCGTCGCCGCCGGTGCTGAGCTTCGACAGGTCGAGGCCCATGGCATTCTGGACGTAGATGTCGTCGCCATCGACGACGAGGCCGCGTGGATTTTCCCCCGGCAGGTGGCGATAGATTTCGACCGCATGGGCGCCGTCGGTGGTCGCCGCCTTCGGGCTTTTCGAATCGATCGCGAGCGCGCGCGAGAGATCGAAGACGGCGAGGTCCTCGCTGCCCGACATGGTGACGTAGGCCTTGCTGCCGGTGGCATTGAAGGCGACGTCGGCGGGATTGGAGACGATGCGCGTCTGGTTGCCGTTCTCGATGATGTTGATCTGCTGGAAGAGCTGCTTCCGCTGCGACACCGCCTCGTGCTCGTTGCCGGGCTGGAGGGCGATCACCGAGACCGCCGGGAACACCGTCGACTGGAACTGGAAGGGGTGGTCGAAATTCCATAGCTCGTGCGGCAGCCATGCCTGCTTGCCATCCGGGCTGACGGCAATGCGGTCGAGCACGCGCGGCAGGCCCTGCGATACGGTCTGGTCGGCGTTCTGCGAGACGGCGAGGGTGATCGTCTTGACCGGCTTCGGCGGCAGGCTGGTGGTGTCGTAGATCGAGAGCGCGCCGATCATGGCGTGGCTGACGAGGAGCCGCCCGTCGGCGAGGAGCGCAAGCCCGCGTGGCGATTCGGCGACCGCAAGATCGATGCGCGTCCTGCCGTCCGCGCCGATGCCATAGAGGTGGCCGCCCTCGGTGGTGGCGACCCAGAACAGGCGGTTGCGCGCATCGTAGACGATGCCGGCCGGGCGGCCGGGTAGCGAGATCGTCTGGCGCAGCGTGAGGTCGGCGGCCGACAGGAAGACGACGCGGTTGCCGGTGAAGTCGGTCGCGGCGACGAGACGATCGTCCGGATCGACGGTGAGCGACTGGATGTCGCCGCCGAGCACGGCTTCGGCGAGCCGGTTGCCGCTGGCGCGATCAATGCGCGACACGGAGCCCCCGTCGAAATTGGCCGAGAGCAGCGTGGCGCCGCCGGCCTCGAGCAGCAGCGACCGGCTTTCGACGGACGCGGGCGGAGCCGGCGCACCACTGGCGGAGGTCGACAGGCCGGCGACGCCAGCGAGGAGCGCGAAGGCGAACACCAGCCGGCGCGGCGTGCTCGACCGCCAGGCATGGACCACGACGAGCACGATCAGCACCACGCCGATGACGAGATGCGTCCAGTGCGCGACCGTGCCGGCAAGATCGCCGTTCCAGCCGATGAACAGCAGCCAGGCGCCGCTGAGGAAAACCACGGCGAGCAGGATCTCGAGGCCGCGGCCGAGCCATTTCTGCCAGCGGCGGCGCGTCACCGCGGCGAGGTAGCGGTGGTTGGCCCAGAACGGAATGATGAGAGAGGGCACGAGGATGACGGCGGCCGCGATGTGGACGACCAGCGCCCAGCGCACCACGTTCCAGCCGAAGCCGAAACGATCGAACATGACGAGGCCGGAGAGGAGCAGCGCGTACAGCGACAGCTCGGCCGGCCGCATCAGCCGTTGCGACCACCGCCATTTGCGCAAGCGGCCCGCGTTGGGCGGGCCTGCCGGGAGATCCGTTGCCATTACCGGTACGCGCGGGCCCTTTCCGGCCCGGATGAAGCTGCGGCGGCAGGACCGCCGCAGCCGGAGACGCCACAGCTAGTTGCCCGGCGTGACCTCGATTTTGGAGGCCATGACCTGTGCGGTGCCAAACTTGCCGCCGGCGAAGGTGACGCTCTTGATGCCATTTTCGTTGATGTCACCGGTAGTGTCGCCGCTGACCAGATGCTCGCCGGTATCGTCCAGCCATTCGGCGAGTTGCATGCCACGTCCGACCACATGGAACCAGTTGGCATAACGCCCGGTTAGCGACGCCCGGTCGAGCACCGGATCGTTTTCGCCCTCGCGGTTGTTGAGCGTTTCGAGGAGCTCGCGCAAGCCCCCGCTGACCGCACCCGCCGTCCACGGATCGACCTCGAACGGCTTGCCCGGGTTCGGATTGTAGAGGCCGGCGGCAGCGTCGAACATGTGGGCTTCGACGGCGTCGTAGATCTTGCGCGCCGCGGTGCGGTAATCCTCGTTGCCGGTGGCGACGAACGCCGCCGACAGCGCCCGGATGACGGCGAACTGCGTGCCCAGCGAGTGATCGGCCGAGGCGCCCGTGCCGACGGTGTAGGTATCGGCGACGAGACCGTCGGCGCCGACGAGCTTCGCCACGATGAAATCGGCCTCCGCCTTGAGGAGCGTCGTCGCGGCCTTGCCCTGCGCCGTGTTCAGCGGCTCGCCGGTGGACGCCGAGGCGTAGCCGACGGGCAGCGCGTCGAGCGCGCGCTCGTAGATGTCGAGCGCCACGATCGCGTAGGCGGCGTCGAAGGTGGTGACGGTGTCGCCCTGCTTGCCGTCCGCCCAGCTGTCGACCAGCGTGCCGGCGTCCTTGTTGAAGTGCAGCGTCTCGAGGTTCTGGAACTCGAGGTTGGCGAGCGTCTCGACGAGCGAGAAGGGATCGTCGGCCTTGACGTAGGTGGACGGGTCGGAGCCGCGATTGGCTTCCGGCGCCGCCGGGAAGGGATCGCCGTCGAACACGGCGAGGAACGCCTTGTTCTGGTTCTGGTTGGCGGTGCGCTGGTCGGTGAAGCCGTAGGCTTCCGCCAGCGGCCAGAGCAGGGTCCAGGTGTTGCGGAGCGAGGAGCCGCCGTCGCTGACGCTGAGGGCGCCGAGCGCGTTGACGCCGTTCTTCTGGTCAAGGGTGACGGCGACCTTGTCGGGGAACCAGACCGGCGCCTTCGCCGCGTCGTAGTCCGGGCCGATCGCGGCGCCGAGGCTCTTGCCGTCGTAGCCGAACTTGTCGCGGAGCGTGGTCAGCTTATCCCAGGTGATCTCGGTCAGGATCATGCCGTTGACGCCATCGGCCGACGAGACGCCGAGCGAGTGCGTGCCGTCGTGATCCATGTCGGTGGAGGCGATGTCGTCGTCCTCCTCGTCGCTCGCCGTGACATGCATGCCGCCGAGGAAATCCTGCGACCACATCACGTCCTTGAGCAGCTCGCCGCCGGCCGCTGCCGGGGTGAAGGCGAGATCGACGCCGTCGGTGCGCCAGCCGAGCGAGGCGAAGTCGCGCATGTAGGCCGGGCTGATGGCGCTGAAGTTCTTGGCGTTGCCGGCGTGGGTAGTGGCGCTGACGTCGCTGGTCGAGACCTGCGTGACGTCGACGGCCTGGCCGTATTCCGGCACGCCATGATCGAGCGGGAAGGTGATCGGGTAGAGGTTCTGCGGCAGTTCGTCGGGCGCGAAGCCGACCGAGTTGGCGAGATCGATGAAGCGCTGGCCGAGCGTCGCCAGCGTGCCGCCGCGCGCCGCGTTGACCGGGCCGTTGACCAGATGCGGCCCGAGGCGCGACTGGTAGTTCACCGCATACATAGCCTCTTCCGAATATTCGTAGGAATCGATGCCGGCGGCGAAATCGAACGGCGTCGGCTGGTCGGCCTGGTCGGGATCGAGCACGTCGAGATCGAGGCCGAGGCTCTCGGCCAGCGGCTCGCCGGACAGCTCGTACTCGGTGTAGGCGAACATGCCGCCGGCGACGTCGAAGGTCTTGTCCAGCACCTTGACGGAGGCCCCGCCGGCGGAGGCCGGCACGGCGACCAAGACGGCAAACGCTGGGGTGGCGAGGAGGACGGCGGCGCTGCCGAGGAGGAGCCGGCGGAGCGGAAGGCGGGAGATCATGGACGTATCAAACCCCGGAATGGGCAGCGGCCGTGTCGCCCGCTGTCGTGACCAATAGAAAGCGGCGGGACCATAATCCGGGAAAGACTAATGACGTAGAGAAAAGTGATGTTTTGTAATGCTTCTAAGACGAGGGGCCAGAACTTCTGAAGTATAATAATTCTAATCTGCTCAGACTGACTCTGCGGCGTCTGCGTAGACCCCGGTGACCGCCCTGCCGGCCGCGGCGATATCGACCTCGCGGCCGAGGCGTTGCAGGGCGCCGCCGTAGGCGATGACGTTGGCAAGCACCACCGGGAAGGCGGCGCGCGGGCCGGTGTGGTCGAGCCGGACCAGCCGCTCCGCCATGTCGCCGGGCGCCGGGTTGAGCGCCACGCCGAACGATGCGGCCGCCGCGAGTAGCGCCTGCTGCGATACGCCGGACGGGATCGGCGCGGCGGTGACCAGCACCGAGGCGGTATCGTCGTCCGCGATCCACGGCGTGACGCCGAGGGCACGGAGGCCGGCGCGGGAAGCGCGCGCCGCAAGCTCGTGGCGGGCGATGACGTGGTCGAGCCCCTCCGCCTCGATGCGGGCGATGGCGGCATCGAGCGCCCAGAACTCGAGCGCCGCCGGCATGCCGGGCGGCGAGCCGCGGCCGCGCTGGAGCCAGTTGTCGCGGATGTCGGTGAGCGCGAGGTTCGACGGCGACAGGCGCGCCTTCGACTGGGCGATCTGACGCCAGGCGCGCGGGCTGATGCTGACCACGGACAGCGCGGTCGGACCGCCCAGCGCCTTCTGCGGCCCGACGATGGCGACATCGACGCCGAGCCCATCGACCGGCAGCGGATGGCCGCCGAATGAGGCGACGGCATCGACCACGAGCAGCGCGCCGCGGGCTTTCGCCAGCGCGGCGATTTCGGCGAGCGGGTTGAGCGAGCCGTTGGCGCTCTCGGCGTGA
>JBEHXS010000111.1:0-8657 GCA_048498575.1 Pseudomonadota bacterium
GCGACCTTGACGACGGCACCGGCGATATCGGCGTTGCGGGCGATATTCCCCGACACGTCGACCACGGCGCCGCCGGCCTTGAGATCGCCGGCGACGGAGCCGGCGACGGTGACCTGCGCGCCGCCCGCCATGAGCGAGCCGGCGGTGGTGGCGTTGATGCTGACCAGGGCGCCCGCCGCCTTCACATCGGCAGCCGTGCCGGTGACGGTGACGCTGGCGCCGCTGACGGTGACGTTGCCGCCGGTGCCGGCGACCGTGACGGTCGGCCCGGCGCTCGTGATGTCATCGGCAGCAGCGACGCCGGCGCCGGCGAACAACGCCAGCAGCGCAAGCGCACCCAGACGGACCATCGAACCTGCAGGCATGCGTTCCGCCCCGCGTTTTTTTGCCGGCGCACCGGCCGCGGAGTTGCGGCGGTGGCTAGACGTGAATGACCCGACCGTAGGCGGAAAGGACGCTTTCGTGCATCGTTTCCGACAGGGTCGGATGTGGGAAGACCGTCTCGATCAGCTCAGCTTCGGTCGTCTCAAGGTTCATAGCGATAACAAAGCCTTGAATCAATTCGGTGACCTCGGCGCCGACCAGATGAGCGCCGAGAAGCTGGCCGGTCTTCTTGTCGAAGATGGTTTTCACCAGGCCTTCCGGCTCGCCCAGCGCAATCGCCTTGCCGTTGCCGATGAAGGGGAAGCGGCCGACGCGGATGTCGTAACCGGCGGCCTTGGCCTTGGCCTCGGTGAGGCCAACCGAGGCGATCTGCGGACTGCAGTAGGTGCAGCCGGGGATCTTCAGCTTGTCCATGGCGTGCGGGTGCTGGCCGGCGATGGTCTCGACGCAGATGACGCCCTCGTGCTCGGCCTTGTGGGCAAGCATGGGCGGACCGGCGACATCGCCGATCGCCCAGATGCCGGGGACGCTGGTGCGCCCTGCCCCGTCGATAACGACGCAGCCGCGATCGGTCTTCACGCCGAGCTTCTCCAGCCCGAGGTTCTCGATATTGCCGACGACGCCGACGGCGGAGATGACGCGATCGACCTTGAGGTCCTGCTTCTTGCCGTCCCTGGTCTCGATGGTGGCGGTGACGCTATCGCTGGCCTTGACGAGCTGGGCGACCTTGGCCTCGGTCAGGATCTTGATGCCGGCCTTCTCGAAACGCTTGCGGGCGTGGGCGGCGATCTCCTCGTCCTCGACGGGGAGGATCTGCGGCAGGATCTCGACCACGGTCACGTCGACGCCGAGCGTGCGGTAAAAGGAGGCGAACTCGATGCCGATGGCGCCGGAACCGACGACGAGCAGCGATTTCGGCATCTGCTCGGGCACCATGGCCTCGAAGTAGGTCCAGATCAGCTTCTTGTCGGGTTCCAGGCCGGGCAACGCGCGCGGACGAGCGCCGGTGGCGACGACGATGTTCTTGGCGGTGTAGTCACCACCGCCGAGCGCGCCCTTCGGGGCGTTGTCGGATGCCTTGACGCTGAGCTTGCCCGGGGCGGTGATGGTGGCGGTGCCCCAGATGACGTCGATCTTGTTCTTCTTGAGCAGGAAGGCGACGCCATTGGAGAGTTGCGCGGCGACACCGCGCGAGCGCTTGACGACGGCGGCGGGGTCGTAGGCGACGTTATCGGCGCTGAGGCCGTAATCCTTGGCGTGCTCCATGTAGTGGAAGATTTCCGCCGAGCGGAGCAGCGCCTTGGTCGGGATGCAGCCCCAGTTCAGGCAGATGCCGCCGAGGTAGGACTTTTCCACCACCGCGGTCTTCAGGCCGAGCTGAGCGGCGCGAATGGCCGCGACATAGCCGCCGGGGCCGGAGCCGATGATGATGACGTCGTAGGTGTCGGCCATGAGGCTATCCTTCGGTTGGCTGGGCGGCGAGCGGCCGGATCGAGCGGCCACGCCTTATCAGGTAGCGGCGGACGAGCCACCATTGAACCAGCACGGTGAGCAGAGCGGGTATTCCGGCTTCGGTGAGGAAAGGCAGATCGCTCGGTGCGAGCGCGGTGCCTTCATCACGCAGGGCGAAGGCTTCGAGGCCCGCCAGGCAGGCAACGCCGGCGAGCACGATGCAGACGGCGACGATGGTGAGGCCGCGCGGCGCGGCGCCGAACGCCACCGCGACCGCCAGCATGAAGGCGCACAGCATCACGAAGACGATCTGCGCCACCATCACGACGATCAGTTCCTCCTGCGCGTCGAAGGCAATGCCAAGGGCGATCTCGGCCGTGTAGGCGACAAAGAACGAGAGGACGATGGCCGCGGCAAATGTCGCGACGGCACGCATGGCTCGCTATGCCAGCATCCCGGCAGGCTTCTCGATCAGCTCCTTGAAGACCGCGAAAAGCTGGGCGCCGAGCGCGCCATCGACGGCGCGGTGATCGGTCGACAGCGTGCAGGTCATGATGTTGCGGATCTCGATCTTGCCGTCGCGCACCACCGGCGTCTCGATGCCGGCGCCGACGGCGAGGATGGTCGCGTGCGGCGGGTTGATGACGGCGGCGAAATCCTTGATGCCGAACATGCCGAGATTGGACACGGCGCTGGTGCCGCCCTGGTATTCCTGCGGGGCGAGCTTGCGGGTACGGGCGCGGGCGGCGAGGTCCTTCATCTCGATGGAAATCTGCGAGATGGTCTTGGTGTCGGCGTGACGGACGACGGGCGTGATCAGGCCGCCCGGGATGGAGACGGCGACGCCGATGTCGGCGCGCTTGTGGCGCAGCATGCCGGACTCCGTCCACGTCACGTTGGCCTCGGGCACGCGGATCAGCGACATGGCCAGCGCCTTGATGACCAGATCATTGACCGACACGCGCCACTTGGGCTTGCCGTCGATCATCGGTGCGGCCGAGTTGATGTCGGCGCGGAGCTTGAGCAACGCGTCGATCTCGGTGTCGATGGTCAGGTAGAAATGCGGAATGGTCGTCTTCGCCTCGACCAGCCGTTTGGCGATGATCTTGCGGACGTTGTCGTGCGGGATGATGTCGTATTCGCCGTCGTCGAACAGCTTCATCACCTGCGCGTCGGCGGCGCTTGGCGCGACCGCGGGCTTGGCCGCGGGAGCGGTGGCCGCGGCCTGCGCGGCGGGGGCTGCCGTCCCGGACTTTGCGGTCGCGATGTCGGCGGCAATGACGCGGCCATGCGGGCCGGAGCCGGTGACGCGAGCGACGTCGATGCCGGCGTCCTTGGCGAGGCGGCGGGCGAGCGGCGAGGCGAATGTGCGGTTCGATCCATTCGTCGAGGGGGCAGCCCCCTCACCCTGACCCTCTCCCCTCGGGGGAGTGGGGACCGCCGCAGCGGCGGTGGGCTTTGCCGCGGAAGGTTGGGGTGCTGCAGGAGTGGGCGCTGTCGGCGCCGGCGCTGCAGCCTTCGGAGCAGCGGCCACAGGTGGCGCTGCAGGTGCAGCCGCCGGAGCGGCGGCCTTCGGCGCGGCTGGCGCCGAGGCGATGTCGCCGGGCTTCTCGCCCTCGGTCAGCAAGACCGCAATCGGCGCGTTGATGGCGACGTCCTGCGTGCCCTCCGGCACCAGAATCTTGCCAAGGGTCCCCTCGTCCGTCGCCTCGAATTCCATCGTCGCCTTGTCGGTCTCGATCTCGGCGAGCACGTCGCCGGACTTAACCTTGTCGCCTTCCTTCTTCAGCCACTTGGCGAGGTTGCCCTTTTCCATTGTGGGCGACAGCGCCGGCATGAGGATGTTGATCGGCATGGTCAGTGACTCTGTTTGTCGCGGGCGGTGGTACGGCCAGGGTCGGTGACCTCGGCCAACTCGGACGAAAACATCTCGACGATACGGGCCAATGCCTCATCCTCGCTCATGGCGCCTTCCTTCTCGAAGGCGCGGGCAGCATGACGCGCAATATCGACCAGCATCATCCCCCACATGGAGGGGTCGTCAAAGGCGCGGACGAAGGAAATCGACAGGCCGCCATCGACGACAAAGGCGCGCAGCACCTCCACCGCCTCGGGGTTGGCAAGCGCGTCGGGCGGGATCGGCTGTTCCTTGGCCATGGGCCTCAGCTCCGATAGGTCACGGCCTTCACGGCGCCGATGACCTCGGCGACGTTGGGGAGCGCGAGCTTCTCGAGGTTGGCCGCGTAGGGCATGGGGACGTCCTTGCCGCTGACCTTGATCGCGGGAGCGTCGAGATAATCGAACGCCTGCATGGTGATCTCGGAGGCGATGTAGGAGCCGATGGAGGCGACGGGCCAGCCTTCTTCCACGGTGACGCAGCGGTTGGTCTTCTTCACCGAGGCGATGACCGTCTCGAGGTCCATCGGGCGGAGCGTGCGCAGGTCGATGACCTCGGCGTCGATGCCCATGCCGGCGAGCTCGTCGGCAGCCTTCAGGGCGTAGTTCATGCCGATGCCGAACGAGACGATGGTGACGTCCTTGCCGGCGCGAGCGATGCGCGCCTTGCCGAGCGGCAGCACATGATCGGCGAGCTTCGGCACCTCGAACTGGTGGCCGTAGAGGATCTCGTTCTCGAGGAAGACGACCGGATTGGGATCGCGGATCGCCGCCTTGAGCAGGCCCTTCGCATCAGCCGCCGTGTAAGGCATGACGACCTTGAGGCCGGGAACCGCGCTGTACCACGCCGAATAATCCTGGCTGTGCTGCGCGGCGACACGCGCGGCAGCGCCGTTCGGCCCGCGGAAGACGATCGGCGCGCCCATCTGGCCGCCCGACATGTAGAGGGTCTTGGCGGCGGAATTGACGATCTGGTCGATCGCCTGCATGGCGAAGTTCCAGGTCATGAATTCGACGACCGGACGCAAGCCCGCGAGCGCAGCGCCGACGCCGAGCCCGGCGAACCCCTGCTCCGTGATCGGCGTATCGATGACGCGCTCCGGCCCGAACTCCTGCAGCAGACCCTGGGTGACCTTGTAGGCGCCCTGGTACTCGGCGACCTCCTCGCCCATGACGAAGACATCGCCGTCGCGGCGCATCTCCTCGGCCATGGCATCGCGCAGCGCATCGCGGACGGTCGTCATCACCATCTCGGTGCCGGCGGGCACATCGGGATCGGCGGCGACCGGCGAATGCGGCGCGGCGGGCACGGAGGCAGGCTGCTTCGGCATGCCCTCAGCCTTCATCTCAGGCGGGCGCCCGGCCTGCTGGGTGGCCGGCGCCGCGTGATTGGCCGCCGGAGCGGCGGGTGCTGCGGCCGGCGCGGCCGCGGGCTTGGCGGCGGGAGCGGCGGAAACGGACTCGCCCTCCCCGGCAAGCTGCGCGATCGGGGTGTTGACCTTCACGTTCTCCGTGCCCTCGGGAATGAGAATATGGGCGAGCGTGCCCTCATCGACCGCCTCGACCTCCATGGTCGCCTTGTCGGTCTCGATCTCGGCGAGCACGTCACCGGACTTCACCTTGTCGCCTTCCTTCTTCAGCCACTTGGAGAGTTTCCCCTCTTCCATGGTGGGCGATAGCGCCGGCATGAGAACATCGATCGGCATGGGGGGTCCTTGGGGCGGTCTTATTTTCGCGTTGGGATCGTTTCGAACCGACCCCGGAGGTGCTGCTGGCAGAGTGGCGAGGCCAGACGGGCCGGCTAGTGGGTGACGTCCGTCCACAGCTCGCTCGGATCGGGCTCCGGGCTCGCCTGGGCGAACTCGGCGGCGGCGATGACCTGATCGCGCGCGTCGTTCTCGATCTTCTTCAGCTCGTCCTCGGTGGCGAACTTCTTCTCGACGATGCGGGCACGGGCGCGCTCGATCGGATCGTTGTGCTCGCGCACGTCCTGCACTTCCTCGCGCGTGCGGTAGCGGGCGGGATCGGACATCGAGTGGCCGCGATAGCGGTAGGTCAGCATCTCGAGGATGTAGGGACCCTTGCCGGCGCGGCACCAGGCGATCGCCTTGTCGGCGGCGGCCTTCACTGCGCGGACATCCATGCCATCGACCTGCTCGCCGGGAATATTGAACGAGAGGCCGCGCTTGGAGAAATCGGTCTGCGCCGAGGAGCGGGCGACCGAGGTGCCCATGGCGTAGCGGTTGTTCTCGATGATGTAGACGACCGGGAGCTTCCACAGCTCCGCCATGTTGAAGCTTTCGTACACCTGGCCCTGGTTGGCGGCGCCGTCGCCGAAGAAGGTCAGCGAGACGTGATCGTTCTTGCGGTAGCGATTGGCGAAGGCGAGCCCGGTGCCGAGCGGCACCATGGCGCCGACGATGCCGTGGCCGCCGTAGAAGTTCTCGGCGCGGGAGAACATGTGCATGGAGCCGCCCTTGCCATGCGAGTAGCCGGCCTCACGGCCGGTGAGCTCGGCCATCACGCCTTTCGGGTCCATGCCGGAGGCGAGCATGTGGCCGTGATCGCGGTAGCCGGTGATGAACTGGTCGCCTTCCTTCGACGCCATCTTCATGCCGACGACGACCGCTTCCTGGCCGATGTAGAGGTGGCAGAAGCCGCCGATCAGCCCCATGCCGTACATCTGGCTGGCGCGTTCCTCGAAGCGGCGGATGAGGACCATGAGCGAGAAGGCGTGCAGCTCCTCCTCGCGCGTAAAGCTCGCGGGCTTGGTCATTACCGCGGCGCTATCACCGTTCCCCGGTTTTCGCGCGGATACGGGTACGGCGGGCGTAGCCGCCTTGAGTTCGGCCTTGGGCATCGGCATCAGCCTCCCGCTATCAGACGATTTTCTTGTTTGTTGCTTGCGGGCAACGCTAGCTGAACGGCCGATTCAATCCAAGGTCAGCGGGCGTTCAAACGCGCAGAGCCACTATGCTGAAATGACATAGTTTCTCGGGCTTCTTCCACAAGGTCGTATTCGCGCATGCAGGGCGCGCGTTTACTGCGGGCTTTGCTGCGCTGCACCCAAATTGATCACGACCTCGTCAGGGCGGATGAGGTTCAACTGCTGGCGGGCTTCAAGATCGACCACATCGGCATCGAGGCTCGATGGCTTCAGGGTGCCGACCTTGCGCTCCAAGGCCTCGCGCTCGGCGACGAGCTGATCGTGTTCGGTGGTGAGCGACGCGGCATCGACATCCAGCCGCTCCATCGCCCAGATGCCGAACGAGCCGGAGAAGGTGTGGTAGCCGAAGTAGGCGAAGACGCCGATCGCCAGCAGGGGCAGCACCAGGCGGCGGAGAAAGGGCTTCCTGCGCTGGCGAGTGAGCATGACGGGCGATTCCTGAAGGTTACCGCCACCTTGGGCCAGCAGGATTAACGGCAGGTTGCTCCAATCCGGGCGGTCGTCTTTACGTGCGGTTTACGACGACACAACCATACGTAGCAGCCCTTAATGTATTTCGACGTTCTACCTCCGTAGATTTCGCAACTGCGGCGATGAGGAGGCCAACTTCGTGCAGAGCGGGACCCCAGTTACAACTGCCAAAGGCATCAGCTGGCGCAAGGGCGCGCTCGAGTTGACGCTGCTTGCTCTTACGGTCGCAGCCACTTTCGTGCTCGGGCGGCTGAATTCGTTCGAGTGGTTCTACGACTTCACGCGCGCGCACGAGGCGCTGCAACTCGACGAGATCGCGAACTTCTTCTTTCTGGCCAGCATCTGCCTGGCGGTATTGCTGGCCATCCGGGCGCGGGCGCTTTCCGTCGAGATCAAGCGGCGAACCGCAGCCGAGGAAGAAGCGCGGTCCCTGGCCCGCCACGACCCGCTGACCGGCATCGCCAACCGGCGACTGTTCGGCGAGCGGCTCATCGAGTGCGTCGCCAAGGCGAACCGCGAACACCAGGCGTTTGCCGTTCTCATCCTCGACCTCAACCGGTTCAAGGCGATCAACGACATTCACGGACACGCCGCCGGCGACGCCCTGCTGATGGCGGTGGCGAGACGGCTGCAATCGGTGGCGCGCAAGGACGACGTCGTCGCGCGGCTCGGCGGCGACGAATTCGGTTTTGCCATCGACAACGCCAGCAAGGAAGTGGCGCTGTCGCTCGCCAACCGCATCGTGAGCGCGCTCGAAGAGCAGTTCGTGCTCGGCGAAGTCCATGCCGCGATCGGCGTCAGCATCGGCATCTCCCTCTTTCCCGGCGATGCCACCAGCGCCACGGCGCTCATGCATAACGCCGACCTGGCGATGTATCGCGCCAAGTCCTCGGGCGTGAGCTCACTGGCCTTCTTCGACCCGGCGGTCGACGACGCCATGCGCGAACGCGAGCTGCTGCAGCGCGACCTCAGACTGGCGGTCGGCACCGAAGCGATCGCCCCCTACTACCAGCCGCTGGTCGACCTCACGAGCGGCAAGATCATCGGCTTCGAGGTGCTGGCACGCTGGCACCATCCGACGCGCGGCACGATATCGCCGGAGGTGTTCATTCCGATCGCGGAAGATGCCCGGGTGATCGGCAAGCTGTTCATGGGGTTGCTGCGCCGCGCCCTCAAGGACGCCGCCAAATGGGACCCGCAACTGGTGCTCTCGGTCAACGTGGCGCCGGACCAGTTCCGCGACCGCGACCTCGCCGAGGAGATCCTGACGGTGCTCGCCGAGGCCAAGTTTCCGCCGGAGCGCATCGAGGTGGAGCTGACCGAGAACGCGCTGATTACCGACATGGAAGGCGCACGCAAGACGATCACGCGGCTCAAGGCCGCCGGCATCCGCATCGCCATCGACGATTTCGGCAAGGGATACTCGAGCCTCTACTATCTGCGCGAGCTGCCTTTCGACGTCGTAAAGATCGACCAGAGCTTCGTCTCGACGCGCCAGACCAATCCG
>JBEHXS010000112.1:0-8633 GCA_048498575.1 Pseudomonadota bacterium
CGGCGTCAGCCACGCCACCGCGAATTCGTCCGCCTCGACGTGCTCGGCAATGAATGCGCTGGCCGCTGCGTCGATCGCCTCCGCCGCGTCGCGGAAGTGCGCGGCGGCTTCCGCGAGCATCGCCGTATCCATCCCGCATTCGGCCAGCGCCGGCAGCAGGCGGCGGATGCGGGCGCGCTCGTAGTGCTCGTCGTCGTTCATCGGATCGGCGACCGGCGTCAGCCCGGCCGCCGTGGTTGTCGCCGCCAGCCGTTCGCGGGGCACGTCGAGGAAGGGCCGCGCGAGAACCAGATCGCCGAGGTCGATCGCCGGGCGCATCGCGGCAAGGCCGAAGACGCCGCTCCCCCGCGTCAGCCGGATGAGAAACGTCTCCGCGACGTCGCGCTGGTGGTGCGCGACGAGGAGATGGGTCGCCCCCGTCGCCCGGCTTTCGCGAATGAGCAGACGGTAGCGCGCGGCACGCGCCGCGGCCTCGATCGCGGTCTCCGGCCGCTCGCCTTCCCAGGTGAGGATGTGCGCCTCGATCCCGCGCGCCGTCGCCGCGCCGATCACCATCTCAGCCTCGCCGCGCGAACTTTCGCGCAGCCGATGATCGACGGTGAGAACGAGAAGCCCGGGCCGCGCGCCGCGATGCCGCCAGCCGTCCGCCGCGACCATCAGCGCGAACGAGTCCGCGCCGCCGGAAACGGCAAGCGCGATCAGGCGGGCATCGGCGTAGGGCGAAAAGAGCGCGTCGATCTCGTCGCCGGTCAGCGCAGCGTCTGCCGACGGCGAAACCAGCGGCCGGAGGTCAGCAGCTTGCACTGCCCTGTTCGGTCACGACGCGCTGGCGGAGCGCGTTCGACATCGTCGGAAACTGCTTCAGGTCGAGCGCGTACATCTTGCAGGCATCGGCGGTCTGCCCGAGCCCGGCCAGCGACAGGCCGAGCTTCAGCAGCGCGTCGGGCGCGCGCTTGCTCTTCGGGTACTTCTGGAACACCGCCTGGAACTGCTGCCCGGCGCCGCGATAATCGCCGCGGCTGTAGAGGCTCTCGCCCAGCCAGTACTGCGCATCCGGTGCCTGCGGGTCAGTCGGATAGGCGGTGAGGAACTGCCGGAACGCCGTCTCGGCGACGTCATAGCGCCCGGCCGTGATCAGCTTGTACGCCGTGTCGTAGTCGGCCTGCGGATCGCCGGTCGGCGCGAGCGCCGCCACCTGCGCGCCGGCAGCCGGCGCGACCGCAGCAGCGGGTGCCGTGGCTACAGGCGCGGTTGCGGCCGGCGGCGGCAGCGCCGCCTGCTGCTGGTCCGCGGCAGCGCCGGCGTCGTCGCCGGCAAGCGTCGAAAGATCGAGCGGCTGGTCGGTGCCCGGCGCGGCCGGCACCGTCAGCGTGCCCAGCGAAGCCGGCGGCGCGCCAAGCTGCTGTCCGCCGGCGGCCGGCGGCGTCACGCCGTTGTTCGCCTGCTTGGATTGCGCGATGACGGCCTGCGCCGGCGTCAGCGGCTGGGCCACCGGAGCGGGCGCGGCCGCCGTCGCGGCCGGCGGCGGCGTCGCTGCAGCCGTCGCCGTCGCGGCACTCGCACCAGCCGCGGGCGCACCACCCGCCTTGCTTTCGAGGTCGGTGAAGCGGAGCTCGTTGTCCTGCTCGGCCTTGGTGAGCTCGTCCTGCAGCACCTGAAGCTGGTGCGTGAGCTCCTCGATCTGGCCGTTCAGCGTGCGCATCTGCCCCTCGAGGCGGTCGAGGCGGGTGTTGGGGTCGCCATCGGTCTGCGCCGCGACCAACGATGGCGCGGACGCCAGCAGCACGACGGCGACAGCCGCAAGGATGGATCGGGCCGAAGCCGGAAGGGATGCGAGCATGGCGTCAGCAGATTCCCGCGGACTGTTTCGGTGGGGCTGTGTTTAGCATAGCGCAGCCCAGTTCGGCCAAATTGCGGCCAGCCCGCCCCCCACAAAAAGAGAGCGGCGGCCCGAAGACCGCCGCCCGTAGCGCCCCTGCGAAATCCGAAAGCCGCGTCAGTTGCCGTTGATGACGGTGACCGCCCGGCGGTTCTGCGACCAGCACGAGATGTCGTCGCACGTCGCGACCGGCCTCTCCTTGCCGTACGAGATCGTGCGCATGCGGTTCGCCGCGATGCCGTGCGACGTCATGTAGTCCTGCACGATCGAGGCCCGGCGCGCGCCGAGCGCGATGTTGTATTCGCGCGTGCCGCGCTCGTCGGCGTGTCCCTCGATGGTGAAGGTGACCCGCGGATACTGGTTCAGCCACTGGACCTGGCGGTCGAGCGTCGCCCGCGCCTCGGCGCTGAGGTCGCTGGAGTCCGTGTCGAAGAACACCCGGTCGCCGACGTTGACGACGAAGTCCTGGCTCGACCCCGGCACCGCCGCGCCCGCCCCGCCGTTGACGCCGAGTCCGAGCCCGCCCGGCTCGCCGGCCGGATTCTTGGCGCAGGCGGCGAGCAGTAGCGCCGCGAATATCACCGTGGCGAAGGCGCCCCAGCGGGAGATTGTCGGCAAATTCACCATCGGGGGTAACTCCTCGTCCACCAAGTTTCCTGGGCTCGATGTAGCGGCCCGTTGGTTAAGTGCCCGTTCAACAGGGTGGTTAACCACCCGTGAACGGCGTTCAGTTGAGCAGCGGCGACCACGCCGGGTCGGAGGCGAAGTTCGGCGTCTGCAGGCGCGTCTCGCCATAGCCCGAGAGGTCGATGGTCCACAGTTGCGGGCCGCCGGTGGCGCCCTGCGTATTGCGGAAGAACATGATGACGCGGCCGTTCGGCGCCCACGTCGGGCCCTCGTTGTGGAAGCCTTCCGTCAGGATGCGCTCGCCCGAGCCGTCCGGCTTGATCACGCCGATTGCGAACAGCCCGTTGGCGCGGCGCGTGAACGCGATCAGGTCGCCGCGCGGCGACCACACCGGCGTGTCGTACTCGCCGTTGCCGAAGGTGATGCGGTGCGGGTTCGAGCCGTCGGCGTTCATGACGTAGATCTGCGTCGTGCCGCCGCGGTCCGATTCGAACACGATCTGCGAGCCGTCCGGCGAATAGCTGGCCGCCGTGTCGATCGCCGAATCGTCGGTCAGCCGCGTCGTCCGCCGCGAGCGCAGGTCGAGGGTGAAGAGATTCGTGTCGTGCCCGGTCGACAGGCTCATGATCACCTTCTGCCCGTCCGGCGAGAAGCGTGGCGCCGAGGTCATGCCGGGGAAATCGCCGACCGGCTCGCGCTGCCCGGTGTCGATGTTGAGCAGGTACACGCGCGGCTGGTCGTTGTCGTACGACATGTACGTGATTTCCTGCGACGACGGCGAGAAGCGCGGCGTCAGCTCCATGAACTTGCCGTCGGTCAGGTAGTGCACGTTGGCGCCGTCCTGGTCCATGATGGCGAGCCGCCGGATGCGGTTGTCCTTCGGCCCGCTCTCGTCGACGAACACGACGCGGGAATCGAAGTAGCCCTTCTCGCCGGTCAGCCGCGTATAGACCGCGTCGGCGATGATGTGGGCGAGCCGCCGCCAGTTGTTCGGCTGGGTGAAGAACTGCTGGCCGTCCATCTGCTGCCCGGCGAACGTGTCCCACAGCCGGAACTCGGCCTTGAGGCGGCCGTCCGGCTGCTTGGCGACCGAGCCGGCGACCAGCGCCTGCGCCGAGATCGCCGTCCAGTCGGCGAATTGCGGGCTGGAATCGGCGCCCATGTTCGGCTGGGTGAAGCTTGACGGGTCGAGCGGCACGAACAGCCCCGAGCGCTTGAGGTCGGCGCTGATCACGCCGGCGATGTCCGAGCCCACCTGCGCGTCCTGGCCGCTGCCCTGGAACGCGGGAATCGCGATCGGCAGCGGCTGCACCTTGCCGCCGGTGACGTTGACCTCGACCAGTGCCGAGGCCGGCCGCGCCCCGCCGAGCCCGGCGGCCAGCGCCGCCGTCAGTATCGCCGCGGCAAGGAATAGGGGTTTGCGAAGTCGCTGAAGGTTCATGCTAGGCGCCGCCTACGTCCGATGGCTTGAAGACAACTCGCACCTGTTTCCACACGTCATATTTGTCCGCCGACAACATGTCGTACGGCTGACACAACCGGACCGCCCGGGAAGCGCTCTCCGTCGCGGTATTGGAATACTGGCCTTGCGGCGTTTGTACGACGGAGGGCGCATCGGCAAGCGTGCCGTCCTGGTTGAGGTCGAGCATCAGCACGACGTCGCCGTCCTGGGAATCCGCCCAGCCCGGCGGCGGGTGGAAGCAGGACAGGATCTTGGACTTGAGGGCGTCGAGCTCGCTCGCCGTCAGCGTCGCCACGTTGAGGCCGGTCACCGAGCCCACCGTCTGCTTGTCCTCCACGGGTGGCGTGGCATCGGTCGTGCTGGGAGCGGGCGGCGGCGCCTGGTCGAGCAGCGTCGCGATCTGGTCCATTTCCTGGCTGGTATTGTCCTGGGTCGGCGCCGGTGGCTTCGGTTTCGGCGGGGTCGGCCGCACATGCGGCAGCGGCACATCCTTCATGGGCTGCGGCGGCGCCGGCGTTGGCTCCGGCGGCGGCGGTGTCGTGGCGTCCGGCGATGGCGCCGGCGGCGTGTCCTGCGGCGGTGGCGGCGTCGGGTCGGGCTGCGGCGTCGGCGGAGCCGGCGTCGGATCGGGTGGCGGCGGTGGTGGTGGCGGGGTCGGCGTCGGGTCGGGCAGCGGCGCCGGCTTCGGCAACGGCGGCGCATCCTCCGCCTTGTCGGCAGGCGGCGGTGGCGTCGGCTTGTCCGCGACCAGGTCGGCGGTCTTCAGCCCCTTGGCGATCTGGGTATCGTCGGCGATCGTGACGAAGTCGACCGGGATCTGCTCGATGTCGGAGGCGTCGATCGGCTTCGGCCACGGCAGCGAGACGAAGCCCCACGCGATGATCGCGACATGGGCAGCTACCGACACGATGGGCCCGACGCGCATCGCCATGGTGGATCAGCCGTCCGGCGTCTTGAGCGCCACCAACCCGATGTGCTGGAAGCCCGCACCGTTGAGCGCGCCCATCACCGTCATGATGGTGCCGTAGCTCACGGTCTTGTCGCCGCGCACGTAGACGCGTTGCTCGAGGTCGTTGCCGACCGCGGCGGTCAGCTTGGGCACGAGGTCGGTCATCGATACCTCGTCGTCGCCGACATAGACCTTGCCGGCGGTGTCGACGGTGATCGTCACCGGCTCCTTTTCGAGCGCCAGTGGCTTCGCCTGCGCCTGCGGCAGGTCGACCGGCACGCCGGCCGAAAGCAGCGGCGCCGTCACCATGAACACGATCAGCAGCACCAGCATCACGTCGACGAGCGGCGTGACGTTGATGTCGGAGATCGGCCGTGCCCGCCGCCGCCGGTGCTTGTGCTGGCGCCCGTCAGCGGAGGAAAGCTGGCCGGCCATCAGCTCGCCCGCTCATCGATCTGGCGCGACAGGATCGCCGAGAACTCGTCGGCAAAACCTTCCAGCCGCTGGCTGATCTTGCCGGAATCGCTGGACAGCTTGTTGTAGGCGATGACCGCCGGGATGGCGGCGAGGAGGCCGAGCGCGGTAGCGAGCAGCGCTTCCGCGATGCCCGGCGCCACGACAGCAAGCGCCGTGTTCTTCGAGGCGGCGATCGACTGGAAGCTCGTCATGATGCCCCACACCGTGCCGAACAGGCCGACGAAGGTCGCCGACGAGCCGACGGTGGCGAGAAACAGCAATCGCCGCTCGAGGCGCTCGGTCTCGCGGTCGATGGTGACGTCGAGCACCTTGTCGATGCGCGTCTGCAAGCCGATGGGCGAGCGCGCGCCCGCCTCGAAGCTTCGCTTCCACTCCCGCATCGCGGCGACGAAGACGGAAGCCATAGCCGTCGGCGCCCTGCCCGACAGCGAGCGGTAGAGGTCCTCGAGCGACTGGCCGGACCAGAACACCTTCTCGAAGCGGTCCATCTGCTTGCGCACGCGGCGATAGAGCAGCGTCTTGTCGACGATGATCGCCCAGCTCCACACCGAGGCGAGCAAGAGGCCGATGATCACGCATTTGACGAGCAGGTGCGCCTGGAAGAACAGGGCAAGCAGGGAAAAGCCGCCGTCAGGCGCATTGAGCGCCACACCGGTCACTGCATCGTTCATGCTTATCCTGCCCCCTTGGCTACCGCCGCGCCCATCCGCAATCCGGATGGCGCACCTGCGGCGCGGCCCCACCGCCGCATCCGACTATCATCAAGTCGTTGGCCGGGCATCACTTTCGCCCGCGCTTTCTTTTCCGCCAATTTGGCAAAACTAAGGGCGGCGACGCACGGCCGGACGCCTTAAAACTCAAGGAGTCCTAGGGCTCGCAGGGTTAACGGAAGGTTAAGCCGCGTGCGACGCAATAACCGCTTGCTGGACGCTCCGAGAGAACCCCCTCATTCCGGCGACAGCAGGCGCACGATCGTCTCGGGCCAGCGCCGCGGCTGGCCCGCCGTATTGATGAGAACCACCGTGACCTCGGCCGTCACCAGTGTCTCGTCCCCTCTGCGGATCGACTGCTTCAGAATGGCGCGCGCGCCGGTAAGCTGCCCCGGCTCCGTCACTACTTCCACCAGGTCGTCGATCCGCGCCGGTTTGAGAAAATCGAGCGTCATCCGCCGGACCGCGAAGGCCAGCGGCTCGCCGTGCTCGCCCTTCACCAGCGCATCGTGGCCGATGCCGAGCACGCGCAGGAAGTCGGTCCGGCCGCGCTCGAGGAAGCGGACATAGCTGCCGTGATAGACGACCTGCGAGAAATCCGTGTCCTCGAAATAGATGCGCACCGGCAGGATGTGCACGCCATCCTCGATGCGGCCCGCGAGGTCCGGCCACTTCTCACTCATGCCGCGTCAGCCCTGGCCAGCATGGGCAGCACGATGTCGCGCGTCAGCGGCGCCAGCACGATGTCGCCTGGCGCCGTGGGATCAACCCATGCGATGGCGTCGATCTCAGCCCGTGCCCGCGGCTCGCCTTCGACGGCGAGCCGGTAAACCTGGGCGACGACATCGCGTCCCTGCTCGTTCGCCGCGGGCGCGCGGAATTCTCCGGCAAGCACGACCGAATCCGCGATCACGTCGCAGCCGAGTTCTTCGTGGATCTCACGCGCCAGCGCCGCGATATCGTCCTCGCCCGCCTCGCGCTTGCCGCCCGGCTGGAGGAAGGGCGCCGTGCCGCGCTTGCGCACCACCAGCACGCGGCCCTCGCCGTCACGGATCACCGCCGCCACGATCTCGATCGGCGCGCTGCTCATTCCTCGTCGTCCGGCGTCGAGAACAGCGGCATCTGCGCGCCCGGCCGCTCGGGCAGATCGAGCCCAAGGTGCTTAAAGGCCGCGCCGGTGATCATGCGGCCGCGCGGCGTGCGCTGGACGAAGCCCTGCTGGATCAGGAACGGCTCGACGATTTCCTCGATGGCGTCGCGCGGCTCCGACAGCGCCGCCGCGATCGTCTCGACGCCGACCGGCCCGCCGCCAAAGCTTTCGGCGATCAGCTTGAGGTAGCGCCGGTCGAGCGCATCGAAGCCCATGCCGTCCACTTCCAGCCGCTGCAGCGCGCGGTCGGCATCCGTGGCGCTGATCGTCGTGCGGCCCGCAGCCGATGCGAAATCGCGCACGCGTCGCAGCAGCCGCGTCGCAATGCGCGGCGTGCCGCGCGAGCGCCGCGCCACTTCCGTCGCGCCCTCACCCGTCAGCTCGACGCCGAGGATGCGCGCCGCCCGCCGCACGATCAGTTCGAGCTCGGCCGTCTCGTAAAAATTGAGCCGGATCGGGATGCCGAAACGATCGCGGAGCGGCGTCGTCAGCAGGCCGAGGCGCGTGGTCGCGCCGACCAGCGTGAACGGCTGCAGCTCGATCTTGACCGAGCGCGCCGCCGGTCCCTCGCCGATGATGAGATCGAGACGGAAATCTTCCAGCGCCGGGTAGAGAATCTCCTCGACCTGCGGCGACAACCGATGAATCTCGTCGATGAAGAGAACGTCGCGCGCCTCGAGGTTGGTGAGCAGCGCCGCGAGGTCGCCGGCCTTGCCGATCACCGGTCCCGAGGTCGAGCGGAAGTTGACGCCGAGCTCGCGCGCTACGATCTGCGCCAGCGTCGTCTTGCCGAGACCGGGCGGCCCGACGAAAAGGACATGGTCGAGCGCTTCCTTGCGTCCCCGCGCTGCATCGATGAAGACGCGGAGATTTTCCCGCGCCTGCGATTGTCCGACAAACTCGGACAGGAACTGCGGACGGAGCACCGTGTCCGGGGCATCGTCCGGCTGCTCGTCCGGAGCGAGTATGGCGTTGCCGCTCACCGCGCGAGTTCCCTGAGCCCAAGCTTGATCAGATCTTCAGTAGTGGCTGAATCTCCAGCGGAACGGACCGCCGCCGCGACCGCCGCGCTCGCCTGCACCTGCGCGTAGCCGAGGTTCGTCAACGCCGACACCGCATCGGCCACCGGCCTGGGCGCGCGCTTTTCCGCCACCTCGGACTGCAGCCGGACAACCATCGGGTCGGCGGACGAATACGCCGGCGCCTTGTCGCGCAGCTCCGTCACCATGCGTTCTGCCACTTTCCGCCCGACGCCCGGCGCCCGCGCCAACGCTGCCTTGTCCTGGAGCGCAATCGCCGACGCCAGCTCCCCGGGCTTCATCGTGCCCAGCACCGCGAGCGCGACCTTGGCGCCAACCCCTTGCACCGTCTGCAATAAT
>JBEHXS010000113.1:0-8546 GCA_048498575.1 Pseudomonadota bacterium
CCGGGGTCGCTCGGGATCGCTGCCAGCGTGTCGGTCGTCATCAGGCCCTGGTATTCGGCGACCACCTGGCGCCAGCCCGGGGGGGCCGGCGGGCTGAGCTCAGGCAGCACCAGATAGCCGGCCGCACCGCCGGCAACGAAAATCACCAGCGCCGCGGCGATCGCCATCGCCCAGCTTCGCCAGTTGCCGCGCTCACGGCGTGCGCGCCGATCGGCGATGGCCGCCGCGAGCTTCGCCTGAAGGCGCGCTTCCGGCGCCGCATCGAGCAGGGCCGCATACGCCGCGCCGAAGGGCCGCCCGCCACGCGCCAGCTGGTCTAGGCGCACCTTCAGCCCGGGCTCCGACAGCATGCGAGCCTCCAGCGCCGCGCGCGCCGCGCCGTCGAGCTCGCCGTCGAGATAGGCGGTAAGCACGTCGTCGTCGGCACTGCCGGATATGCTGTTGTCTTCAGGGCGGGCCATTGTCTTCGCTGCTTTTTCCTTCGCTTATGTGGTCATCCGGCCCGAGCCCGGCCAGACGGGCCCGTGCCGCCGCAAGCCGCGACATGATCGTGCCGATGGGCACGGCGAGCGCGTCCGCCGCCTCGCGGTAGGTCAGCCCCTCGACGTAGACGAGGTAGACCGCCTCGCGGTGCATTTCGGGCAGGCTCTGCACCTCCCTCAACACCTGGATGGCGAAAATATTCGTTTCCGTATGCTTCAGGCCGTCGAAAACCAGCGCCGTCTCGGCATCGACCAGCCCCTGCCCCTGGCGCACCTTGCGGGAGCGGATTTCGTTCAGCCAGATCGACCGGAGGATCGAGATCAACCAGCGGTCGAGCCGCGTCCCGGGCTGGAACTGGTCGGAACGCTCCAGCGCCCGCACGCAGGTCGCCTGCACCAGATCCTCGGCTGTATCCCGGTTTCCGGACAAAACAAGGGCGTAGCGCCACAGCCGCGTCAGCTCGGCGCCGAGGCCGTCGATCACCGCATCGTTATCGCGCGCTGTCATGCCTGGAGAATTTTTCGGAGGGGCTCCGTGTTTATGGCTTGAGATTACCGGCTTGGCTCAACGCTGAACAGGAGGACCCTATGTCGAGATCGTTCATTCATGGAGTTGCCGCGGTGGCCTTCACTTTTGGCGCGATGCTGGCGGCACCGTCGGCCTTCGCCTCCGGCGATGAGCCGGCGCCAAGCGATCATCCGATCGCCTGCAAGGCACCGCTCGTCCCCAATGCCGACAAGTCGGCCTGTGTGCCGTGCGCCAAGGGCTCGAAATACGACGCGGCGAAGAAGGAATGCGTCATCATCAACGCCAGCCTCATGGACGACAAGTCGCTCTACGAGACCGGCCGCACGCTCGCACTCGACGGCTATTACGACGACGCGCTGGTCGCCCTGAACGCCATCGAGAACAAGCATGACGCCATGGTGCTGACCATGATCGGCTACTCGGAGCGCAAGCTCGGCAACACCGACGAAGGCATCGCAAAGTACATGCAGGCGCTCGCCATCGACCCGAACAGCGTCGACACCCACGAGTATCTCGGCGAGGGCTATGTCGTGCAGGGCAAGATCGATCTCGCCAAGGCGGAACTCTCCACCGTCGAGAAGCTCTGCGGCAACACGACCTGCGAGCCCTACGAGGATTTGTCGAACGCGATCAGTTCCAATCCCTCGTGACGTAACGGGCACGCGAAATTGCGACCCGGGGCGGGCAACCGCTCCGGGTTTTTCTATTGCCGTCTTTCCGGGGAGGAGGGCTGACTGGACGGGGAAGAGCGATGCCGGGGGTCGACGGCTTTTAAGTGCCCTCCCCCGCCCAGTTCTTTCGCTGGCCTACGCACAACCGAAAGCCAGCTTGGTCTCTTCCTCAGCAAGCCGCCTGCCAGCACCACCGACACCACCCGTGGATCGGCGCGGGCAATCGACCGCAATTTATTGATTGAATTTACCGAAACTTAACCGGCCGCCGCTCGCAGATTGCAAGCCGGTTTGCAGATTGCGAGAGCGCTACTCGGCGGCGTCCCGTGTCAGGGAGCGCCGGTCGCTCGCCAGCCACACGTCGAGAAATGCGTTGAGGAAGGCCGCCGTCTTCCAGTCGTGCAGCGCCCGGCCCTCGAAGTGCTGCGCCGCCGTCTGCCCGCCCGGGGCCCTCGCCCGTTCGCCGATCCGCGCTGTCCACCGGTTCACCATCGCCGTCGTCAGCTCGATGTGAAACTGGATGCCGAAGGCGGCTGGGCCATAGACGAAAGCCTGGTTCGGAAAGGTTTCCGCCGCGCCTTCCGCGAGTAGCGTCGCGCCCACCGGCAGCGCGAAGCCCTCGCGGTGGAACTGGTGCACACGGTCCGGCCAGCGCAGCAGCTTCCGCCCGGCCTCCGTCGGCGTCAGCCCAAACCAGCCCACCTCGATGTGCCCGTCGCCGTGCGGCCCGACCGTCGCGCCGAGATGGCGCGCCAGCATCTGCGCCCCGAGGCAGAGACCAAGAAACGGCGCACCCTCGGCGAGCGCCACGCCGATCCAGCTGGTTTCCGTCTTCAGGAACTCGTCGGCGTCGTTGACGCTCATCGGTCCGCCGAAGATGACCGCGCCGGCATGCTCCGCCAGCGTCGGCGGCAGCGCATCGCCAAACCGCGGCCGCCGCACGTCGAGCCGGAAGCCGCGGTCGATCAGCCGCTGGCCGACACGGCCGGGCGTCGAGTGCTCCTGGTGGAGCACGATGAGGATGGGGCGCCCCTCAGTTTCGCGCATGGTCGCGCACCAGTTGCTTCAGGCGGATGCGATCCTCGGAGGAGACTCCGAGCAGCTCCGCCACCCGCCACACCACGTTGTCCTCGAACTCGTGCACCGTGCCGTCGGCATAGACCAGCCTCCACATCATCTCGATGATCCGCTCGCGGTCGGCGGGCTCGAGCGCCGCCTTCAGCACATGCGTGAAGGAATAGAGATCGACCGCCTCGTCGTCGGCGTTCTCCGCCGCGCCTATCAGCTCCGCCGCGCCGGCATCGTCGAGGCCGAAACGCGTTTCAAGGATGGCGGTCAACGCCGAGCGCTCATCCTCGGTCACTTCGCCGTCGACCGCGATGACGTGGAAAAGCAGGGCCGCCGAGGCGAGGCGCAGTTCCTCCTCGCCTGCTGGCAGGCTGGTCTGCCGCGTTGCCGCTTCGTTGAGGAACCGTCGGAGGGATTCGAACACGGCCTGAAGATATGGAGCTTTGCCGGAAATTCGCCACTTGGCTACCAGTCTAGGCGCAACCGGCCGCCGCCGCCAAATGGCACTTCCGCGCGGGGCTCTCCGGCAGGCCGCCCCACAAAAAGAAAACCGCCGGGAGTGCCGGCGGTTCAGCAAGACTCAAAGACGAAACAAGCTCTGCGCTACAACGACTGCCCAGGCGAAAAAGCCGAGCCTAAAAAGATAAAGTAACAAACGCCGAAGAAGAACTAGGTGATCACCGAATGGACAATGGCGACAGTATCAATTGAACGCGAAGCGACCCGCATCTCTTTCAGCGGTGAATGCCGACGGCTGAGGGGCCTCCTCGTGACCGGCGAATCACCGCAGACACGATTCTGCTTAAGCAATCGTTGCATTGCAAGCGCGGCGCGCGGGCGGGCCGCTTTGCGGGGAGAACGGCGGGCCTGAAAGCCCGCCGTTTCGAATCGTCAGGCCGCCGCCGCAGCGACCGGCGCGGCGCTGATTTTCTTGGCAAAGGCCGCCGTCACCGGCGCCGGGCGCTCGATGCTCGACTTGATCGCGACGAACGAACGCTTATCGGCCGCCTTGAGAATCGCCTCCATCACCTCGACGACATGCGCCGCCATGCGGCCGGAGCAGCGCGGCTCGCGCTTGGTGCGCGCCGCGTCGACCAGGTCGGCGACGCCCAGCATGCGGTAGTTGGCACGGTTGAACGGGCCGGCCGGCGGCCAGTTGGCGGCGCCGAACGGGTTGCCGCTCGGATCGACCGTGACGAAGTCCCCGGCGCCTTCCGAATGCGAGATCGCGCCACTGAAAAAGTTGGGGTCCGGCACCAGCATCGAACCGGCGCTGCCATAGAGCTCGATCGGATTCGCGTGGCCGTGCTTCCACACGTCCCAGCTCGCGCCCAGCGTGATGTGCGCGCCGTTGGCGAACTCGAGGATCGAGTTGATGTTGGTCGGCGTCGTCACCTTGATCTTCTTGTTCTTCATCGGCCCTTCGGCGGTGACCAGGCGCGTCGGCGAACCCATCGAGGCCATCGCCGTCACGCCCTTCACCGCGCCGAGCAGGCTGACCAGCGCCGTGATGTAGTAAACGCCGACGTCGAACACTGGCCCGGCGCCCGGGCGGAAGAAGAAGCCGGGGTTGGGGTGCCACGCTTCCATGCCGTGGCTCATGACATAGGCGCTGCCGCCGACGACCTTGCCGATCGTGCCCTTGTCGAGAAGCTGACGCACAGTCTGCAGGCCGGCGCCGAGGAAGGTGTCCGGCGCGCTGCCGAGTTTCAGGCCGCGCTTGTCGGCTTCCTTCACCAGCTTCGCCGCGTCCTTGTAGGTCAGCGCCAGGGGTTTCTCGGTGTAGGCGTGCTTGCCCGCCGACAGGATCGACTTGGTGACGTCGTAGTGCACGTCGGGGATGGTGAGGTTCACCACCACCTCGATGTCGTCCGCCTTCAGCAGTTCTTCGACCTTGAGGGCGCGCACGTTGAACTGCTTCGCCCGCGCCTCGGCCGCCGCTGGAACGATGTCCGCGACCGCGACGATCTCCACGTTGTTGAACAGCGGCGCGAGGCGCAGGTACGCCTCCGAGATGTTGCCGCTTCCGATGATTCCGACTGCCGCCCGCGCCATTGTGGGTTAACCCCTTCCGATCAGGCCACTGATGTACTTGTAGGAATTCGCCGCCGACGCCCGCCAGTCCGACGGGTTGTCGTGCTCGACGACAAGCAGGTTGGCGCTCGTGCCGCCGATCGCCTGCCAGGTCGCCTTCCAGTCGACCGTGCCGGAGCCGACATCCGCCCAGCCGTCGTCCTTGGTGACGCCGGCCGGCGCCACGTCCTTCATGTGCAGCGCGATGATTTTGGCCGCTTCCTTGCGAATTTCGACGGCCGGGTTGCCGCCGGCGCGCTGGATCCAGCCGATGTCCGCCTCGAAGCGCACACCCTGCGCCGACAGCAGATGGTCGATCGGCCGCGATCCGTCGGGAAGCTTGGCGTACTCGAAGTCGTGGTTGTGCCAGGCGAGCTTCAGCCCCGCCTCGGCGAGGTGGCCGGCGTGGTCGCTGAGCCGCCGCGCCAGCGCCTTCCAGCCCTCAGCCGTCGACGGGCGCTCGTCGCCGCCGACATGCGGAATGACGACCGTCTCGAGGCCAAGAATCTTGGCGACTTCCGTGAGCTTCGCGCGATCCTGCTCAAGGTGGGCGAGCGGCATGTGCGCCGTCGGGATGGCGAGACCCAGCGCGTCGGCCTTGGCGCGCAATCCCTTGGGATCGTCGCCGTAGTTGCCGCCATAAGGCTCGACGGCGTCGTAGCCGATCGCCGCCAGTCCCTCGAGCTGCGGTTCGAGCGGCGGGAACTTCCGCGCGCCGTAGAGTTGGTACGAGATACGATAGCTGGCCATCATGGCCCTCTTGGTGTTGACGGATGTGGTTCCGGATGGGCCGTATTTCAGACCCGCTGGCCGCTCTTGGCGTCGAAAAGCGAAACGAGGGCCGGGTCGAACCCGGCACTCACCCCTTCGCCGATCTTGTATTGGTCATCGGCGCCGATGCGAACGGACACCATGTCGCTGCCCACCGTTCCCCACAGCAGGCTGTCGGCGCCCATCGGGTCGATCAGCGACACCGTGATCGGCAGGTAGGCGGCCCCGTTCATCGTCGAGGTCGGGAACATCTGCTCCGGCCTGACACCGAGCGCCACCGGATGGCCCTCCTCCAGCATGCCGGCGAATTCGTATCCGGCGAGCGAAACGGTCGTGCCACCGTTGAGCGTCATGCCGACGTTGCCGGCTGTCTTGCTGATCTTGCCCGCGACGAAATTCATTGCCGGCGAGCCGACGAACCCGGCGACGAACCGGTTGACCGGCCGCCGGTAGATTTCCTTCGGCGACGCGAGTTGCTGGATGATGCCGCCGTTCATCACCGCGATGCGGTCGGCAAGCGTCAGCGCCTCGATCTGGTCGTGCGTCACGTAAATCATCGTGGAGCCGAGCTGATGGTGCAGCTTCTTGATCTCGACACGAAGCTCGGTCCGGAGTTTGGCATCGAGGTTGGAGAGCGGCTCGTCGAACAGGAACACCTCGACGTCGCGCACCAGCGCGCGGCCGATGGCGACGCGCTGGCGCTGGCCGCCCGACAGTTCCGCCGGCCGCCGCTGCAGCAGGTCCTCGATCTGCAGGATGCTCGCCGCCCGCGCCACGCGCTTGGCGATCTCGTCCTTCGGCACCCGCGCCATCTTGAGGCCGAAGGTCAGGTTGCCTTCCGCCGTCATGCGCGGATAGAGCGCGTAGGACTGGAACACCATGCCGATGCCGCGGTCCTTGGGTTCCTCCCAGGTGACGTTCTTGCCGCCGATGAAGATCTGCCCGCCGTTGATGTCGAGCAGGCCGGCGATGGCATTGAGCAGCGTGGACTTGCCGCAGCCCGAGGGGCCGAGCAGCACGAGGAACTCGCCGTCCTCCGCCGTGATGTTCAGGTTCTGCAGCACCCTGAGGCTGCCGAACCTGACGTCGAGATCCCGCACCGATACTTGCGACATGAAACTCAGCCCTTCACTGCGCCGGCCGCGATTCCGCGAACGAACCAGCGGCCAGATACGAAGTAGATAACCAGGGGAACGGCGGCGGTGAGGATGGTTGCCGCCATGTTGATGTCGTACAGCCGGATGCCCTGCGTCGTCTGCACGATGTTGTTGAGCTGGACGGTCATCGGCCAGTTGTCACGGCCGGCGAAGACCACGCCGAACAGGAAGTCGTTCCAGATGCCGGTGACCTGCAGGATGAGCGCCACCACGGTTATCGGCAGCGACATCGGGATCATGATCCGGAAGAACGTTTGCCAGAAGCCGGCGCCGTCGACGCGCGCCGCCTTGAACAGCTCGATCGGCAGGCCGACGTAAAAATTGCGGAAGAGCAGCACCAGCACCGGCATGCCGAAGACGGTGTGGATGATGATGATGCCGGGCAACGTCGAGAAAAGGTGCACGGTCCGCAGCGCCAGGATGAGCGGATAGACGACCACCTGGTAAGGCACGAAGGCGCCGAAGACGAGCAGGCCGAAGAAGAAGTTCGCGCCCTTGTAGTTCCAGAACGACAGGGCGTAGCCGGTCAGCGACGAGATGCCGATCGATACGATCACCGCCGGCACCGTGATCTTGACCGAGTTGAAGAAGCCCGGGTGCAGTCCGGTGCAATCGCCGCCGGTGCAGGCATGCAGCCAGGCATCGATCCACGGCTGGATGGTCCATTTGTGCGGCAAGGAGAGGACGTTGCCCGAGAGGATCTCCGGCATCTCCTTCAGCGACGTGATGATCATCACGTAGAACGGGATGAGGAAGAAGAGCGCGGAGATGACCAGGAAGGCGTAAATCCCGATGCGGCCGGCGGAAACGCGCCTGGGCGGCGGCCCCCACGGCTCGGCATCGGAACGCGTTGCGGCCTCGGCGGTAACGGCGCTCATGCCACGGCCTCCTTGCGGCCGGCGACGAGCCGATAAATTCCGACCCCGATGATGACGACGAGGACCGGCAGCAGCATCGTCGTCGCCGCCGCCATGCCCTGCGCCACGTTCTGCCGGTCGGTAAGCATCTGCAGCACGTAGACCGCCGGCATCATGGTCGAGTTGCCGGGTCCGGCGCCGGTCATGGCGATGATCAGGTCATAGACGCGCAGCACACCGATGCACTGCAGGACGACCGCCGTTGCGATGGCGCCGCGCATCATCGGCAGCGCGATGAACAGATAGGTGCGCCACTGCGGGATGCCGTCGACGCGCGCCGCCTTCCAGATCTCGGCGTCGACACCGCGCAGGCCGGCGAGCAGGATCGCCATGGTCACGCCAGAGCCCTGCCAGATGCCGGCGACGACGAGGCCGTAAATCGCGGTCCTCGAATCGTTGAGCGGCGAGAAATGGAAGCTCGCCCAGCCCCACCCGTGCATGGTGGCGTCGAGGCCGTAGTTCGGATCGAGTACCCACTGCCAGACCAGGCCGGTGACGATCAGCGACATGGCGAAGGGGTAGAGAAAGATCGAACGCAACAGGTCTTCCTGCTTGATCCGTTGATCCATGAATACGGCGAGCAGATAGCCGAACACCAGATTGGCAACGATCGACAGGAAGCCGAAAACCCAGATGTTACGGAACGCGGTCAGCCAGATGTCGGTGCTCCACAGCCGGACGTACTGACTCCAGCCGACCAGCTTGTAGCTCGGAAAGACGCGCGTGTTGGTGAAGGAGAAGTAGACCGACAGGCCGATGCCGAAGATGTAGACGCCGACCGACTCGATCATCAGCGGGATCGTCGCGATGACGGCCGCTAGCGGGAAGGCCTTCCTGCGCCGTTCAGCCATGCCCCAATCCCCTCTCGCCCGGGCTCT
>JBEHXS010000114.1:0-8367 GCA_048498575.1 Pseudomonadota bacterium
GGCAAGGGCAACGACAAGGATAAGTCGGGCCCGCCGGGCGGCGGTGGCGGCCCCGGCAACGGCTTCGGCCCCGGCGGCGGCGGTCCCGGCGGTGGCATTCCCGGCAAGTCGTCCGGCAACGATGAGCACGATCCGCCCGGTGGCAGCGACGCGAGCCTAACGACGTTCGCCTTGCCGACGCCGCCGGCGGATCCTCCGGCTGGCGACAACGGCGCCCCCGGAGTCGGCGACAAGCCGGCCGGCGACATTCCAGGCAATGGCAACAACGGCGATCCGCCGGGCGTTGGTGGGCCTCCAGGATCGGCGCCGTTCTCGACGCAATCCAGCGGAGGCGACGGCGGCAAGCCGGGACCGTCGTTCGGCGGCGGCGCACCGGGCAGCGGCGGGCAGGACAGCGGCGGCAAGCCGGGTTCGGGCGGTTCAAATGGCGGCGCTGGCGGTAACGGTGGCGGCGGGCCGGGTGCCGGCGGTGGCCCGGGTGCTGGCGGTGGTGGAGGTGCTGGTGCAGGTGGCGGCAGTGCCGGGGGTGCCGGGGGTGCCGGGGGAAACAAGGCCGGCCCGTCGGCCACCTCGGGCTCAGGCGGAGCCGGGCCGGGTTCGACCGGCGGCGGCAAGCCCGGGTCGGGAAATTCCTGCGCCGGCAATGGCGGCGCCGGTGCGGGTGGCGGCAACGGGAACGGCAAGGGTGGCGGAAAGCCGGGTGGCAACACCGGCGGCTCGCCGACGTCTGATCTGACGTCGGGTGTCCCGGGGGCCGGCGACGGCACGCCGCCCGATCCCTCGGCCGCACCCGGACCGTCTGGCGGCGCGGGCGCTCCCGGCCCGCTCGACGGCGATCCGTTCAAGTTCAAGACCGGCGCGACGCATACGGGCGGCAGCACCGGTGGAGATCCGGGCGACACCGGTGCAGCCGCTGGCGATTCCGGTGCAGGCGGCGGCGGTGACGCGGGCGGCTCGCCCGGTGGCGATACCGGCGGCTCGTCCGGTGGTGACTCCGGCGGATCGTCGGGCGGCGACTCCGGCGGCGGAGATGGAAGCGGGGGCTAATAGGCCGACAGCGCTACGTCAAAAAACAAAGGGCCCCGAAAGGGGCCCTTCTTCGTTCCGGCGATGCCGGGTGCCTTACGGCGTCCAGGGCTCGTAGTCGGCCTCGCCGGGCACCTCGGGGTGCGCCCGTAGCACCGAGCCCGGCGGGCGATAGGCGAACGCCGTTCCCGTCAGGTTGGGCTGGTGCGGCTTCTCCCACTCGAGCGGCTTGTAGTTCTTGCTCGGCGGCTGGTTCGTCCGCCGGTGCATCCACCCGTGCCAGCCCGGCGGGATGGCCGAGGCTTCGGCAAGGCCGCTGTAGATCACCCAGCGGCGGCTGTCGTCGGCGTTGCGATAGTAGCGGTTGCCCGCTTCATCGGTGCCGACGGCCTCGCCCTTGCGCCACGTATAGAAGCGCGTGCCGAGCGTCTGGCCGTTCCACCACGTGAAGAACTGCAGCAGGAATTGCTTCATGCCCTTTGCCTAGCCGATTGCCGTCGCCTGTCCAAGCCTAGAAGAAAGACTTCCGCTGCCACCAGCCTGAGCGCTTCGGCCGGCTGACTTCCGCTTCGCCTTCGGGTCGCGGCTGCGGCTCGGCGCGATGCTGGGGTTCGGCGCGATGCTGTGTCTCCGGCGTCGACTCCTGCGCCGTCTCGACCGGGCGCGGGGCGGGCTCCGCCTGCGGCGTCGTGTCGATCTCGTCTGGCATCAGGTCGGCGCTGGCGAAGTCGATGCGCCGCGGCGGCTCCACCGATGCGCGGGGCTCCAGAGTCGGCGTCGTGTCGACCTCGTCATAGGGCGCGTCGATCGCGCCGAACGGTGCTGCGCCGTAGGGTGCTGGTGCGTGCTGCTGTCCGTCTTCTGTCCGGTTGGCTTCGAACGGCCGGCCCTCGCCATTGCGGCCGCGCCGTCCGCGCCGTCCGCCCCGCCGTCCGCGCCGCCGTTTCCTGGGCTGCCCGTCCGGCCCGAGCTGCGACTGGAAGTCGCCTTCGCCGCCGAAATTCCCGCCGTTTCCGTTGGGCTCCTCGACCTCGTTGCCCGTGCCCAGAGCGTCGTCGTCATCGGCCGCCGACACCGCGCCATTGCTCATTTCCCCGGCCTGCGGCGGCGCAAAACGCGGCTGCCGCTCGCCGGCAAATGCCGGCTCGGCGCGCTCGCGATCGCCTCCACGCCCGCGGCCGCGCCGACGGCGCCGACGGCGCCCTTCGCCGCGCTCCGCGTCGCCCTCGTGCTCATGGCGCGGTTGGTTTTCCTCGCTGCCTTCGGCTTCGACCTCGGCGTCCTCGCTTTCAGGCTCGGCCTCCGCCTCGACCAACGCGTCGTCGGCCGCCACGTCGTCCACGATCGGCTGGACTGAAGCCGGCGTGATCAGGGCGGTCGCGTTCTCGCGCCGCTCCACCGGCTCGCCGCGCTCGATCGTGAAGTGCGCGCCGTTGGCGATCGTCTCGTCCGCTGCGACGGTGATCGTGATGCCGAAGCGCTGCTCGATCTCCGAGAGCGTCGCGCGCTTCTGGTTGAGGATGTAGAGCGCCACCACGGTGCGCGTCCGGATGGTGAGGTTGTGCGTCGCGCCCTTGAGGAGCTGGTCCTCGAGCTGACGCAGCACATGCAGCGCCACGGAGGCTGGGGCGCGCACATGGCCCGTGCCCTGGCAGGTCGGGCAGATCGTCGTCGTCGATTCCAGCACGCCGGTGCGGATGCGCTGGCGCGACATCTCGAGCAGGCCGAAGTGCGAGATGCGCCCGACCTGGATGCGCGCCCGGTCGTTCTTCAGCGCATCCTTGAGCTTGCGCTCGACCGAGCGGTTGTTGCGCTTCTCCTCCATATCGATGAAGTCGATGACGATGAGGCCGGCGAGGTCGCGCAGACGGAGCTGCCGGGCGACTTCCTCGGCCGCCTCGAGGTTCGTCTGCAGCGCCGTGTCCTCGATGTTGTGCTCGCGCGTCGAGCGCCCCGAGTTCACGTCGATCGAGACCAGCGCCTCGGTCTGGTTGATGACCAGGTAGCCGCCGGAACGCAGCGTCACCTGCGGCGAGAACATCGCGTCGAGCTGCGCTTCGATGCCGGAGCGCGCGAACAGCGGCTGCGGCTCCTTGTACGGCTTTACATTCTTCGCATGGCTCGGCATGAGCATGCGCATGAAGTCCTTGGCCTCGCGATAGGAATCGTCGCCCGCTACGATGACCTCGTCGATGTCCTTGTTGTAGAGGTCGCGGATCGATCGCTTGATCAGCGAGCCTTCCTCATAGACCAGCGTCGGCGCCGTCGACTTCAGCGTGAGCTCGCGCACGGTCTCCCAGAGGCGGAGCAGATACTCGAAGTCGCGCTTGACCTCGGCGCGCGTCCGGCTGGCGCCGGCGGTGCGCAGGATGACGCCCATGCCGGCCGGCACTTCGAGATCGGAGACGACCTGCTTCAGCCGCTTGCGGTCGGCGAGAGACGTGATCTTGCGCGAGATACCGCCGCCACGCGCGGTATTCGGCATCAGCACGCAATAACGGCCGGCGAGTGAGAGGTAGGTGGTCAGCGCCGCGCCCTTATTGCCGCGCTCTTCCTTGACGACCTGGACGAGCAGCACCTGGCGGCGCTTGATGACTTCCTGAATCTTGTACTGGCGCGCGCGCGGCCTGCGGCGCTCCGGCAGTTCCTCCAGCGCATCTTCGGCGCCCACGGATTCGACGGCATCGTCGCTGACGACATGGCCATCGTCGCCGCCGTTACTGTTGCCGTGCGACTCCAGCGACGTGGCTTCGGAGGAGGGGGCGTCGCTCGGTCCCGCGTCGCTCGACGGTACCTCGACGATCGTTTCCTCGCTAACGGCCGCCACTACCTCGACACCATCGATGGCCGCGAGATCGGTCGTCTCGGCTTCGCTATCGGGCTCCTCGTGCGCCTCGTCGTCGGTGTTGTCCGATGCCGCTTCGCTGATCGACGCTTCGTCGCGCTCGGCCTGCCGGGCTTCGGCCGGCGTTTGCTCGCGTCCGCCGCGCTGGCGGTCGCGCTCGGCTTGCCGAGCCTCGGCTTCCGCGATTTCGGCTTCTTCGGCCTCGATCAGCGCCTGCCGGTCGGCAACCGGTATCTGGTAGTAGTCGGGATGGATTTCGGAGAAGGCGAGGAAGCCATGACGGTTCCCGCCGTAGTCGACGAACGCCGCCTGCAGCGACGGCTCGACCCGCGTAACCTTGGCTAGATAGATATTGCCGCGGAGCTGCTTGCGGCTGGCTGACTCAAAGTCGAATTCCTCGACGCGATTGCCGCGCAGCACGACGACCCGGGTTTCCTCCGGGTGGGCGGCATCGATGAGCATCTTGTTTGGCATGTGAATACGCTCCGCGACCCTGCCTCAGTGCTCGCCGTTGGGCGCTCGGCGCCCGCAACGCGGCACGGTGGGAAGGATCGACTTTTCTGGTGTGTTGGAAGGGGGCGCAGACGCGCTCCGCCACCGCCGACGCCAGCACGCCGGCAACTGCCGGGGCTTTCGTTGGGAGGAAAAGCGGTGTTCGGTGCATCGCTGGCGCCGTGGCTCTCATGTCGTGTGCGACCTGCCCTGTACAACGAGCCGGCCACTTGGGCGGCGACCCGGGACGGCCGCCTGCCCGCGGAGTTCGGGCTGCGCTCCGTGACATCTCGCGCCTGTGCGGCGCGTGGCCAACGGGGCAACTCCCGGTACATCTTCGTCCACTCCCGCCGCTACGCACGGACGACGGCCTGTGCGGCCGGTCCCGACCGCGGGGGGAGCGTGTCGGACGGAAGATGAATTCCGTGAGAGGTGTTGTAGGTGCGCTTGCGAGTCTTGGCAAGGTCCGACACGGGCAGGGATTTCCCGGGAATGCGCGGCAATAAGCCGTTAACCAATGCCGTCCCATCGTCTAAACAGGGGATACCCGAAGGCTCCCTGCGGACGAAGGGCGGCGTCCGGACTTGAGGCCGATGATCGATTTGACCGCCTGGCGACGCGTTGCCATCGCCGCGCTGATTGTCGTCAGCGCTGTGGCTGGACGTGCGCCTGCCGAGGACGCGACGGCGGCGCCGACTGTCCAGCCGCCCGTGAACGCCGCAGCGTCCGTTCCCCCGGCGACCTCCAACGCGCCTTACATGCTGGACGCCCGCGTGGTCGGCGACAGCACCCGGGTGCGCTTCATCGCCGATCTCTCGTCGCCGGTGGACGTGGCGGTGTTCCCGCTCGCCGACCCGTACCGGATCGTCATCGACCTGCCCGAGGTCCGGTTTGTCATGCCCGACGGCGTCGGCAGCCAGGGCAGGGGCCTGATTTCCGCCTTCCGCTACGGCTTCATCTCGGCCGGAAAGTCACGCATCGTCATCGACTTGACCGGCCCGGCGGCAATCGACCGTCAGTTCGCCGTGCCCGCGGCCGCTGGCCAGCCGGCGCGGCTCGTGGTCGATCTCGTGCCGACGACCCGCGATAAGTTCCTCGCCGCCGCCAAGGATTACCGCGACAGTCACGAGGCGGCGGCGGAGCAGGCCGCCCCGCCGGCCGCCAGCGGTGGCGACGACCGGCCGCTTGTCGTGCTTGATCCCGGCCATGGCGGTATCGATTACGGCGCGCACGGCGCGAACGGGTCGAACGAGAAAGACGTGGTGCTGGCCTTCGCCAAGGTGCTGGGCGCCAAGCTCACCGCCAGCGGCCGCTACCGTGTCGCCTATACGCGCAGCGACGACAGCTTCATTTCGCTGGGCGGCCGCGTCGATATCGCCCGCCAGCAGCACGCCGCGCTCTTTGTTTCCATCCACGCCAACTCGTTCCCGGACGGGCAGGTGCGCGGCACGACTGTCTACACGGTGTCCGACAAGGCCTCCGACAAGATGGCCGCCGACCTGGCCAATTCGGAGAACCAGTCCGACGAGCTCGCCGGCATCGACTCGACCAGCGAGGACTCCGATCAGGTCAAGGACATCCTCGCCGACCTGACGCGCCGCGAGACGCACAACTTCGGCGTCGTCTTCGCCCAGACGCTGGTCAAGAACCTCGGCCTCACGACCAAGATGTTCAAGGTCCCGCACCAGGAGGCAGGCTTCAAGGTGCTGGAAGCGCCCGACGTCCCGTCCGCCCTGATTGAGCTCGGCTACATCACCAATGCCGATGACGAGAAGGAGTTGAACTCGCCCGACTGGCAATCGACCACGGCGGATTCGATGGTGACCGCGATCGACAGCTTCTTCGGCCAGCAAACAGCGGCCGCCGCCAAGCCCTGAACGGCCCCTGCAGGCGATGGTGTTGCCAACGCGCAACTACAGCGTGCTTTGTTGAGTCAACACGGCCGCACATCGCCGTCCCGCCCGGGCATCGGTGAAAGGCGTTCCACGGTACGCCCTCTAACGCCCTGAACTACCTTGGGAAACAGCAGTCGCGCCGAATCAATTTGGCGCAGGTTGCAAGCCGTCGATAAATACTCGCGTAAATTGACTCACAGCGATATCTCGCCCTAAAGTTGTGTATCGGCCTGAACGTGAATCAAAAGGGCTGAGGCGGGAACGGGCGTCACTCACGTGCTGACCTTCGAACCTGACGGAACGCCGTGCGGACCACCTGCGCGGCGAACGGGAAGTCATGCGTTCAGGCTGGGCGGCGGCTTCGACACGTCGGCCAAGTCTCGGCGGCCAGTCGAAGTGACTAACAGGAGGCTCAGGTGAAAATCAGCTTAGGACTTTTGATGGCTGGCGCATCGGCGATTGCGCTTGCGGGATGCAACTCGAGCGGTGGCTTCGATGGCAACGCGCTCGCGATCCTGGGTTCAGGGGTGGTGAACACGACGACCCACGCGACGACGTCCACATCGGCGGCGGCGTCTGACACACTGACCAATGCGCGTATTACCTACAACGATGTCTCGCCCACGGGCTATGGCGCCAATGACACCATCACGGTGCAGGTCGACAACGGTGGCGCAGTCAGCGGGCCGACGACCTATACCCAGGACAGCGCCGGCCAGAACTATATCGTGGACGCGGACGGCATCGGCTCGACGGGCATCGTCGCGAATACCACGCATGCCGGTTACTCCGTCTTTGCCGACTTCATTCCGACCCCGACATCCGCGTCTCAGGACAGCATTCTGATCGCGGGAGTGGGGGCCCACAGCTTCGCGGGCTTTGTCGGCGCCAACAGCACCTCCACGGGCGCGGGCAACATTGCCGCGGGCTTCGGTGGCGACGCGCCGACTTTGATGCCGTCGGGAGCAGTCCAATATCACGGCAGCGCAGCTACGACCGTGCAGACGGCCACCCAGCTGTCCACATTCCGCGGCGGCGCTTCCACGGTGAACGCAAACTTCACCAGTGGCGCTGTCTCCGGACTGTTTGATTTCTCCGGCTCGGGCGTCTCCGACATCACGTTTGCCGGTCAGATGAGTTCAAGCAAGGCAACCTACTCCGCCGACAGCGTCACCTACGGCGGTGTCGCTGCCACCGGTCAGGTTCAGGGTGGCTTCTACGGCCCGAACTACGCCGAAACGGCCGGTGCGTTCGATGTTCAGGACGTCACTTCGGGCACCAAGCTTACCGGGTCGTTTGGCGGCAGCGTCCTCCCCCCCTAGCCGATGACCACGGAGCCTGAAAAATGCCGCAGGAGGCCCACGGGCCTCCTGCTTCTCTTATGCGCCGTCGCCTGGCTTGTCGCCGGCGCGGCGTTGCCCGCTCGCGCCGACGACAGCTTCGTCACGCTGAAAGCGCTGATCGAGAGCGGCCAGTACGACCAGGCGCGCGCGTTTGCCGCCCACGCCACCGGCGATCAGGCAACCGATCAGCTCAATCTCGACTTTACTAACGCGCTCATCCTGAAAGTGCAGGGGCACTACAAGGAAGCGGCTGCCGCGATGCGCGCAATTCTTTCGGCGCATCCCGACCTCACGCGGGTCAGGGGCGAGCTCGCCGATACGCTCTACCGCATGGGCGACATGGAGGGCGCGACCTACAACATGCAGCTGCTGGCGGATTCGACGTCCGACACGACGCAGCGCGGTTTCTATGACAGCTACCTTGCGGCCGTACGCAGCAAGCGGCCGTGGTCGCTCGACGCGTACATCGCGATCGCGCCAAGCAGCAACATCAACAACGGCATCAGCGGCGACACGGTGACCATCGGCGGCGCGCAGTTCGATGCCGCCAGCCACGAGAAGAAGAGCGGCGTCGGCCTCGCCTATGGCGTCGCCGGCACTTACCGGTTCGCGTTGTCGCCGCAGTTGGATCTCACGGTCGGCGGCAAGACCAACGGTAATCTTTACACCGACCAGTCGTTCGATCAGTGGAACGGTTCCGTGTTCACCGAGCTGGCGCGCACGACCCCCGTGTGGCGCGTCGGCATCGGGCTCACCGCCGACCGCA
>JBEHXS010000115.1:0-8287 GCA_048498575.1 Pseudomonadota bacterium
GCTGTTCTGGTCCAGCCACCACCAGAAGTTCGCGCTTATCCCGCGCGTCGACGGCGTCATCACGGCCCTCAACATCGTCTTCCTGCTGCTGATCGGCCTAGTGCCTTTCGTGACCGTGATCATCGCCACCAACGTCGGCACGGTGGCCACCGCGGTCTACGCCGGGCTGATGGCTGCGCTGGGCGGAACGCTGATGCTGATCTGGCTTTACGCCTGGACCACCGGCCATATCCGCGCCGATGTCGATGGCAGGCGCCGGCGGCGCGTTTTCTGGCTGAGCGTCGGCTCGTTTGCCGTCTTCCTGGTGTCGATCCCGATCGCCTTCGTGAACGCCCCAGCGGCGAAATACTTCTGGCTGCTGCTCGCGCCGCTGTCGATTGCCCGCTACGCCACCCACCGTAACGATCCCGGAGAAGGCGCGTGACGGCCGTCGCCCAGGGGAGGGCGCCATGAGGCGCTGCATCGCCGCCGCCCTCGGCGTGGCTGTCCTGATTGGCCTGCACGGCCGCTCGTTCGCCGCCGATGCCTTCACGACGAGCGTGCCGCACGCCATCCTCATCGACGTCGGCACGGACACGGTGCTGTTCTCCAAGGATGCCGAGAGCCGCATCCCGCCGGCGGCGCTGGCGAAGCTGATGACCACGGCTGTCGTGTTCGACGCGCTGAAGGCCGGGAAGCTGCATCTCACCGATACCTTCACCGTCAGCGAGAATGCGTGGCGTACGGGTGGAGCGCCCTCCGGCGGCACCACGATGTTCGCCAAGCTCGGTTCGGCGGTCAGCGTCGACGACCTGCTGCATGGCGTCATCATCCAGTCGGCCAATGACGGCTGCATCGTGCTCGCCGAGGGCATGGCTGGCAGCGAGGCGGGTTTCGCCACGCAGATGAACAACGAAGGCGCCGCCCTTGGCCTCGCCGACTCGCACTTCACCAATTCGACCGGGCTCCCCGATCCCGCCCAGTACGTCACCGCCCACGACCTCGCCCGCATCGCCGAGCATCTCGTCCTCGACGATGCCGCGTACTACCCGCTCTACGCGCAGCGCGACTTCACCTGGAACAAGATCCGCCAGAGCAACACCAACCCGCTGCTCGACATGGGGATCGGCGCCGATGGCCTGAAGACCGGCTACCTCGACGAAGCCGGCTACGGGCTTGTCGGCTCCGCCGTCCAGAACGGCCAGCGGCTGATCGTCGTCGTCGCCGGCGCGAAGTCGGAGAAAGAGCGCGCCGACGAGTCGCGGAAGCTCCTCCAGTGGGGCTTCACCGCCTTCCAGAAGGTCAGCTACTTCAACCCGGGCGACGTTATCGCCGAGGCCCGCGTCTTCGGCGGCGAGAAGGGCAGCGTCGGCGTCGTCAGCAAGGAACCGATCAGCCTTCTCCTGCCGAAAGATACGCAGGAAGAGGTGGACGGCCGCGTCGTCTACCGTGGGCCGGTGCAGGCGCCGGTCGCCTCCGGACAGGAGATCGGGACGCTGGAGCTGAGCGCCAACGATCAGGTCCTGCGCCAAGCCAAGGTCTATGCCGCCAACGACGTGAAGCCCGGGAATTTCCGCGAGCGCCTGGTCGGCAACCTGCGGGAGCTCCTGTTCGGCTGGTGGTAGGGCGCTGCGCAAGTTTCCTTTCGCGCGGGCACGCCGCTGGGGCATGATGCCGGCGATGTCGGGCAAGTTCATCACCTTCGAAGGCGGGGAGGGGGCGGGGAAATCCACCCAGATCCAGCGCCTCGCCGAGCGCCTGCAGGCAGCCGGGCGCGCCGTCGTCGTGACGCGCGAGCCCGGCGGCACGCCGCTGGCGGAGGACATCCGCGCCGCGCTTCTTTCCGGTGTCGCGGAGCAGCTTGGGCCGGAAGGCGAGGCGATGCTGTTCGCCGCCGCCCGCGCCGATCACGTCGACAAGATAATCCGCCCGGCGCTCAGGGCAGGGAAGTGGGTGCTGTCCGATCGCTTCAGCGACTCGACCCGCGTCTATCAGGGCATGGCGGGCGGCGCCGATACCGGCATGATCGCGGCGCTCGACCGCGTTGCCGTTGGCCGCACGCAGCCCGACCTCACCGTAATCCTCGACGTGCCGGTCGACGTCGGCCTCGCCCGCGCCGCCCGTCGCGGCAAGGGCAGCGGCAAGGTGCCCGATCGCTTCGAGCGCGACGACACCGTGCTGCAGGAGGCACGGCGACAGGCGTTCCTCGCCATCGCCCGCGCCGAGCCGGAACGCTGCATCGTCATCGACGCCACCCAGTCGGAGGAGGCGACGGCGCACGACGTCTGGCAGGCCGTGACGAAGCGTCTGCTCGACCGGGCCGCCTGATCCGATGGCCGCTGCCGATATCGCGGAAGTCGTCCGTTTCGACGCGCTGGAGGGCTGGCCGGCGCCGGAGGAGCAGCCCGACTGGTACGGTGCGCCCGCGTCGGAGCAGGCGCTGCTCGAGGCCTATCGCTCCGGCCGCATGCATCACGCCTGGCTGCTCGGCGGCCCGAAGGGCATCGGCAAAGCGACGCTCGCCTATCGCTTCGCCCGCTTCGTCCTCGCCCACCCCGATCCGCAATCGCCGGCCGTTGCCGCAGCGGTGGACCTCGCGGTGCCGCCCGATGCGCCTGCCTTCCGCAAGGTCGCCAATCGCGCCCACCCGAATCTGCTTATCCTCGAGCGGCCGTTCGACGAGCAGACGGGGCGCTTCCGCACGCAGCTTACCGTCGAGGAAATTCGCCGCACCGTCGGTTTCTTCGGCTCGACCAGCGGCGAGGCCGGCTGGCGCGTCGCGGTCGTCGATCCCGCCGACGATCTGAACCCGTCATCCGCCAACGCGCTGCTCAAGGTGCTGGAGGAGCCGCCGTCGCGCTCGCTGTTCCTGATCGTCGGCCATGCGCCCGGCCGCCTGCTGCCCACCATCCGGTCACGCTGTCGCCGTCTCGATATCGCACCGCTGCCGGCCGAGACGATCGTCGCGGCGCTGGAGGCGCACGGCGTCACGGCCGACGACCTGCCGCTGGTCGCGCGGCTGGCGGAAGGGAGCCTCCGCCGGGCCATCCTGCTCGCCGAAGGGGAGGGGATCGCGACTTACCGCGCCCTGACGCGGCTTCTCGCCCGCCTGCCCGATCTCGACATCGCCGCCGCCCACGCCTTTGCCGACAGCGTCTCGGGCCGCCGCGACGACGACGCCTGGGTCAGCTTCCGCGATATGCTGGGGGCGTGGCTCGACCGCCGTGTCCGCGGTCTGCCGGAGCCGGATTCGGCTGCCCCGTTGCCGAAAATCGCAGCATCCCTGCCGCTTGAAAGGTGGGCACAGGTGTGGGAAACCTTGCGCCGCTCGACGGAAGACACCGACGAGTACAACCTCGACCGCAAGCGAAGCGTACTCTCGATCCTCATGGCACTCGCCCGCGCGACCCGAATGTGACGCTTCCCTCGCGACCGGATGACGGCCGGTCGGTTCGGGACGTTCTGGGGCACGCAGGAAATTGTAATTCGCGGGAGAGGCGAGAGGACATCAATGCCAGCGCCGACATTCTATCTCACCACGCCGATCTTCTATCCGAATGGCGCGCCGCACATAGGCCATGCCTATACGGCGCTCGCCTCCGATGCCCTGACGCGCTTCCAGCGCCTCGACGGCAAGGACGTGCTCTTCCTGACCGGCACCGACGAGCACGGCCTGAAGATGCAGCAGACCGCCGAGAAGGAAGGCCTGACGCCGCAGGCGCTGGCGGACCGCAACTCGGCCGTCTTCCGCCAGCTGATGGTGGCGCTCGGCGCGGCGCCCGACGACTTCATCCGCACTACTGAGGAGCGTCATCACCGCGCCTCGGAGGAAATCTGGCGGCGCATGGAAGCCGCCGGCGACATCTACCTCGATACGTATGCCGGCTGGTATTCCGTCCGCCAGGAAGCCTTCTTCGACGAGAAGGAGACCACCGTCGGCGACGACGGCGTGCGCCGCGAGCCGCTGGGCTCGCCCGTCGAATGGGTCGAGGAGGAGAGCTACTTCTTCCGCCTCTCCGCCTTCCAGGATCGCCTGCTCGCGCACTATGAGGCAAACCCCGATTTCGTCGGTCCGGATGAGCGCCGCAACGAAGTCATCAGCTTCGTGAAGGGCGGCCTCAAGGACCTGTCGATCTCGCGCACCACCTTCAACTGGGGCATCAAGGTCCCGGGCGCCCCGAAGCACGTCATGTACGTCTGGGTCGATGCGCTGACCAATTACATCACCGCCGCCGGCTTCCCCGATGCCGGGGCGCCGCGCTGGCGCTACTGGCCGGCCGACGTCCACATCATCGGCAAGGACATCGTGCGCTTCCACGCCGTCTACTGGCCGGCGTTCCTGTGGTCGGCGAAGATCGAGCCGCCGAAGCGCGTCTATGCCCACGGCTTCCTGTTCAACCGCGGCGAGAAGATGTCGAAGTCGGTCGGCAACGTCGTTGACCCGTTCGCGCTGATCGAGACCTACGGCCGCGACGCCGTGCGCTATTTCTTCCTGCGCGAGGTGCCGTTCGGGCAGGACGGCTCGTACAGCCACGAGGCCATCCAGCAGCGCATCAATGCCGATCTCGCCAACGATCTCGGCAACCTGGCGCAGCGCTCGCTGTCGATGATCCAGAAGAACTGCGATGGCATCGTGCCGGACGCGAAGTCGCTGACCGAAGACGACCGCAAGCTGCTCGCTGACACCGACGCGCTGCTCGCCACCTGCCGCGCCGCCATGAAGCTGCAGCAGATCCACGTCGCGCTGAATGCGATCTGGGCGGTCGTCGCCGACGCCAACCGCTATTTCGCCGGGGCCGCGCCGTGGGCGCTGAAGGCGACCGACCCGGTCCGCATGGGCACCGTGCTCGCCGTCACCGCCGAGGTCGTGCGCCAGGTCGCGATCCTGGTGCAGCCGGTCATGCCGGCGTCGGCCGCCAAGCTGCTCGACCTGCTCGCGATCCCCGCCGACCAGCGCGATTTCGTGGCGCTGGGCGACAACGGCCGCCTGGCCGCCGGCACGAAGCTGCCGCCGCCGCAGGGCGTCTTCCCGCGTTACGTCCCGCCCGAAACGGCCAAGGGCAGGGAGGACGCCTGACGCCGTGCTGGTCGACAGCCACTGCCATCTCGACTTCGCCGATTTCGATGCTGATCGCGACGCGCTGGTGGTTCGCGCCAACGCGGCCGGCGTCGGCCGGATGGTGACGATCTCGACGCGCGTGCGCGAGGCGGCGAAGCTGAAGGCGATCACCGCGCGCTACCCCGGCGTCTGGCGCTCGATCGGCACCCATCCGCACAACGCCGCCGAGGAGCTCGACGTCACCGCCGCCGATCTCGTCCGCATTGCCGCCGAGCCTGACGTCGTGGCGATCGGCGAGGCCGGCCTCGACTACCACTACGACAGCTCGCCGGTGGAGGCGCAGCGCGAAGGCTTCCTCCGCCACATCGCCGCCGCGCGTGAGACCGGCTTGCCGCTCGTCATCCACGCGCGCGAAGCGGATGACGATGTCGCGTCGATCCTCGAGGAGGAGAGCGGGAAGGGCGCCTTCCCGTTCGTGCTCCATTGCTTCTCGTCGGGGCCGGGTCTCGCCCGGCGGGGGCTGGCGCTCGGCGGCTACGTCTCTTTCTCCGGCATCCTCACCTTCAAGAAATCCGACGCGCTCCGCGCCATCGCGAACGACGTGCCGCTCGACCGCCTGCTGGTCGAGACCGACGCGCCCTACCTGGCCCCGGTGCCGCACCGGGGAGGGCGGAACGAGCCCGCCTATGTCGTTGAAACGGCAGCGGTATTGGCGGCGGTCAAGGGAGTGACGCCGGCCGCGATCGCCGAAACCACCACCGCCAATTTCCATCGCCTGTTTGCCAAGGTGCCACGCCCGTGAGCGCGACGCTCCGCGTCACGGTGCTGGGCTGCGGGTCCTCGCCCGGCGTCCCGCGCATCGGCAACGACTGGGGCGACTGCGATCCCAACGAGCCGAAGAATCGCCGCACGCGCACCTCGATCCTGATCGAGCGTGTCGCCGCGAGCGGCATCACGCGCGTGCTTATCGATACCGGACCGGACGTGCGCCAGCAGTTGCTTGCCGCCGGCGTCGGCGCCATCGACGCGGTGCTCTACACCCACGGCCATGCCGACCATCTCCACGGCATCGACGACCTCCGCGCGTTCTGGCTGTCCACCCATCGCTTGGTGCAGGTGTATGCCGACGCCCCGACGGCGTCGCGCCTGCACGAGGCGTTCGGCTACTGCTTCGCCACCCAGCCGGGCAGCAACTATCCGCCCATCCTGAAGCTCAATCCGATCGTGGTGGGTGCGCCGCTGACGATCGCGGGCGCCGGCGGCCCGCTCGTCATCCTGCCGTTCCGGCAAGTGCACGGCGAGATCGACTCGCTCGGCCTGCGCGTCGCCGGCTTCGCCTATTCCTGCGACATCAGCGATCTGCCGGACGAGTCCGTGCCGCAGGTCGCGGGCGTCGAGCTGTGGCTCGTCGATGCGTTGCGGCCGCGCCCGCATCCCAGCCACTTCAGTCTCGACGAAACCGTGGCCTGGATCGCGAAGCTCGGCGTCAAGCGCGGCGTGCTCACCCACATGCACAACGAGCTCGACTATCAGACGCTCCGCCGCACGCTGCCCGCCAACGTCGAGCCGGCCTACGACGGCATGGTGCTGGAGCTGCCGGCCGACTAGGCCGCTGCGGTGCGCATGGTGCGCACGCCCTCGCTTTCGGGAACCACCTCGGGCTGGCTGCCGTCGAAGATGACGACGCAGTTGCGGCCGGCCGCCTTGGCCGCGTAGAGCGCACGGTCGGCGTAGTGGAACAGATCGATGAAGTTTGCCACGCCGGCGTCGCGCACGGCGGCGCCGATGCTCCCGGTGACGACCAGCGAATGGCCTTCCCATTCCACCGGCACGCTCAGCGCCGCGCGCACCCGTTCGCTCACCGCAACGAGATGCAGGGGCAGGGAGCGGGGGTCGGTGCCGAGCACGACGATGGCGAATTCGTCGCCGCCGACGCGTGTGCAGAAGCCATCGTCGCCGATGGCAGTGGCCAGCCGGTCGGCCAGCGCCTTCAGTACGATGTCGCCGACGGCATGGCCATGGCGGTCGTTGATCTGCTTGAAGTGGTCGGCATCGACCAGCATCACCGCCATCGGCGTCGCCGCCTTCTCGATGTCGGCGAGCTGGCTGCCGAGATAGCGCCGGTTGGGGAGTCCGGTCAGCTGGTCGTGGAGCGCTAGCTGCTCGAGCCGCTCGATCATCCGGTTGAAGGCCACCGCGAGCTGGCGGATCTCCAGCGGCGCGCGGCGGGTCACTTCCGCACGGCGGCCGAAGGCGCCGTCGGCCATCGCGGCGGCGGCGTCGCGCACCACCCGCACCGAGCGCATGATCAGCCAGTCGGCCGACGCCCAGCCGATGCCGCCGGTCAGGAGCAGGATGGCGAGCGCCATGCCAACGCCGGTCATCAGGCTGCGCTGGCTGGTCGCGACAATGGTATCGCGGCCGATGCCGACGATCACCCGCGCACCCCATTCCGGAACTACCGCTGCAGCGAATACCCGTTCGATGCCGTCGTGCGCCGCGCCCTCGATTGAATCGCCGATATTGACCACGGCCTGCTGCAGCGTCGGATGGTTCGTCACCATCTGGCCGATGCGATCGTGGTTTCCGGTGTAGGTCAGCGCCCGGCCCTTGCGGTCCACGGCGATGACGATGCTGGCGTCGCGCTGCTCGGGCAGCTCGGCTGCCTTCTCGAGATCGGCGAAGCGGATGCGGCTCTCTACGATCATGTGTAGCGGGCCGTCGTGGCTCATGACGTTCATGGCGGCAAGCAGCGTCGGCTCGCCGTCCTTGCTCACCACGTCGCTGAGCCCGAAGTCGTCGTCCGCCATGTCGGCGCGCGCCGCCTCGTCGAGCACCGGCGGCTTGGTATCGTCGGTGCCGCAGACCACGCGGCCGCCGTCGTCGACGACCCAGGCGCTGCCCATCCACGGCCGGCGGCGTTGCGTCTCCAGCAGCAGCTCGCTGCAGGCTGCGGCGTCGGCGTGCTTCACGGAAGGGGAGATGGCGAGCATCTCGAGCGTGCTGTGCACCGCGCGGTAGAAGTCGGCGTGCCGCTCGGCGCTCAGCACCGCCATGCGCTCCGTCCACTGGTGCGCTTCGTCCAGCGCCATGCGCCGTTGCGTCTCGACCCAGATGCCGAGAAAGATCACAGTCGGAATGCCGGCAAGCGCGATGACAACCGCGATGCGCGCTCCGAGACCGAAGCGGGCATTGCGCGGGGCATTGTCAGGCAGCTTCTGCGCGGCGGTGTTTGACGTGATCATCCCG
>JBEHXS010000116.1:0-8263 GCA_048498575.1 Pseudomonadota bacterium
GAACCGCTTCTCGACATAGTCGGCGACCATCTTGCGGAAGTCTTCGGCGAGCGTCGGACCGCGGAGCGTCGCCGCCTTGCGGCCGTCGATGAAGACGGGGGCTGCCGGCTGCTCGCCGGTGCCGGGGAGCGAGATGCCGATGTCGGCGTGCTTGGATTCGCCGGGGCCGTTGACGATGCAGCCCATGACCGCGACCTTCAGCGCCTCGACGCCCGGATATTTTTCGCGCCACACCGGCATCGCCTCGGCGAGGTCGGTCTCGATGCGCTTGGCGAGCTCCTGGAAGACGGTCGAGGTCGTGCGGCCGCAGCCGGGACAGGCCGCGACCACCGGCAGAAAGGCGCGGAAGCCCATGGTCTGGAGCAGCTCCTGCGCCACGATCACCTCGCGCGTGCGGTCGCCGCCGGGCTCCGGCGTCAGCGAGATGCGGATGGTGTCGCCGATGCCCTGCTCGAGCAGGATGGCGAGCGCGGCGGACGAGGCGACGATGCCCTTGGAGCCCATGCCGGCTTCGGTGAGCCCGAGGTGGAGGGCGTAATCGGAGCGGCGGGCAAGCTCGGCATAGACCGCGACCAGGTCCTGGATCTGGCTGACCTTGGCCGAGAGGATGATTTTGTCGCGGCCCATGCCGAGCGATTCGGCCTGGGCGGCGGAGAGCAGCGCCGACTGCACGATCGCCTCGCGCGTCACGGCGCGCGCTTCCCTCGGCTGCGCCGAGGCGGCGTTCTCGTCCATCAGGCGGGTGAGCAGCGCCTGGTCGAGCGAGCCCCAGTTGACGCCGATCCTGACCGGCTTGTCGTGGCGGAGCGCGATCTCGATGAGGGTCGCAAACTGCGTGTCGCGCTTGGCGCCGAAGCCGACGTTGCCGGGATTGATGCGGTACTTGTCCAGCGCCTCGGCCGCCGCCGGATAATCGGTGAGCAGCGTGTGGCCGTTGTAGTGGAAGTCGCCGATCAGCGGGACGGCGACGTTCTTCGCCCGGAGCCGGTCGCGGATGAGCGGCACGGCCGCGGCGGATTCGGCGCGGTCGACGGTGATGCGCACGAGCTCCGACCCGGCGCGCGCCAGCGCAGCGACCTGCGCCACGGTGGCGTCGACGTCGGCGGTGTCGGTGTTGGTCATGGACTGGACGGCGACCGGCGCGCCGCCGCCGACAACGATGTCGCCGACCTTGACCGCGACGGTGCGGTGGCGCGGCTGCACCGCGTCGAGGTAGTCGGGCAGGACGGCGACGTCCATCACGCCGCCCGGCAGCGAGCGCAGAGGCCGCGCACTTCCAGCACCTTGAGGCGCGGCAGGAAGGCACGCCTGCCGGTCTCGCTGTTGACCAGCCGGCCAAGCGTATCGGAGGAGGCTTCCGCCGCCGCACCGCAGTTGTCGCAGATCAGGAACAGCGTCGCGCCCGGCTCGCAATCGGCGCCGCGATCGCAGGCGATGTAGGCGTTCTTCGATTCGATGCGGTGGGCGAGATTGTGGGCGGTGAGGAAATCGAGCGCGCGGTAGACCGAGATCGGCGCCAGGCGGTGGTCGCCGTGCTCGGCCAGCCGGTCGATGACGTCATAGGCCGAGGCCGGGACGTGGCTTGCGAGGAGCGCCGCGAGCACCTGCCGGCGCTGGTCGGTGAAGCGCAGGCCCTCGCGCTCGCAGATCGTCACCGCGTGGCTGAGCGCATCGGCCTCGCACCGCGTGTGGTCGTGCTCGCGGTGTTCCAGGACGGGGCTGACGCTGTGCGTATGGGCGGCCATGGGCGGAGCTTCTAGCACCGGCCGGACGGGGCGGAAATGCCGCCGCCTGACGCGGTGATTGCAATGCAATATATAGGCGCAAACTGTACGACAGCGAGGGTTAACCGCCGATGCCTAATGGCTCAACGCTTGGGGGCAAGACTGCCCTGGTCACGGGTTCCACGTCCGGCATCGGCCTCGCGCTGGCCACCGCCTTCGCCGCCGAAGGCTGCAACGTGGTGATCAACGGCTTCGGCAAGCCCGGCGAGATCGACGCCATCCGCGCCGCCCTGGCGAAGGAGCACGGCGTGAAGGTGGCCTATTCGCCGGCGGACATGACCAAGGCCGACGAGATCGCGGCGATGATGGCCGAGGCGGAGCGCGAGTTCGGCTCGGTCGACGTGCTCTGCAACAACGCCGGCATCCAGTTCGTCGCGCCGGTCGACGAATTCCCGGTCGACAAATGGAACGCGATCATCGCGATCAACCTGTCGTCGGCGTTTCACACCATCCGCGCCGCCCTCCCCGGCATGAAGAAGAAGGGCTGGGGCCGCATCATCAACACGGCGAGCGCGCACGCGCTGGTCGCCTCGCCCTTCAAGTCGGCCTACGTCGCCGCCAAGCACGGCATCGCCGGGCTGACCAAGACGGTGGCGCTCGAGGTCGCGCAGCAGGGCATCACGGTCAACGCCATTGCGCCGGGCTATGTCTGGACGCCGCTGGTCGAGCGCCAGATCCCCGACACCATGAAGGCGCGCAACATGACGGCGGAGCAGGTCAAGCGCGACGTCATGCTGGCGGCGCAGCCGACCAAGCAGTTCGTGACCGTCGAGGAAGTCGCGGGGCTTGCCGTCTACCTCGCCTCCGACGCGGCGCGGTCGATCACCGGCGCGGTCCTCTCCATGGATGGCGGCTGGACCGCGGCCTGAGTCACATCCCCGAGCCGTCGCTCTCCTCGCTCGTGTCGATCGCTGCTGACGCCGCCCCGGAGCGGAGCGGCGGCGGTGTTGCCGGCATCTCCATCCAGCCCGCGAGTTCGTTGTCGGCGTAGGCGATGCGGGCTTCGGGGTCGGAATCGGTCGCGACCCAGCTTGCTTCCTCCGAGCGCGCCGACGTCGCCCAGCGCACCGCGTCGTATTCCGCCGGCCCCTGCTCGCTGGCGCGCACCTCAACCAGCACCAGCGTGCCGTCGCGCGGCGCGCTCCGCATCGGCGACCATTTGGCATCGGCGAGCGTTATCATCGGGGGAGGATGGGCCAGCAATCGAGGCGGCGCAAGGCGGCCGGACTAATCGGAGCGCGATGTCGAATCCGGCCGCCGCGGAACGACTATGATGCGCCAACGACCCGGAGAGCGCCGATGAAGTACCTCTGCCTCATCTATTTCGAACCCAATGTATTCGACCCGTTCACGCCCGCCGAGCAGCAGGCGATGATCGACGATTCCATGGACTATGACGTCACGCTGCGGCGCGACGGCTACTTCATCAGCGCCGACGCGCTGGAGCCGGGGACGGCGGCAAAGACCGTGCGCGTGCGCGACGGGCGGAGTGCCGTGACCGACGGCCCCTTTGCCGAGACCCGCGAGGTCCTCGGCGGCTTCATCCTGATCGACGCGAAGGACATGGACGAGGCGCTCAAGGTCGCCGCCGGTATTCCCTCGGCCAGGATCGGTTCGGTCGAGGTGCGGCCGATCCTGACGATCAAACATTCCTGAGGGGCGCCGTCGAAAGCCAGGGTCGCCGGATCGACAAGGGACGTATCTTCACCTCCCGACCTCACGAGGACATCATGAACTACGTGCTGCTCATCTATCAGGGCGACCCGCGCGGCCATGTCAGCGACGCCGAGATCGCGACCTTCATGAAGCGGATCGAGGTCTATAACGATCAGATGAAGAAGGACGGCCACTTCGTCATGACCGGCGGGCTCGGATTTCCGGACACCGCGACGTGCGTCACCCGGCGAAGCGGCAAGCTGTCCACGACCGACGGGCCTTTCGCCGAGACGCGCGAATATCTCGGCGGCTTCTACGTGATTGAGGCGAGCGACCTCGACCAGGCGCTGAAGATCGCCAACGGCCTGCCGATGACGGAATTCGCGACCATCGAGGTGCGGCCGATCAATCATCTCGTCACGTGAGCACGCCATGAAGCGAATGCCATTCCACGACTGGACGCTCAGTTCGGTCGCCTTCGATTGGACATCCGGCACCGTGAGCTTGGTTCTTCGTTTCCACGATGCTGAGAAGATCATCTCGGCGGATGGCACCTCCGAGCTGCATATTCGCCAATTGAAACCGTGGGGTCCGAGCGTGAGCATAAACGAGGCCACGCACCACGCTGACGACGCGCAACAGCGACTGGATATTGAGATGCAATCCGGTGACGTCATCACGATCGCCGCGAAGATGTTTCGCTTTCCCGATTAACGTGAGCGAGCCCGCCGGCAGCCGCGAGATCGAGGCGATCTACCGCGCCGAATCGCGGCGCGTGCTGGCGACGCTGATCCGCCTTCTCGGCAGCTTCGACCTGGCCGAGGAGGCGCTGCACGACGCCTTCCTGGCGGCCGCGGCGCAATGGCCGCGCGACGGCATCCCTGCGAACCCGCGCGCCTGGCTGGTTTCCGCCGGGCGCTTCAAGGCCATCGACAGGCTCCGCCGCCGCGCCCGCCTCGCCGCCGCCGAGGACGACATCGCCATGCAGATCGAAGCCGCGGCCGAGCCGCCGGACGACCCCGCAACAATCGCGGACGACCAGCTCCGCCTGATCTTCACCTGCTGCCATCCGGCGCTATCGCCGGACGCGCAGGTGGCGCTGACGCTCCGCGAAGTCTGCGGCCTGACGACGGAGGAGATTGCCCGCGCCTTCCTGACGGCGACGCCGACCATCGCCCAGCGCATCGTGCGCGCCAAGGCTAAGATCCGCGACGCGCGCATTCCCTACGAGGTGCCCGAGAAGGACGCCCTGCCGGAGCGCCTCGAGGCGGTGCTGCGTGTCGTCTATCTCGTCTTCAACGAGGGCTACGCCGCCTCGAGCGGCGACACGCTGATCCGCACCGACCTTGCCGCCGAGGCGATCCGGCTTGGCCGCCTGCTTACCGGCTTGCTGCCCGATGCCGAGGCCCTCGGCCTTTTGGCGCTGATGCTGTTGCAGGATTCGCGGCGGAACGCCCGCCTGTCGGCGGCGGGCGATATCGTGCTCCTCGCCGATCAGGATCGCGCGCTTTGGGATCGCGGCGAGATAGACGAAGGCATAACGCTCGCGGCGCGCGCCATGCGGGCGAGCGAGATCGGCGCCTATACGCTGCAGGCCGCGATCGCGGCAGCCCACGCCACGGCACCGACCGAAGCCGCCACGGAGTGGAGACGCATCGTCGCGCTCTACGACCTTCTGCTCCACGCCGACCCCTCGCCGATCGTTGCGCTGAACCGCGCGGTGGCGATTGCCATGCGCGACGACCCCGCCGCCGGACTGGCGGTTATCGACGCGTTGATGGTCGATGGCACGCTCGCCGATTTCCACCTCGCGCATGGCGCCCGCGCCGACCTGCTCCGCCGCCTGGGGCGCATGCGCGAGGCGCGCGCCGCCTACGAGCGCGCTGCCGCGCTGGCGAAGCAGGCGGCCGAGCGGCGGTTCTATGAGCGGCGGATACGCGAGATGTCGGACTAGTGAAGCTGATCCCGCTCCCCCGAGGAGAGAAGTGCAAGTCCCCTCTCCCCAGAAGGGAGAGGGTTAGGGTGAGGGGGTACCAGCCCCATCAGGCACGGTCGGGGCCCCTCACCCTCTTTCTCTAAGCTCGGCTTCGCCTCGCCAAGAGAAAGAGCCCTCTCCCCACCGGGGACAGGGACCAGAGCCTCATCCTGCCTTTGCCGCACCGGCTCGCATGTCGATGAGCAGCTACCCCTTCGTCCGCGCTATGCGCTCGGCGAGCGTCTGCGTCAGGCGGAGCAGCGCCGGCGAGTGGTCGTTGCGGTCGAGCACCACCTGGATGATCGTGTAGCTCGCCGTATTGGCGCGCGCCTTGGCGAGCGCCGCTTCCATCTCGGTCTCGGTCGTGACCTTGATGCCGACCCCGCCGCCGAGCACGTCGGGCAGCCTGGCGTAATTCCAGCGCTGCACGTCGTTGAAGGCGCCGTCGAGCATCGGCCGCTCGGTGCCGTAGCCGTCGTTGTCGAGCACGATCACGATCGGGTTCTGGCGGTGGCGCAGGATCGCCGAAAGCTCCATGCCGGTCATCTGGAAGGCGCCGTCGCCGACCAGCACAATCGGCCTGAGATGGGGCGCCGCCGCCTTGACACCGAGCGCCGCCGGCACGGCGAAGCCGAGCGAGCAGTAGTAGGCCGCGCCGAGGAAATGGGCGCCTTCGTGGATGTAGAGATCGGCGGCGCCGAACAGCGAATCGCCCGTATCGGCGATCACCACGTCGTCATCGGCGAGGAAGGCATTGACCTGCCGGAACAGCGCCGCGGTCGTCATCGGCTTGGCGCCGGCGACATAGGCGCCCGGATGGCCGGGATGATCGTAACCCCCAGCGGTCCGCGCCTTCCACGGATGGGCCGCCAGCGCCGCGATGAAATCGGCCATGCCGACGCCGTCGTAGGTGGCGAGCCCGACGCCGACCCGGTCGCTCGCCGCATAGACCGCGTGGCCGCGGTCGATGCGTGCCGTGTAGATGCCGAGGTTCATGTCGGTCATCATCGCGCCGAGCAGGATCAGGCAATCGCTGGCCTCGACGGCGGCGCGCGTCGCCTCGCGGCCCATGGCGCCCTCGTAGACGCCGATGTAGGCGGGGTTGGATTCCGGAAACACCGACTTTCCCATGATCGTCGCCGCGACCGGAATGCCGGAGCGCGCCACGAGATCGACAAGCGGCTGCTGAAGCCGGAAGCGGTGGAGCTCCTCGCCGGCGAGAATCACCGGCCGCGCCGCCTGCTCGATGCGCGCGGTGGCTTCAGCGATCGCCTGCGCCAGCGCCTCCGGATCGGACGTCTCGGACTGGAGTGCGCGCCGCTTCGCCGGCACGGCCTCGGCCAGCACCATGTCGCGCGGTATCTCGATATAGACGGGGCGCGAGGTGCGCCGGCAGACCGCAAGCACGCGGTCGATTTCCGCCGCCGCGGTTTCGGGATCGTCGAGCACGGCGCTCGCCGCCGTCAGCTCGGCGAAGACGCGCGCCTGCGTGTCAAAGCCGCGCACGGTGTGATGGAGGAGCGTGTTCCGCCGCTCGCGCGTGCCCGGCGCCCCGCTGATGATGACCACCGGCGAGCGCTCGGCATAGGCCTGGCCGACGGCGTTCGCGATCTTCAGCCCGCCGACGCAGTAGGTGATGCAGGCGACGCCCAGCCCCTTCACCCGCGCGTAGGCGTCGGCGGCGAAGCCCGCGCCCTGCTCATCGCTGGTGTTGACGATCTTGAGCTGGCTCTTCTCCAGCTCCTTGAAGAAGGTGAGGACGTAATCGCCCGGCACCCCGAACACGTGCCCGACGCCCTCTTCGCCGAGCCGCCGGATGAGGGTCCCGCCGATAGTCTCGCTCATTGCCTTGTCGCTCCCGCCCTGGTGCGCGCGACAATACACCGGGAGCGCCACAAGCAATGGCTGCTTGAATTGCACACCCGCTGCTGGTCTTTTGCGCTAACGTCCGCTCGGGGGCGCTTGAACAGGAGCCGCGCCGTTGGGGCGAGTGGGAAAAATCGCGCTGACGGTTGCCGCCGCCGCCCTCCTCGGCGCCGCCGCGGCGCGCGCCGATTCCCCCATCAACACGCTGCAGCGCTTTCTGGCCAACCCGGCCAACGTCTTCGGCCACGACCCGAACATGCCGGCGAGGCCGCGCGCCGAGCCGCCATCCGTGCCGCCGCTGGTTGACGTCCCGCTGCCCCACCTTCGCCCGGGCGATGGCGTCACCGGGTTGCCGCCGCTGAACTACGCCGCGGCCGACGACGCGCTGCCTCCGCCCGTGGTGCCGCCCGCCGCTCCCGACGAAGACGCGCTGGTGCCGACGCCGCATCTGCGCCCCGCCGACCTGCTGCCGACGATCACCGCGCCGCCGGCGCCCGATGGACCGAAGATCGCCGCTCTGACGCCGGTGCCATTCCCCGATCTGGTCAGGCCGCCGCCGGCCGCCGATACGGTGTGCATGGCCGAGATTACGGCGGCCGGCGTCGTCGCCACGCCGGTTCCCGCGATCACCGACGGCGATTGCGGCATCGCCACGCCGGTCTCGGTGACCGCGCTGGAAGGCGGCGCGGTGAAGCTGTCGCCGGCCGCGACCATCGACTGCTCGCTCGCCCAACATCTCGCCAACTGGGTCCACGACACGGTGCTGCCCGAGGTCGCGGAGAACTACGGCGCCAAGCTGGCCGAACTCCGCGTCGCCGACGCCTACACCTGCCGCCCGCGCGACAACATTCCCGGCGCCAAGCTGTCCGAGCACGCCCATGGCACGGCGATCGACATCTCCGCCTTCAAGATCGGCGACGACTGGATCGACATCGGCAAGGACTGGAGCGGCGGCACGAGCGCCGACGAAACCTTCCTCGCC
>JBEHXS010000117.1:0-8222 GCA_048498575.1 Pseudomonadota bacterium
TGCCACCTTCGAGGAGGCGCTGGAAAGCGTCATACGCGTCTCGGTCGTCGCCACCGGCATCGAGAGCGCGGTGAAGACGGAAGCGTCGCATGCGCCGCTGCCGCCGCACACCGCGGCCGAGATCACGCAGCGGCTGCGTGCCGCTGCCGCGACCGGCACGGCCGCCGCCCAGCCCCGGCCCGCCGCCGCGGCTCCCGCGATGCAGCCCCGCGCCACGCCGGCGATGCCGGCAGCGCAGCCCGCCCGCCCGGCGCCGGCACCCCAGCCGGAACCCTCGCTTGCCGCGGCCTTCGATTCGGACGCCATGAACTTCGATCTCGCGCCGCCCGCCGACGAGCAGGAAGAGCCGGCCGAGGCGCCGTTCATCCCGCCGCAGCCGGAGGCCCCGACGCGGATTCCGCGGGTGGAGGATTTCCCGCCGCAGGTGCAGCGCCAGATCGAGGCCCGCCAGCAGCCGCGCGCTCATGAGGATCGCGGTCCGCTCTCGCTCCTCAAGCGCCTCGCCAACGTCGGTCTCGGCCGCCGTGAGGAGGAATCGCGCGACGAGGATCGCCCGCAGCCGCAGGTCACCCGTCCGGCCCCCCGCCAGCTCAGCGCCCAGCCGCAGCAGCGGCAGGTGCCGCCGCAGCCACGCGCCGCCCAGCCACAGCAGCGTGCCGCCGCCAAGGGCATGTACCAGCCGGCGCAGGGCGACCTCGATCCGCACGGCCGCCAGGTGACGGCCAACCGCCCGGTGGAAGACGAACTCGAAATTCCGGCCTTCCTGCGCCGGCAGGCCAACTAGCTCGCGTAGCGAGTCCGTGACAGCGGAAACGGCCGGTGCTGGCGCTTCAGCACCGGCCGATAAACCGCTGATATAATTGGTATTATTCCGTATCGTAGCCTGTGGATATCCCGGTAACACGCGGATACCAAGCGTGATTGGAGAATCGAGAGTCGGCCGCGTACCTTTCCATTCGTGGGACGGCGCTAGGGGGTCGATGCGCTGGGGCTGACGCAGGGGGTTCCCGCCCGGGAACCCAGGAGATGTCGCTCCTTATGCAACGCACTTCCAGGATGTTGTCATATGCCGCGCAAGCGGTAGCGTACTGGTCGGGGCGTGACCGCATGAGCGGACAGAGGGGACGACAGTCGACGTTGCGCCGGCGCGCGAAAGTGTCGGGCATCGGTGTCCACTCCGGCCGCGAAGTCTCGATCACCCTCCACCCCGCCGAAGCCAACAGCGGCGTTACCTTTTTCCGCACCAACGTCGAGGATGGCCGCGACCGCGAAATCCCGGCGAACTTCCGCCACGTCAGCGCGACCGATCTCTGCACCACCGTCGGCGTTCCGGGCGCCACCGTCGCCACCGTCGAGCACCTGATGGCGGCGCTGTCGGCGCTCGACATCGACAATGCCACCGTCGAGATCGACGGGCCGGAAGTCCCGGTCATGGACGGCAGCGCCGGCGCCTTCATCAAGGCGGTGGACGAAGCCGGTGTCGCCCGTCTCGATGCTCCGGTTCGCTACATCAAGGTGCTGAAGCCGGTTCGCGTCGAAGCCGGTCGCGCCTTTGCCGAGTTCACGCCCTATGCCGGCCGCCGCATCGAGGTCGAGATCGATTTCGAAAATCCGCTGATCGGCCGTCAGGAATATGCCGCCGACCTCGATTCCGACCGCTTCCGGCGCGATATCGCGCGCGCCCGCACCTTCGGCTTCCTCGCTGAAGTCGAGGCGTTGTGGGCGAGGGGGCTGGCGCTTGGCGCCTCGCTCGAAAACGCCGTCGTCATCGGCGACGATCGGGTCATCAACCCGGAAGGCCTGCGCTTCACCGACGAGTTCGTGCGCCACAAGGTGCTGGACGCCGTCGGCGATCTCGCCCTGGCCGGCGCGCCCATCCTCGGGCGCTATCGCTCGTACCGCGGCGGCCATCGCCTGAACGTCAAGGCGCTGGAAGCCCTGTTTGCCGATCCGACCGCCTACGCCATGGTCGAAGCGACGGCCCGCCGCGAAGTCGGCGGTGGTGCCGAGCTTGCCGCCGGCGTTGCGGTTCCGGCCTTCCGCGCCGAAGCGTCGTAAGCTCCATCCCCAGGCCCGCCACAAATTTGCGGCATTGCGCTGGCACTCGGCTTGGCGGAATCGGCTGGCTTCGGCTAAACAGTCTCAGCCAAAACCCGACGTAAAAAGAGAGAGGCGGGGCGGCCTTCGTGGCGGCTCCGGGTGGGCATGGACGGTGTCAGTGCAAGTCGCCCCCGGTGGGCGAGCGTGCGGAATGTGCTTGCCGTCGTGGCGGTTGTGACGTCGTCGTTCGCGTTGACCGCCTGCAACAAGACCGCCGATCCAACCGCCGATGCCTTCGCCAACGACCAGCCGGCCGGCGAGCTCTACAACGAGGGCCTCGCCAGCCTCAACGGCGGCAAGCTCAAGGATGCCGTCGACAACTTCGACCAGGTCGACCGCGAGCATCCCTACTCGGAGTGGGCGCGCAAGGCGCTGGTGATGTCGGCTTTCGCCAGCTATCGCCGTGCCCGCTATGACGACACCATCGCTTCCGCCAACCGCTACCTCTCGCTCTATCCCGGCAGCCCCGATGCCGCTTACGCGCAGTACCTGATCGGCCTGTCCTACTACCACCAGATCCCCGACATCACGCGCGACCAGGGCACGACGCAGCAGGCGATCAGCGCGCTGCAGGAAATCGTCGATCGCTACCCGACGTCGGAATACGTCGACGACGCCAAGGCGCGCATCATCGTTGCCCGCGACCAGCTCGCCGGCAAGGAAATGCAGATCGGCCGCTACTATCTCGAGCAGCGCCAGTACATCGCGGCGATCAACCGCTTCAAGGCCGTGGTCACCGACTACCAGGACACGCGCGAAGTCGAGGAGGCGCTGGAGCGTCTGGTCGAAGCCGACGTCGCGCTCGGCCTTACCGGCGAGGCGCAGACCGCCGCCGCCATCCTTGGGCACAACTTCCCCGACAGCCCCTGGTACAAGGACGCCTACAACCTGTTGCAGACGGGCGGCCTCTCGCCGCGCGAGGACAAGGGTTCGTGGCTGAGTAAGCTGTTCGGTGCGCCGAAAACCGGCTAGCGGCTGCCCATGCTTGTCGCCCTGGCCATCCGCGACATTGTCATCATTGAAAAGCTGGCTATCGACTTCACGCCCGGCCTGACGGTGCTCACCGGCGAGACCGGCGCCGGCAAGTCCATTCTGCTCGATTCCCTGTCGCTGGCGCTGGGCAGCCGTGGCGATGCGGCGCTGGTGCGGGCCGGGGCAGAGCAGGGCGACGTCACCGCCGTCTTTGCCGTCCCCGCCGGTCATCCGGCGCGTGCCCGCCTTGCCGAAGCCGGCATCGACGCCGCCGACGGCGACCTCATCCTGCGCCGGGTGCAGGGCCGCGATGGCCGCAGCCGCGCCTTCGTCAACGACCAGCCGGTGTCGGCGGCGCTGCTCCGCGACGTCGGCGCGCTCCTGGTTGAGATCCACGGCCAGCACGACGATCGCGCGCTGATCGAATCTTCCGGCCATCGCGCACTGCTCGACGCCTTCGACGGCCTTGGCCCGATGCTCTCGCGGGTCCGCGCTGCTCACGTCGCCTGGCGCGCCGCCGACGAGGCGGTGGCGTCACTCAGGGCGCGCATTGCCGATGCCGCCCGTGAGGCCGATTACCTCCGCGCCGCCGTCGACGAGCTGTCGCGCCTCAAGCCGCAGGCCGACGAGGAGGAGGGGCTGGCCGAGCGCCGCGCCGCCATGATGCGTGCCGAGAAGATCGCCGGCGACCTCAGCGAAGCGCACGAGACCATCGCCGGTGCCGCGTCGCCAATCCCGACGCTGGCCAGCCTCGCCCGCCGGCTCGAGCGCAAGGCGGCCGCCGCCGACGGCCTGCTCGATGCGACAGTGGCCGGTCTGTCCCGTGCCCTCGACGGTCTCGGCGATGCCGAGCGGGCGCTCGAAGCCGCGATGGCGGCCGCCAACTTCGATCCAGCGGAGCTGGAGCGCATCGAGGAGCGGCTGTTTGCGCTCCGCGCCGCCGCCCGCAAGCACAATGTCGCCGTGTCCGCACTGCCTGCTGTCCTCGATCGCATGGGTGCCGATCTCGCCGCGCTGGAATCCGGCGAGGAACGGCTCGCACAGCTCGAGAAAAGCGCCGCCGCAGCGCGCTCCGCTTACGATGAGCAGGCGGCCGCCCTGTCGAAAAAGCGCAAGGCGGCGGCGAAGCGTCTCGAAAAGGCCGTCGCCGTTGAGCTTCCGGCGCTCAAGCTCGAACGGGCCGAATTCATGGTCTCGATGGCGACCGATCCCGCCCGTCCGTCGGAGAGCGGGATCGACGAGGTTGCCTTCCTCGTCCGCACCAATCCCGGCAGCGCGCCCGGCCCGCTGATGAAGGTTGCCTCAGGCGGCGAGCTAGCCCGTTTCCTGCTCGCGCTAAAGGTCGCACTGGCCGACCGCGGCTCGGCGGAAACGCTGGTCTTCGACGAGATCGACACGGCCGTCGGCGGGGCGGTTGCCGACGCCATCGGGGTCAGGCTTGCGCGGCTTGCCGAAAACGTTCAAGTCCTCTCGGTCACGCACGCGCCGCAGGTTGCGGCACGCGCGTCCGGTCATATGCTGGTCCAGAAGCGTGCGGTACGGGGAGGGATGGTGACCGACCTCACGCCGCTCGACAGTCTCCGTCGCCGCGAGGAAATTGCGCGCATGCTGGCCGGTGCCACGATTACCGACGAAGCACGCGCCGCCGCCGACCGGCTGATCCGCGGCGCCGCCTGAAGAGAGTTGTCCGCCGCGTCATGCCAGTGAAGCTCGCCGTCCTCTTCGCCGTCCTCGTCATCGACGTCTTCGGCATCGGCTTGATGCTGCCGGTCGTGCCGGGGCTGGTGCGCGAACTTACCCATGGCGACATCGCGTCGGCCGCGGCCACCTACGGCTGGCTGATCGCGCTCTATTCCCTGATGCAGTTCCTGTTCGGTCCGGCTCTCGGGGCGCTGTCGGATCGCTTCGGCCGCCGCGTGGTCCTGCTTGCCTCTATGCTCGGCCTGTTTGCCGATTACGGCCTGCTCGCCGTGGCGCCGTCCTTGTGGGTGGTCGCCGTCGCGCGCATCATCGGCGGCATCATGGGTGCCTCCGTCGCCACGGCCAGCGCCTACATCGCCGATATCACGCCGCCCGAAAAGCGCGCGCAGAACTTCGGCATCATCGGCGTCGCCTTCGGTATCGGCTTCGTCCTCGGCCCGCTGGTCGGCGGGCTCCTCGGCGAGCTTGGCACCCGCGTCCCCTTCTACGGCGCCTCGCTGGTCAGCCTTGTCGCCTTCGCCTTCACGTTCTTCTTTCTGCCCGAGTCGCTGCCGAAGGAGCGCCGCCGTCGCTTCCGCCTGGCGGAGGCCAATCCCGTCGGCGCCTTCATGACCATCGCGCGGAGCCGCATGGTCAAGGTGCTGGTCGTCGTCTTCCTGCTGTCGCAGCTTTCCGAGCGCCTGCTCGAATCCACCTGGGTGCTGTTCACCACCTACCAGTTCGGCTGGTCGGCGGTCGATGTCGGCCTGTCGTTCACCTGGGTCGGCATCCTGTTCGTCATCACGCAGGGCGGCCTGGTGCGCGTCGTCGTCCCGCGGCTCGGCGAATGGAACACGGTCATCCTCGGCTTTGCCGTCGCCGCGGTGTGCATGTTCACCATGGCCTTCATCCACCAGGCGTGGATGCTCTACGTCGTCACCGTGCCCTACGTTCTCGGCTGGGGGCTCACCGGCCCGGCCTCGCAGGCGGTGGTGACGCGCATCGTGCCGCCCAACGAGCAGGGCCTGCTGCAGGGCGCCATCGCCTCGATCTCCACCGCGACCGGCGTCATCGCCCCGCCGGTCGGCGGCGCCGTGTTCGGCTATTTCATCGGGCCGAACGCGCCGTTCCATCTCCCCGGCATCGCCTTCCTCATCGGCTCGATCCTTTTCGTCATTGGCCTCATCATCGCCTCGCGCCGGTCGCTCGTCGCCTCGGTGCGCGAGGTCATGTTGCGCACGGCCCACGCCCCCGCGGAGTGAGGCCATGGCGCGCGCGGTCAAGGCTTCGGCGAAGCTTCGCGACAAGGATGTGGATGCGCTGAGCGAGACGGAGGCCGCCGCCGAACTGAAGGCGCTCGCGGCCGAGATCGCCGCCCACGACCGGCGCTACTACGAGCATGACAAGCCGACCATCACCGACGCCGCCTACGATGCGCTCCGCGCGCGTAACCAGGCGATCGAGGCGCGCTTCCCGGCGCTGAAGCGCGACGACAGCCCGACCGAGCGCGTCAGCGGTGCGCCGTCCGCCAAATTTGCGACCGCCCGCCATTCCGTGCCGATGCTATCGCTGGAGAAAGCCTTCACCGATGAGGACGTCCGCGCCTTCATCGAGCAGGTCCAGCGCTTCCTCGGCCTGCCGAAGGACGAGGCGGTGGCGCTCACCGCCGAGCCCAAGATCGACGGCCTGTCGATCTCGCTCCGCTACGAGAACCGCGCGCTGGTACAGGGGCTGACGCGCGGCGACGGCGTCACCGGCGAAAACGTCACGGCCAACGTCCGCACCATCAAGGACATTCCGCAGAGGCTGCCGAAGGCCGCGCCCGATCTCATCGAGGTGCGCGGCGAAATCTATTTCCGCAAGGACGACTTCCTGGAATTGAACCGCCAGCAGCAGGCGGCCGGCGCCGAACTCTACGTCAACGCCCGCAACACCGCCGCTGGCTCGCTCCGCCAGAAGGACCCGCGCGTCACCGCCTCCCGTCCGCTCCGCTTCTTCGCCTATGCGTGGGGCGCCTACAGCGCGCTTCCCGCCGATACGCAGTTCGGCGTCGTCGCTGCCTTCGGCAAGTGGGGCTTCCCGGTCAATCCCCTGATGCGCGCCTGCGCCGGCGTCGACGAGGCGCTTGCCGCCTATGCGGAGATCGAAAAGCAGCGCGCCTCGCTCCCCTATGACATCGACGGCGTCGTCTACAAGGTCGACTCACTCGCCTGGCAGGAGCGCCTCGGCATCCGCAGCGCCTCGCCGCGCTGGGCCATTGCCCACAAGTTCGCGGCCGAGCGCGCAACGACCAAGATCGTCGGCATCGACATCCAGGTCGGCCGCACCGGCGCGCTCACGCCGGTGGCGCGGCTGGAGCCGGTCACCGTCGGCGGCGTCACGGTCGTCAACGCCACCCTCCACAACGAAGATTTCATCCGTGGCTTCGGCCGCGATGGCACGATTCTCAGGCAAAACGACAAGGGCGAGCCGGTCGATATCCGCATCGGCGATACCGTCTCCATCCAGCGGGCCGGCGACGTCATCCCGCAGGTGCTCGATGTCGATCTGGCAGCCCGCCCGAAGTCGGCGAAGCCGTTCGAGTTCCCGCGCATCTGCCCATGCCCGCTGAAGACGCCGGTGGTGCGCGAGGAAACCGCGACCGGCGGCGAGGGCATCGTGCGGCGCTGCTCGGGCGAGTTCGCCTGTCCCTTCCAGCGGCGCGAGCACCTCCGCCATTTCGTCTCGCGCGGCGCCTTCGACATCGAGGGCCTCGGCGAGAAGCAGATCGAATATTTCTACGACAGCGAGGAGTTGCCGGTGCGCGCGCCGGCCGATATCTTCACGCTCCGCCAGCGCGACGAAAAGAACCTCAAGAAGCTGAAGGACGTCGACGGCTTTGGCGTCGTCTCGGTGCGCAACCTGTTCGACGCCATCGACTCGCGCCGCGAGGTGCCGCTCGAGCGGTTCCTCAATTCGCTTGGCATCCGCCACGTCGGCGAGACCACCGCCCGCCAGCTCGCCCGCGCCTACGGCTCATGGGCCGCCTTCCACGCCGCCGCGATGAAGATCGCCGACGGCGACGCGCTGGCGCGGCAGGAGATGGACGACATCGACCAGATCGGCGAGACCGTGGTCGATGCGGTCGGCCGCTACTTCGCCGAGAAGCACAATCGCGATCTCGTCGAGGCGCTGGTCCGCGAGGTCACGATCCTCGACGCCGAGAAGGCCGCGACCGACTCGCCCGTTGCCGGCAAGACGGTCGTCTTTACCGGCAGCCTCGAGAAGATGACCCGCGACGAGGCGAAGGCCATGGCCGAGCGCCTCGGCGCCCATGTCTCCGGCTCGGTGTCGAAGAAGACCGACCTCGTCGTCGCCGGGCCCGGCGCCGGGTCCAAGCTCAAGGACGCCGAGAAGCACGGCGTCGCGGTCATCGACGAGGACGCCTGGCTGAAGCTGGTCGGCGGGTAGGGCTGTTCCGGGGCGCTTGC
>JBEHXS010000118.1:0-8187 GCA_048498575.1 Pseudomonadota bacterium
TTCCAGAAGCTGGTCAGCGGCAAGTACAAGCTCCGCATCCTGTGGGACCTGAAGGACGGGCCGCTGCGCTACAGCGAGATCCGCGCCGGCCTGCTCCGCGGCGCGGTCGGCGAGGGCGTCATCGCGCCGCGCGTGCTCAGCCGCGAGCTCAAGGCGCTGACCGCGGCGGGCATGATCGAGCGCAAGGATTACGGCGAGATGCCGCCGCGGGTGGACTACCGGCTGACACCGCGCGGGCGGAGCTTCGTTCCGGTCATCGCGCGCATCCGCGACTGGGGCCACCGCCATCTCGCCGACATGCCGGCAAGCGTCGCGGCGTAGGCGCTACGGCGGCGCCATCATCAGCGTGCGCGTGTACCAGGCGGTGCACGACGTCGCTGGCTCGGCGCCGATCTTGAGGATCCCTCCGGCGGCGATTGCCGGCCCGGCGAATGTCTTTCCGTAGTGCTGGCCGCTGCCGTAGCGCTCCGCGTCGTAGCCCATGGACGTCCCCGCCGCGATGCCGGCGCCGGTCGTGTTGGTGATGACGACGACCTTGCCCTGGCTGATGGCGCAGCCGAGTGGCGCCTTCAGGATCGATGAGGCGGCATTCGGCGGGGTGGCGTCCGCGGACGCGCACCCGATCGCAACCGCGGTGAGCACAAGCAAGGGCAGGGCCGCCTTCATCTTCTTGCCTCCGGGGCGCTATTGCTGCGCCAGCACCTCGACGTCGTGATCGGCGCCGGTATCGACCGTGAAGTTCGTCTTGAATTCCTTGCCGTCGTGCTTGGCGACTGCGACGTAGCCGCCCGCCGCCAGCACCACCGTCGGGAAGGCGCCGACCGTCTGCGCCACCTGCTCGCCGGTCGGCGTCGTCACCGACCAGGCAGTGTCGGCCAGCGCCTCGCCGCCGTGCTGCTCGACCAGCTTCAGCGTCAGCTTCGCGGCCTTCTCGAACAGCGTCGCCTCGGTCAGCTTGCCGGGATCGACCTTGATGTCGGCGCGCACCACGGCGTTGCCGCTGCCGTACTTGCAGACGACGTGATAGGTGCCGGCGTTGAGGCTGATGATGTGGCCGGGCGGCGCGTTCGGCACGAGCAGGAAGCGTTCCTCCGCGCCAGCCTCGTCGGGCGCGTAGATGTCGAAGGTGACGTCGCCGGCGCCGAGCGCGGCATCTTTCCCGTTCACCGCCGAGAGCCGCATGCCGCCGGCGTTCAGCACGACGACCTGGCCGCCGGTGCGGTCGGTCACGGTCAGCTTGCGGGTCGCGCCGGCGCGGCCGTAGGCGGCGTGGACGTAATAGGTCCCCGGGTTCAGGCCGAAATAGACAATGCCGCCGTCGGCCTGTCCGAGCAGCTGCATGTTGCCATCGGTGCCCAGCGTGTCGGCGAAGATGCGCCACTTGACGCCGTCGCCGAGCGGCGGGCCGTCGGGCGCGAGCCGCGCTTCCAGCGTATACGACCCCGGCCTGATGTCGGCCGGCGGGCCGACGTCGGGCGGCGCCGCCGCACCGGAATCGTCCGGCACGTCGTCGAGGTCGTCGCCGCTGCCGCCGACGTCCGAATCGACGTCGCTGCCGTCGGAGGGGCCGGCGGTGGTGGTAGCCGTGGTGCTCTCGGTCGTGGCGTCGCTGTCGTCGCCGGCGTCCGCTGCCGGTGCGGCGTCCGGCTTGTTCGGCGCGACGTGGGGAATCGGCACCGCGGGCGCATCGTCGGCCCTCACCGTGGCGATAGTGCCAAAGGCAAATAGGCCGACGGCCAGTCCGGCCAGGAGCGTGGCGGCGGCCCAGATGGTGCGGCGATGGAGGGGCTTCGTCATTGGCGGGGAGAGTCGCCCGGTTTCCATGGCGAATTCAAGGCCCTCCGCGGCCTCCGGTGGGTTGCTTTTCCCTAGCGAAACGGCCAAACGTCCGCGCATGCCCGACGCTCTCGTTCTGCTCAAGACCCGCAAGTCCATCTCCGCGCCATTCCTGGCCGAGCCCGCGCCCAACGAGGCCGAGCTCGCCGAGATGCTCACCATCGCCTCGCGCGTGCCCGATCACGGCAAGCTTACGCCATGGCGCTTCATCCTCTATCGCGGCGAGGCGCGGCGGCAGGTCGGCGAAGCGCTGGCCAGCCTCTACGCCACGCGCAATCCCGGCGCCGATCCCAAGGCGATCGAGGAGGAACGGACGCGCTTCGCCAAGGCGCCGCTCGTCGTCGGCGTGGTCAGCAAGGCGGCGCCGCACCCGAAAATTCCGGAATTCGAGCAGCTTCTGTCGGCCGGCAACGCCGCCATGAACCTTGAGCTCGCGGCGCAGGCGCTGGGCTTCGCCTCGCAATGGACGACGGGCTGGGTGGCCTACGATGCCGAAGCCGGGCGCATCCTCGGGCTGAAGGATGGCGAGCGCTTCGTCGGCTTCGTCCACATCGGCACCTCGACAGTCCCGCCGGTCGACCGGCCACGGCCGCCGCTCGCCGACGTCGTCAGTGAGTGGAAGCCGGCATAGGCCCCCGCGCATCCCCATATGCCGCGGTTTTCATGGTGAACGGATCGTTAAGCAATCCGCGCCAGACTCCGCCTCATGGACGTTGGCGAATTCCTGAGATGGATCGAGACTGCCCCGGCCGGCCGTCGCGCTGAGGCGGCCCACGCGCTCGCCCGCGACTATCTCTACGGCGAACCCGACGACGAAACCCGCAATGCCATGGAGGCGGCGCTTACCGTTCTCCTCGACGATCCCGCTACCGACGTCCGCGTTGCGCTCGCCGATTCGCTGGGTTCCAGCGACAATGCGCCCCGTCACATCATCGTGGCGCTCGCGGCCGACGACGCCGAGGTCGCCAGCGTCGTGCTGGCGCGCTCGCCGCTCTTCATCGACGCCGAGCTGGTCGACATCGCCGGCGTCGGCGCCTGTCCGCTCCAGGTGGCGATCGCCCGCCGTCCCGTGGTTTCCACCGGCGTTGCCGCAGCCATCGCCGAGGTCGGCGATCCGCCCGCCTGTCTGGCGCTTGTCGAAAATCCCGGCGCCGAGATCGCCCGCATCAGCTTCGGCCGCATGGCCGAGCGCTTCGGCGGCGACGCCGCAGTCCGCGACGCGCTCCTCATGCGCATCGACCTTCCGGCCGAGGTCCGCCAGCAGCTCGTTCGCGCGGTGGGCGACCGCCTGACCGAGTTCGTTTCGGGCAAGGCGTGGATCACCGAGACACGCGCCAGGACAGTGACGCGCGAGGCGTGCGACCGCGCCACCGTTTCGATCGCGGCGGAAACCGCGACCGACGAGCTCGAATCGCTGGTCGAGCATCTGCGGGTTACCGGCCAGCTCACCACCGCGCTCATGCTCCGCACGGTGTGCGCCGGCAACATTCCCTTCTTCGAAACGGCGCTCGCCGTGCTCTCCAACGCGCCGCTCCACCGCATCGTCAGCCTGGTGCGCGGCGGCCGCATGTCGGGCCTGAAGGCGGCCTACAGCCGTGCCGCACTGCCGGCCGCCGCCTTCGATGCCTTCGTCGCGGCCATCGAAACCTGGCGCCGCGTAGCCGTCGATGGCGAGATCAGCGACCGCTATCGCTTCACCCGCCAGACCGTCGATGCCGTGCTGTCACGCTATGCCGACATCACCGACGGCGAAGTGAACGAACTCACCGCGATGCTCCGCCGCTTCGCCGCCGATCAGGCCCGCGACGCCGCCCGCTCGTTCGCCCGCTCCGCGCTCGCCGCGTAGGCAGCGGCGCCGATATTACCCCTCCCGAAAATGGCTGCGCTGCGCTTGCCATTTTCGACCTCCCCTCAAGGGGAGGTTGAAGCGTGCGGGTGAGATCACTGGCGTGAAAGAGCAGGGGGTGCAACATCCGCTACCCTCGGCGTTCCTAATACCGGAACTGCTCCGTCAGGATGCGCTCGTCCCACGAATGATCCGGGTCGAACAGGATCAGGCTGGTTGCCTGCTTGTCCTGGCGCACGCGTACTTCCACCACCGATTTGAACTCGACGTTGTCGGCGACGACGTTGATCGGCCGCTTGTCGGTTTCGAGCGCGGTGATCGTCACCGTCACGCGGTCGGGGAGGAGGGCGCCTCGCCAGGTGCGCGGGCGGAACGCGCTGATCGGCGTCAGCGCGAGCAGCGGGGCGTAGATCGGCAGGATCGGTCCGTGCGCCGAAAGATTGTAGGCGGTGCTGCCGGCGGGCGTGGCAACCAGCAGCCCGTCGCAGATCAGTTCGTCCAGGCGCGTCTTGCTGTCGATGTCGATCTTGAGCTTGGCCGCCTGGTACGATTGCCGGAGCAGCGATACTTCGTTGACGGCATAGGCCTTGTGCATGCGGCCGGTGTCGTCCACGGCCTCCATGGCCAGCGGATGGATCTCGTTCCGCGACGAGGCCGCAATGCGCTCCGGCAGCCGCTCCTCGACGTATTCGTTCATCAGGAAGCCGACCGAACCGCAGTTCATGCCGTAGATCGGCTTGCCGGTGTTCATGAACGCGTGGAGGGTCTGCAGCATCAGCCCGTCGCCGCCGAGCGCGACAATCACCTCGGCATCCTGCGCCGCGACGCTGCCATAGCGCGCGATCAGCGATTGCTGGGCGGACCGTGCCTCGTCACTGCCGCTGGAAATGAAGGCAATCTTCGTCGCGCCGCCCGGCATGGATTTGTCCCCGCGAAAGGCGTGAGCGGCCTAGCACGGCAGCGGCGCGTTTTCCAATTGCCGAACGGCCGGTTGCGGCAAGGCGGCGCTGAGGCTATCGGTCCTCGCCCCGGAAATTGCAGCCGTATCCGCCCATGCCGTCAGAACCTGCCCGTTTTGTACTCACGCTTTCATGCGGCGACCGCCGCGGCATCGTCGCGGCCGTGGCCAATTCGATCGCCTCGCAGGGCTGCAACATCGTGGAAAGTGCGCAATACGGCGATCCCGAGACCGAGCGCTTCTTCATGCGGGTGTCGTTTTCGGCGCCGGTCGGCATGACGACCGAGACGTTCGCCGCCGGTTTCCATCCGGTGGCCACCGGCTTCGGCTTCGACTGGCAGCTTCACGATCTCAAGGTGAAGCCGCGCGTCCTCATCCTCGTCTCGAAGTTCGGCCACTGCCTGAACGACCTGCTCTACCGCTATTCGATCAATCATCTGCCGATGGAGCTGGTCGGCGTCGTTTCCAACCACGAGGCCATGCGCCGGCGCGTCGAGGCGGAGGGCGTGCCGTACATCTATCTTCCGGTCACGCCCTCGGCCAAGGCGGCGCAGGAAGCGCAGGTCGCCGAGATCATCGACCGCGAGCGCATCGAGCTCGTCGTCCTGGCGCGCTACATGCAAGTCCTGTCGCCGGCGTTTGCGACCAAGCTCGCGGGGAGGGCGATCAACATCCATCACTCGTTCCTGCCGAGCTTCGTCGGCGCACGGCCATACCAGCAGGCGAGGGAGCGCGGTGTTAAGCTCATCGGTGCCACCGCGCACTACGTCACGCCCGATCTCGATGCCGGGCCGATCATCGAGCAGGACGTCGGGCGCGTGGATCATTCCATGGCGGAGGACGAGATGATCGCGACCGGGCGGGACATCGAGGCGACGGTGCTGGCGCGGGCGGTCCGCTTCCACCTCGAGCACCGCGTGCTCATCAACGGCACGCGCACCGTGGTCTTTCGCTGATGGCCGCGACGATCATCGACGGCCGCGCCATCGCGGCGGAGATCACCGCCCGGGTGGCGGAAGAAACGCGGCGGCTGAAGGCACTGACCGGCACCACGCCGGGCCTCGCCGTGGTGCTCGTTGGCAGCGACGCGGCGAGCGAGATTTATGTCGCCTCGAAGGGCCGCAAGGCCGACGAGCTCGGCTTCCGCTCCGTGCAGCACACGCTGCCGGCGACGACCAGCGAAGCGGAGCTGCTCGCGCTCGTCGAGTCGCTCAATCTCGATCCCGATATCCACGGCATCCTCGTCCAGTTTCCGGTGCCGCCGCACATCGACCGGCTGAAGGTGGTCGAGGCGATCAATCCCGAAAAAGACGTCGACGGGTTGCATCCGGTGAACGTCGGACGGCTTGCGGCAGGATTGCCACACGCCATCGTCCCGTGCACGCCGGCGGGCTGCCTGCTGCTCATCCGGAGGGCCCTGTCCGGGCCGCTGTCCGGGGCCGACGCGGTGGTCGTCGGGCGGAGCGCGCTCGTCGGCCGCCCGATGGCGCAACTCCTCGTAAACGAGAGCTGCACGGTGACCATCGCGCACTCCAAAACCCGCGACCTTCCCGGTGCTGTCCGGAGCGGCGATATCGTTGTGGTTGCAGCCGGGCGCGCAGAGATGATTCGGGGCGACTGGATCAAGCCCGGCGCCGTCGTCATCGACGTCGGCACCTCCCGGATACCCGCGCCGGACAGAGGCCCGGACAAGACGCGCCTGGTCGGCGATGTCGCCTTCGCGGAGGCCGTTCAGGTCGCCGGCGCCATCACGCCAGTGCCCGGCGGCGTAGGGCCGATGACCATCGCGATGCTGATGGTGAACACGCTCGCGGCGGCGTTCCGGACAGCAGGCCAGCGCCCGCCGGACATCGCCTGAACCTGCCAGAATCAAAAAGGGTCGCCGGGACAGTGGCGACCCTTTTCGCGTGTCACCGATCCCGCGCGCAGTGCGATCCCGGTGGGGTTTGACACGTCGCCCCGCCCCTAATGGGCCGTCGTGGTTGGAGCTCGACGATGGGCATGTCTTTACTACTATTACGAGCATCAAAAATCAAGCACTCTCGTAACGTGTGGTATATCTGCAACGTAGAGGAGAATTGGATGTCGAGTAACCATTTGTAGGTTGCACCCCCACGCCGTTGTGACGGAAGGTTGCGTCACGGGTGCTGGAACGGGATTCGGGGCAACGCTTCGGTTCTTTAGGCCCCGGATTTGGGTGATCTGGAGGTCAGGACATGAAACTGAAGACCTTATTGCTCGGCTCGGCCGCTGCTTTTGCGGTGGTAGGGGGAGCGCAGGCCGCCGACCTGTCGGTCGCGGAACCTGTTGAATACGTGAGGGCCTGCGACGCGTTTGGGGCCGGCTATTTCTATCTGCCGGGTTCCGATACGTGCTTGCAGATTACGGGTCACGTGGAGTTCGACGCGAACTTCCACGCGAATTCGCTGCTTTACGGCATCACTACGGCAGGCCACTCGGCGTCCTGGGATTTCCAGACGTCCGGCGGCGTTTACTTCGACGCCAAGTCGATGACCGACGTGGGCGTCCTCGAAGGTAGCCTTGGCTTCAAGGGTACTTACGACGGGAAGGGTAACAGCGGGGTCGTTCTCGACGGTGCGTTCGTGAAGCTGGGCGCTCTGAAGGCTGGCCACTTCGGCTCGACCTTCAATCCAGGCACGGACTACAACGACGTCGATTTCGGCGTCAGTAACCCGACGAAATCGAGCCTGTCTGACTCGAACCACCTCGAACTCGCGTTCAAGGCGGGCAACATCGGTCTGACGCTCGGTATCGAAGATCCGCGCGAGAGCTTCGGCACTTCGCTCCCGGCGAACTACTCGCTGCCGCTCATCGACGGCAACATGACGTTCTCGGGTTCGAACATCAGCGGCTTCCTGTCGGCTGGCTACACGCAGCTCAGCGGTTTGAGTCCGACGGGTTCGGCTTCCTCATGGGGCGTCGACGGCGAGCTGACGTTCAACATCGACTCGTCGAACGCCATCCGTGTGAACGGTGCCTACGGCGACAATCCGTTCATCGGTGGCGGATTGCCGACAGGGACTCCGGCGGCGCTCGTGGGCTACAACAACGGCTGGAGCGCCTTCGCCTCTCTGCAGCATTACTTCTCCAAGACGCTGCGGACGGACTGGACGGTCGGTTATCTCGATCCTTCGGGACCGAGTGCCATCAACAGGACCAACATCGCTGGCGACCTCGTCTGGTTGCCCTACGCCGGGTTCCGGGCGAAGGTCGGTGCGACTTGGACGTCGACATCCGTTACCAACTCGTGGGCTGCCCAGGTGGCTCTGCGCCGCGACTGGTGATAGCCAGTTCCGAGCTTGCAAATCAGGGCCCGGCGGAGCAATCCGCCGGGTCTTTCCTTTGACGGACTTTTGCGTGGCGAAACTTCCCCGCGGCCTGTGTCGCTTGCCGGGAAGTGGTGCCGGATGAGGGGATTGAACCCCCGACCTTCGGTTTACAAAACCGCTGCTCTACCGCTGAGCTAATCCGGCGTTTGGTGCTTCGCTTTACCAGCCGGAGCCGCGCGCCGGAAGATGGTTCGGCG
>JBEHXS010000119.1:0-8182 GCA_048498575.1 Pseudomonadota bacterium
GCTCAGAAATCCAGGTCGGCGTAGTGCTGGGCTGCCGCCACGCCCCGCACCTGATCCAACAGGAGGACGCGGAAGGACGGGCGCGACTTCAGCCGCGCGTACCACGTCTTCGCCATCGCGTCCTCGTCCCATGGCACCTCGCCGATGTAATCGATCGCCGAAAACTCCGCCGCGGCGGCGAGATCGGCAAACGACAGCTCCCGGCCCGCGATGCAATTACGGCGCGAGGCCAGGTAGCCGACGTAGCGCAGATGATACTTGATGTTGGCGCGGGCGGCACGAATGGCGGCCGAATCTGGTGAACCGCCACCGTTGGCCTCGCCCATGCGGCGCTTGAACACCTTCTCGGTGAGAAGGTAGCCGGTGACCTCAGCGTCCATCTTGCCGAGGAACCAGGCCACCAGCCGGCGGACCTCGGCGCGCTCGGCCGGCAGCTTCGGCATCAATGTCTGCTCGCCGACGCGGGCGCCGCGTGTCTCGGCGAGATACTCGGCGATGACGGCGGCGCCGGCGACCACCGCGCCATCGTCATCGATGAAGACCGGAAGCTCGCCGGACGGGTTCAGCTTGAGCAGGGCCTCGTCGCGCTCCCACGGCACTTCCTCGACCAGCACCACTTCCTCGCCGTATTCGGCAAGCACGAGGCGAACGAAACGGGAGCCGGCGAGCAATGGATAATGATGGAGGGTCGGCATCGGCTCTCTTGTGCAATCTTCCAGTTACGATTCGGGAGCAAGTTGCCGCGGCGCGCCACCAACCAGCGATGGGGTGCGGCGGACGGAAAGCGGGTGCGGGTATAGAACCCGCTTCGGGCAGGAACAAGGCGCGATTCGCCCGGATCATCCGGCCGCGCAAACGGGGAATTCCATGGACCTGAAAGCGATCATCGACGCCATCGTGCTTGGCGTCGTCGAAGGCGTGACCGAATTCATCCCGGTGTCGTCGACGGCGCACCTGCTGCTCGCCAGCCGCATTCTCGGCTTCGAGAGCGCCGGGCAGGCGTTCGAGGTGCTGATCCAGCTGGGCGCGATCCTGGCGCTGCTCGCAGTCTATGCCGGCCGCATCTGGCAGATCCTCACGGACCTGCCGCGCGACCCGAAAACACGCCGCTTCGCGCTTGGCGTCATCATTGCCTTCCTGCCCTCGGCGATTCTCGGCGTCCTCTTCCACCACCTGATCACCGAGGTGCTGTTCCGCTCGATCCTGGTGATCTCGCTCGCGCTCATTATCGGCGGCATCGTGCTCATCATCATCGACCGCATGCCGCTCACGCCGCGGCGCACGAAGATCATGGACTATCCGCTGGGCCTCGCCTTCGGCATCGGGCTCTTCCAATGCCTGTCGCTGATCCCCGGCGTCTCGCGCTCGGGTTCGACCATCGTCGGCGCGCTGCTGCTCGGCACCGACAAGCGCTCGGCGGCGGAATATTCCTTCTTCCTCGCCATGCCGACGATGCTCGGCGCCTTCGTCTACGACTTCTACAAGAATGCCGGGACGATCACCGGCAGCGCGGCGGTGCTGATCGCGATCGGCTTCGTGGTGGCGTTCCTCGCGGCGCTGGTGGTGGTGCGCGGCTTCCTCGCCTTCGTCAGCAACTTCGGGCTGGCGCCCTTCGGCTGGTGGCGGATCGTGGTCGGCGTGCTCGGGCTGATCGCCGTGCTCTTCTTCGGCGCGGACCGGGCTACGGTCGTGCCGGATACGGCGATAACCTCAATAGGTAACGGGCTTCGGCCGATCGAACTCACCATGCAGGCGGAACCGGTAGAGGTAGGACTCAAGCTCGGCTTCGAGCGTGGTCGCCTCGATGCCGAGGCCGGCGAGCGTGCGCCGCTCGCGCTGGGCGGCCTCTGAGACGACGTTGTCGCGCTTCAGCCGCGCAACCTGATCGGGAGTGAGCAGCGGCCCGGGCAGGTATTGCGCCACCGCGGCGATAGCGGAGGCGGCGAACCACGGCAGCGGCACGAGCAGCCGGCGGCGCTCGGTCGTGGCGAGGATGATCTCCATCAGCTGGCGATAGGTCTTCACCTCGGGCCCGCCGAACTCATAAGTGCGGCCGGCCGCGACCTTGCCCTCGATGGCATCGACGATCGCGGTCGCGACGTCGCCGGCGAAGACCGGCTGGTACTTGCCGACGCCGCCACCGAACAGCGGCAGCGCCGGCAGTGCGCGCGCCATGCTGGCGAAGCGGTTGAAGAAATGATCGTCGGCGCCGAACATGAGAGAGGGACGATAGACGGTCGCCGTCGGTACGGTCTCGAACACCGCGGCCTCGCCTGCCGCCTTGCTGCGCTCGTAGGCCGAGGGCGAATTGGCATCGGCGCCGAGCGCTGAGACATGCACCAGCCGCGAGATGCCGGCGCCGCGCGCCGCCTCGGCGATGGCCCGGGCGCCGAAGACATTGACGGCGTCGAAGCGCTGGCGGCCGCGCTCGACATCGATGGCGACGAGATTGACGACGGCATCGGAATCGATGACGGCGCGATCGACCGACCAACGGAAACGGAGATTGGCCTGCACCGGCTGGACCCAGCCGACGAGGCCGAGCGGCTGGAGGCGGCCGGCGAGATCAGGCCGACGGACGGCGGCGCGGACGCGCCAGCCGCGCTTCAACAGCGCGCGAACGACGTGACGGCCGAGGAAGCCGGAACCGCCAAAAACCGTGACCAGACCCTTGGAGGTGGAGGCAATCGGCATGAAACGGACTCCGGCGACGGCTTATCCAGAAAAGGAGGCGAAAGCCCGTCTAACAGCTAGGGGCGGCCGTTTCAACGGGCGGAAGACGCGTCGTGAACGAGGGCGACGGTGAGGCCCTGCGGCCCGCTGGTGACGGTGAGGTGCGCATCGAGCTGGCGGACGAGCGCCTCGACGATGCTGGTGCCGAGGCCTGTCACCGGCAGGCTGCCATCCTCGCGTTCGCGGCCGACGCCGTCGTCGGCGACCGACAGGCACCAGGCGGCGCCATCGGCAGCGTACTTCACGGTTATGGTGCCCGAGCGATCGCCCGGGAAGGCATGCTTGACGGCGTTGATAAGGAGTTCGGTGACGATCAAGCCGATGCTGACCGCTTCGCTGGAGACGGCCGTGCCCGGCCCGGCCTCGAGGACGACCGCGATCGAGCGTTCCTCGCTGATCATCGATTTGGCGAGCCGCTCGGTGAGCGTCTTCAGGTAGGGCGCGATCTGGATCGTGGCGCCGAAACCGGTGACGCGCAGCTGTTCCTGGACGGTGGCCACCGACATGACGCGCTGGTGGGCATCCTCGAGGTGGTGGCGGGTTTCCTCCGACTGCACCGTGCGCGCCTTGAGCATGAGGATGCTGGCGATGATCTGGAGGCTGTTGGCGATGCGATGGCGCATCTCCTCGAGCAGCATCTCCTTCTCGTGGAGCAGCTGCTCCTTCTCGCGCTCGCCGGCGCGGCGGGCGGTGACGTCCTCAATCGCCAGCAACAGGGCCGAACGCGGGTGAGCCTCGTCGATGACTTCGCGGGCGTTGAGAAGCAGCGTGCGACGACCGCCGCCGGCAAACTCGTGCTCGATCTCGTAGGCCTCGACCGTGCGGTGGCGGGGGATCACCTCTTCGAGAAGGCGGCGGAGCGCCGGCGTCTTCCACTGGCCGCCGGCGAGTTCATAGAACAGATGGCCCTCGGTCTCGGCGGGGCCGGCACCGAAGGCGCGATAGAAGGAGCGGCTGGCCGCGACGACGCGCAGATCCTGATCGAGAACGACCAAGGGCTCGCGCACCGTGTCGACGATTGCATCGGCCAGTGTGCGGTTCGTCCCGAATTCGGAGACCGCCAGTCTTTGGGGCATTCCGCATCTGCGCCCTTATGGCGGCAGATAGCGAGTCAATTGCGCGCGAGTGCCGTCAGGGGCACGCGACGGAACGCCTCAATCGGTGTGCCAAACAGCACACTCAGAGGCGGCCCATGAGGACGAGTACGAGGACCACGATCAGGATAATGCCGAGAACGCCGATGCCGCCGTGGCCAAAGCCGTAGCCATAACCGCCGAGACGACCACTGAAACCGCCGAGCAGGGCGATGATCAGAATGATGATGAGAATGAGCCCGATCGACATCGAAGTATTTCCTTCACCGTGCCAGTGGGTAGCGGAGGCGGGCGAGCCGGCACGGTGTCGGCTCGCCGATTTCTTCGACTATTCGCCGCGATCAGATGCGGCAGAGGTGGCGAGCGCCGTCGAAGCCGAGGAACGTGTCGCTGCGGACGCTATACGAACGATAGTGATTCTGGCAGGCGGTGACGTGATCGCTGGAGGAGGCGTGAACCAGCACGCTGCCGAGGGCGAGGCCGAACAGGCCGGCGATGGCGGCGCCGCCGAAGCCGTTGTCGTTCTGATGCGAGCGGTAGAAGGTCTGGTACTGACCGTTGCTCCAATGCGAATGGTTCGTCTGCCAGTCGCTGCACTGCGGGGAGCGCGGATTGTTGGCGCAGAAGTTACCGATGTAGCGGTCCTGCTGCTGGAAATTGGAATGGCCCATCGGGGCCGCGGATACCGGAGCGATGCCGGCGGCGGCGCTCATGGCGAAAACAACAGCCGCTGACGCGGCCGAGACAATCTTGTTCATTATATTTGCCTTTCGAGGGAGTTACCTAGTAAACGGCCTCGCCCAGGCAAAGTTCCCAAGACCCTTCCAAATATTTTTCCAAGTATTTGCGCGACTTATATTTTCGCCGGCTCACGCTGATGCGCTGACGGGATTCGGCGTGGCGGGCGCTAGGCGGCGCGGCCGGGCAGCGGGCCGTAGAGGTTATGCCGACCGATCGCGGTTGCCTGCCGCTCGCCGCAGAACGCCATCGTCAGATCGAGCTCGCGCGCGATGATCTCGAGCGCGCGGGAAACGCCGGCCTCGCCGCCTGCCGCCAGTCCATAGGCAAAGGCGCGGCCGATGAACGTGCCCTTGGCACCGAGCGCCAGCGCCTTCAGCACCGACTGTCCCGAGCGAATTCCACCGTCGAACAAAACCTCGGTCCGGTCGCCGACCGCGGCAACGATCTCGGGCAGCACGGCGATCGTCGACGGCGCGCCATCGAGCTGGCGGCCGCCATGGTTGGAGACGACGATGGCGTCAGCTCCGGCGCCGACCGCGAGCCGTGCGTCCTCGGCGTCGAGGATGCCCTTAACGATGACCTTGCCGCCGAAGCGCTTCTTGACCCAGGTGACGTCGGACCACGACAAGGCCGGATCGAACTGGCTGTTGGTCCACTCGACGACCGAAGCGACATCCTCGCCCGTCGTCGCGTGGCCGGCGATGTTGCGGAAGGTGCGCCGCTCGGTACGCAGCATGCCGAGCGCCCAGCGCGGACGCAGCGCGACCTGCAGCATGTGCTTCGGCGTGAAGCGCGGCGGCGCCGACAGTCCGTTGCGCAGGTCCTTGTGACGCTGGCCGAGCATCTGCAGGTCCATCGTGAGCACCAGGGCCGAGCACTTCGCCGCCTTGGCGCGATCGATGAGACGCTCGACAAAACCGCGGTCGCGCATGACGTAAAGCTGGTACCAGAACGGCCGCGACGTATTGGCCGCGACGTCCTCGATCGAGCAGATGCTCATGGTCGAGAGAGTGAACGGGATGCCCGCCTTCTCAGCGGCGCGCGCGGCGAGAATTTCGCCATCGGCGATCTGCATGCCGGCAAGGCCGACGGGCGCCAACGCGACCGGCATCGCCACCGGCTCGCCGATCATGGTCGAGGCGAGGCTGCGGTTTTCCAGGTTGACCGCCACACGCTGGCGTAACCTGATGCGGGCGAAGTCATCGATGTTCTCGCGGAAGGTCTGCTCGGTCCACGAGCCCGATTCCATGTAGTCAAAGAACATCTTCGGGGAGCGGCGGCGGGCGAGCTCCCGGAGGTCGTCGATCGTGAGAGCGCGCGTGAGCCGGCTCATGCCGCCTCAGCGATTCGAACTTGTGTTCTCATATGAAGAGTCATATTCATATACAGTGGACTTCCGAGGGAGGAGCGAATGTCTGTCCAAGATAATTCGCATATAAAGAGGTATGTTCACAAGTGACTGATAAATCCATCTCGCAAGCGGCGTTCGATGTTAGCACGCCGCTCCGCCTCGATGGCCGCGTCGCGCTGATAACCGGCGCCGGTGGCGGTATCGGCAGCGCGATCGTCGAACTCTTCGCCAGTCTGGGCGCCAAGGTGGTCGCCGCCGACGTCAGCGCCGAGGCGCTGCAGCGGCTGCCGCAATCCGGCCCCGGCGGACCGCCGGTGGTTGCCGACGTCGGCGCGCCCGGCGTGTGCGACGACCTCGTCGCGGAAGTCGTCCGGCGCCACGGGCGCGTCGACATCCTCGTCAACAACGCCGCGCTGCTCATCCGCAAGGAGATCGACGAATACGAGGACGCCGACTGGGACCGCACCTTCGACGTCAACCTGCGCTCGCAGTTCCTGCTCTGCCGGGCGGCGTCGCGCTCGATGAAGGAGAACCGCTGGGGGCGCATCGTCAACATCTCGGCGAGCAATGCCTACAACGGCGGGCTCTACCAGAGCGCGATCTACGCCATCGCCAAGGGCGGCACGCTGACGCTGACACGCTCGTTCGCCTCGCGGCTGGCGCCCTTCGGAATCTGCGTCAACAGCGTTGCGCCCGGACCGGTGGACACGCCGATGTTCCGCTACAAGCTGACCGAGGCCGACATCGCCGAGTTCCTCGGCCGCATGCCGACACGCCGCATCGCCCAGCCGATCGAGCTCGCGCGCGCCATCGCGTTCCTGTCGAGCGACTGGGCCTCCTACATCACCGGCCACGTCATGGACGTCAACGGCGGGCAGATCATGCGCTAGCGCCGCGCAGAGCGGGCTGGCCAATAAGCAGGGAGGAAAGAACATGCGACTGGATGGCAAGCGGGCTCTCGTAACCGGCGCGGCCGGCGGCATCGGCGGCGCGATCGCGCGACGCATGCACCAGGCGGGCGCGCGGGTGACGATCGCCGACATCGATGCGGACCGCGCCATAGCCATGGCGAAGAGCATTGGCGAGGGCAGCTACTCGACCACCGTCGACGTATCGAATCTCGACTCCGTCACCAGCATGGTGCGCGAAGCGGAGCGCCTGATGGGCGGCATCGACATACTCGTCCATTCCGCCGGCGTGCCCATGCTGCGCGACGTGCTCGAACTCGACCCCGCCGACTGGAAGCGGGTCATCGAGATCAACCTGCTCGGCACCTACTACTGCGACCTCATGGTGGCGAAATCGATCGTGGCGCGAAAGGGCACCGGCGGCGTGCTCATCAATATCGGATCCGCCGCGGCCACGCGTCCCTCGCGCGGCGCCAGCGCTTATGGCGCGTCGAAGGCCGGCGTGATCAACCTGACCAAGTCGCTCGCCATCGATCTCGCCAAACACGGCATCCGCGTCAACGCGATCAGCCCCGGCCCGGTCGATACCAACATGGCGACAACCGCCCACCGCTCGGCAGTGCGCGAAAACTTCATGCGCCTGATACCGATGGCGCGTTACGCCAAGCCGGAAGAAATGGCCTCTGCCGCCATCTTCCTTGCCAGCGATGAATCGAGCTACGTGTCGGGCGCGAACATCCTGGTCGACGGCGGCTACGTCGGCTCCGGCAACCTCGCCTGAGCCGTCAACCGGCGAACGGCGGCAGCACCAGCCCCTTGACCCCGACGTCGAGCGCGTAAAGCGCGCCCGGCGTTTTCTGGCCGGCGAGCGCCGAGGCCGGCCGGTCGAGCGTCGCCGACGTGACGTAGAGGATGTCGAGGTCCGGCCCGCCGAACTCGCAGCAGGTCGGCGCATCGGTCGGCATTGCGATGGTCTGCATGAGCTTGCCGGACGGATCGTAGCGGCTGAGCTTGCCGACCATCGGAATGGTGACCCAGTAGCAGCCCTCCGCATCGACCGTGGCGCCATCGGCGAAACCGCCGGTCGGGCCGGTGTCGATGAAGACGCGGCGGTTCTCGACATCGCCGGTGGCGGTGTCGACATCGAACGCCCACACCGCGCCGCCGTAGCTATCGGCGAAGTACATGGTGCGGCCGTCGGGACTCCACGCCAGGCCGTTGGACGAGCCGATGCCGTCGACCATGCGATGGGCGGTGAGATCGGCATCGAGGCGGTAGAGCGCGCCGATGCGCTCGGGCTTGCGTGGCGGCGCCTCGAAGGTAGTGCCCGACCAGAAGCGGCCGAAGTGATCGGT
>JBEHXS010000120.1:0-8144 GCA_048498575.1 Pseudomonadota bacterium
GACATCTTGTTGCCCGGGACGACCGTACGCGGCGATTTGAGATAGGCCGTAAGCGTCGGCACGTCCCAGGTCAGGCCGGAGTTCTTCATGGCATCCGAGAAGTCGAAGCCGGGGACGACCCCGGCCTTCTGCCCGATGATGCCGTTGAGTTCCGGGCCGGCCCCGTTTTGCGCATTCGGTCCCACCTGATGGCAGCCCGAACAGCGAACAAAGACGCTCTGGCCGGCGGCCGGATCACCCGTCGGCAGGGCTGCATCTTGTGCGACCGCCGCGCCGAGAGGCGCGGCGGCGATGAGGAGCGTGAGCAACAGGGACTTCACGATGCGATCGTTCCTTGTTGTTGACGATCAGGCCTGCACGAGCGGGCCCGGTTTCTTCAGGTACGTATGGATGGCATCCGCCGCCCAGTAGGCGAGAGCGCCCACCGGCCCGGTCGGGTTCTTGCCGGCGTTCTGCGGGAAGACCGAAGCACCGGTGACGAACACGTTCTCCGCGTCCCACACCTGCAGGTACTTGTTGACCACGCTCGTCTTCGGATCGGCGCCCATGACGGTGCCGCCCGTGTTGTGCGTGCTCTGGTAGGGGACGATCGAGTACGGCTTGGCCGGCAGCGCGGTCGAAATGACCGTGCCGCCCATCTGCTGGATGATCTTCTTGGAAATGTCGGTCGCCGCCTGCATCTGCTTCCACTCGTTATCCTGGAAGTCGAATGTCATGCGCAGCAGCGGCCGGCCGAAGTTGTCGGTGTAGGTCGGATCGAGGTCGAGATAGTTCTGGCGATATGACATCACCGAGCCCTGGTTACCCACGCCGATGGTGTGATTATACGCCGCGACCACGGCCTTCTTCCAGTCCGAGCCCCACTTCGGCGTGCCGGGTGGGGTCGGATGGTAGCCGATCGGGCGTCCGCCGGACGTGCTCGCGCTGATACCGCCGCCGCCGATGAAGCCGGCCTGCTTGAAGTCGTAGGAATCGCCGTTGAAGTCGTCGATGCCCATGGCCAGCGCGCCGGCGCCCATGAACGGGTTGGTGACGATGTCGTTGCCGAAGAAGCCCGTGGCGCTGCCGCCGCCCTGATACGCGTAGTTGCGCCCAACTACCCCTTCGCCGGTCTTCGGATCGTATGGCTTGCCGATCTTGGAGTAGAGCATGAGGTGAACGTTGTTGAGCGCGAACGCGGAGATGATCACCAGGTTCGCCGGCTGTTCCATTTCGCGGCCGCGCGAGTCGAGGTAGGTGACGCCGGTCGCCTTCTTGCCGTCCGAGTCCATGTTGACCTTGAGCACCTGCGAATTGGTGCGGAGCTCGAAGTTAGGGTTCTTCATCGCGATCGGGATCACGGTGAAGTGGGGGCTCGCCTTGGCGTCGGCCTCGCAGCCGAAGCGCTCGCAGAAGCCGCAGTAGTGGCACTGGTTGAACTGGACGCCGTCGGGGTTGGTGTAGGCCTGCGAGGCGTTGGAGGCGGGCGAGGGGAACGGGTGGTAGCCGAGCTCCCGCGCCGCCTTGTCGAACATCACCATCGCCTGCGAGCTGGTCAGCGGCGGATTCGGATAGTCCGCAGTCCGCGGCCCTTCGAAAACGTTGCCGCCGTCGACCTTGCTGCCGTTGAGATTGCCGGCCTTGCCGGAGACGCCGCACGTCTTCTCGAACTTGTCGTAGTACGGCTCGAGCTCGGCGTAGGGCAGGCCCCAGTCCTGGAGCTGCATGTCGGCGGGGATGATGTCCTTGCCGTACTTCGCGACGGTGGTGCTGTAAGCCGCCTGGTCCCATTCCAGCCAGCGCCAGGTGACGCCATTCCAGTGGACGCCGGCGCCGCCAACGCCGGTGCCGGGCAGGAACGAGCCCAGGCGGCGCATGGGCAGCGCGGTCTGGTCCATGGTGTTGCGGAAGCTTACCGTTTCCATCCGCGTATCGATCATCAGCTCGGTGCGGTTGGCGTAACGGATTTCGTCGTCCTTGCGGGGCTCGAGGAAATCCGGATCGGTGGTGCGCGGTCCGCCGCGCTCGAACGCCACGATCTTCAGGCCGGTGTCGGCGAGTTCCTTGGCGAGGATGCCGCCGGTCCAGCCGAAGCCGATGATGGCGATGTCAACGGGAGGAAGTTTAGTGGCCATGGTTGTTCTCCCTCCTCACGAGAAGTCCGCAATGCTTTGCGGATCCGTCGTGTAGACCTTGTTGCGGTATTGCTCGATGAGCTGGGTGTACATGCCGGCGACGCCCGGAAAGCCGATCATTTTCCAGACGGCCTTGTTCTTGTTGCCGCCATAGACGTTGTCGCCGAAGTACCCTTCCTGCACGAGATTGAAGACGTGGTCGAAGAACACCTTCTCCGGCACGGTCGGGAAGCTTGCTTTGCTGCCGTCGAGGTCCTGCAGCACGGCGTTGCGATCGGCGGCAGCGAGCTGGTCGAACGTCTTGCCTTTGCTCTTCTGCGCATACGCCTGCATGTCGAGCAGTCCGAGATGGATGAGGTCCGCCGGATTGTAGGGAAGCTGGTACCCCTGTGACGGCGTCCCGTCCGCGAACGGGCCGGCGAGATAGAGCCGCGCCCCCTGGCCGTAGGCGCCGCCGAGTTGGCGGTCGATGTAAGTGACCACGCCGGCCTCGACACCGCCGGGGCCGGTCGCGTCGGATGGAATGAGCGTGTCTACGATGGCGGTGACGAGCGTCACTTCATCGTCGTTGAAGTAGATCCAGCCACCCGGCGATGAGTCGGCAGTCGAGGCTGCCGGGGCGGGCGCCGGCATCGTCATCGTGGTGGTGGAGGATTGTGCTTCGGCCGCCTTCGGCAACGCGGCGGCAGCCCCCGCGACACCCACGACTTTCAGAAAGTCGCGGCGCCCCAAGGTTGGGTTTTCAGGCTTGTCGGTCATGTGATTTTGCTCCCTAGGCTTGACCTGTCGATCGCAGATGGGAGCGGTCGGCGCGGGTGAATGGATACCCGAACTGGACTAATTCCAAGACACGAAAATGTGTGAGCGACGGGGTGCCGCGCCCGGGAACAATTCTACTGGTTCGGCACCCGGACCGTATGCCGGCCAAGCGAATCGATGGGCGCGCGTGGTTTACAGCGCATTGGCCAACGACTAAGAGACGCCGCCATGCGCCCAGAGATTCAATCCGCCGTCCAGGAAATCGAGCAGGCCATCGGCCTGCTGAGGAGGCATCTTTGACTGGGATCGCGCCAAGCGCCGTCTGGATGAGCTGAACGCCCAGTCGGAAGACCCCAATCTCTGGAATTCCTCGGAGCGCGCGCAGAACGTCATGCGCGAGCGCCAGCAGCTCGTCGACCAGATCGGCGCCGTCGAGCGCATGGAGCGCGAGCTTCGCGACAATCTTGAATTGATCGAGCTCGGCGAGGAGGAAGCCGACACCGAGGTGGTAGCCGAGGCGGAAAAGCAGCTGAAGGTGCTCGCCGCCGAAGCCGAAAAACGCCAGATCGAATCGATGCTGTCCGGCGAGGCCGACGGCAACGACGCCTATCTCGAGGTGCACGCCGGCGCCGGCGGCACCGAGAGCCAGGATTGGGCGGAGATGCTGCTCCGCATGTATCGCCGCTGGACCGAGCAGAATGGCTACAAGGTCGAGACCCTCGAGTATCACGACGGCGAAGAGGCCGGCATCAAGTCGGCGACGCTGGAGATCAAGGGGCCGAACGCCTACGGCTGGCTGAAGACCGAATCGGGTGTCCACCGCCTCGTGCGCATCTCGCCGTTCGACAGCCAGGCGCGGCGCCACACCTCGTTCGCCAGCGTGTGGGTCTATCCGGTGGTCGACGACGCCATCAAGATCGAGATCAACGACGCTGATGTGCGCGTCGATACCTACCGTTCATCCGGCTCCGGCGGCCAGCACGTCAACACGACCGACTCGGCGATCCGCCTGACGCACATCCCGACCGGTATTGCGGTCGCTTGCCAGAGCGAGCGTTCGCAGCACAAGAATCGCGCCACCGCGTGGAAGATGCTCCGCGCCCGCCTGTACGAGCGCGAGATCGAGAAGCGCGAAGCCGCTGCCGCGGCGACCGAGGCTTCCAAGACCGAGATTGGCTGGGGCCACCAGATCCGCAGCTACGTGCTGCAGCCGTACCAGCTCGTGAAGGATCTCCGCACCGGCGTGGAAAGCACGGACCCGCAGCGCGTGCTCGACGGCGACCTGATGCCCTTCATGGAAGCTTCGCTCGCCCAGCGGCTGGGAAGCCAGCCGGGCGAAGCCGCCACCGGCTAGCCGGCGCGTTCCTCGGCGCGCGCGCCGTTGCGGCCACGCGGCCGGCGGGCGCCGGCAAGTTCGCGCTCGCGCGCGTGGTCGAATTCGGCCTGTGCCTTCTCCACCCGCTCGGCATTGCGAATGGCCCATTCGCCAAGCGCGCCGACCGGCTTCAGCAGGTCGCGGCCGAGGCTGGTGAGTTCGTATTCCACCCGCGGCGGGATCGTCGGGAATACGGTGCGGCTGATGAGGCCGTCGCGCTCGAGGCCGCGCAGCGTCGTGGTCAGCATTTTCTGCGAAATGCTGCCGAGCGCCCGCTGAATCTCGCTGAAGCGTCTCGGGCCGTCCGAAAGCTGGCGCACGACCAGCACCGTCCACTTGTCGCCGACCCGCGACAGAATGGCGCTGACCCGCTGGCAGTCGGAAGTGGCGCTGAGGGTACTCGGTTTCAAATTTGTGCGTCCTTGTCAGGTGGCGCGCGTGTGTCAGTTATGCCCAGGTCACCAGTGGTGCGCCACGCACCAGGTTATACCACGAGACCGCATATCATGCTGAAGATCGGAATTATCGTCGGGACAACCCGGCCGAATCGCCGCGTCGGCGTCGTCGCCAACTGGTTTCTCGATATCGCCAAGGCCCGCACCGACGTCGCCTGGGAACTCGTCGACATTGCCGACTATGATTTGCCGAACCTCGACGAGCCGATGCCACCGTCGATGAAGAACTACGTCCATCCGCACACGAAGAAATGGAGTGAGAAGGTCGCTTCGCTCGACGGCTACATCTTCGTCACGCCGGAATACAACCACAGCTACTCGGGTTCGCTGAAGAACGCGATCGACTTCGTCTATCACGAGTGGACGAACAAGGCGGCGGGCTTCGTCTCCTACGGCACCACCGGCGGCGTTCGCGCCGTGGAGCATCTGCGCGGCGTTATGGCGGAGCTGCAGATCGCCGATGTCCGCGCCCACGTCTCGCTGTCGCTCTACACCGACTTCGTCAATTTCTCGGAGTTCAAGCCGGGCCCCGGCCACAAGGACCAGATCGGCATCCTGGTCGATCAGGTCATCAACTGGGCCGGTGCGATGCAGGGTCTGCGCCAGAAACTGGCGTCCAAGGCTACTGCCTGAGCGAGGGCCTCGCCCTCAACCGGCGGCGCTGAGCAGGGGCGCGAGCTCCTTGCCGGCGCGGATGTAGATGAGCGGGTCGAGCGGTGCGCCGTCGACCCGTATCTCGTAGTGCAGGTGCGGGCCGGTGGAGCGCCCGGTAGAGCCAGTGTGGCCGATGACGCCACCTTTGGCCACGACCTGCCCGACGGTCACGTCGATTTCGGACAGGTGGCCGTAACGGGTGGTGATGCCGTTGCCGTGGTCGATCTCGACCATGTTCCCGTAGCCGCCGGTGTAAGCCGCGATCGTAACCGTGCCGCCGGCGGTGGCACGGGCTTCCGATCCCAGCGCCGCGCGGAAGTCGAGGCCGGTGTGCATTGCCGGGCGGCCGAGGAACGGGTCAAGCCGCGCGCCGAAGCCGCTGGTAATGGCGGCGTTCTGGAGCGGCCGGGTCAACGGCAGTTGGCCGGCGATGCGGCGGATCGTGCCGAAGCGGTCGATCTCCGCGGTCACCAGGTCCACGGTTGAACGGAAGGTGTCGGGATCGGCATCGTCCGGGATATCGACCAGCGGTCCACCGACCGCATCGTCCCCGGCATCGCTGAGGTGGCTGGTCGGTACCTGAACGCCAAGGCCGTGCAGGATCGCCGCGATCTGGTCGGTATGCTGGGCGACGCGGCCCGCCATGGTCGTGACGTAGGCGACCTGCTGCTGGGCAAGCGTTTGCAGCGACGCGTTGACAGTGCCGAGTTGCGCCGTCGGGTTGGCGGCATCGCTGTCGTCGCCCGCGGTCTGCCGGAACGCGGCGAACTGCAGGCCGCCCGCATCCGCCTTGGTCGGTGCGATGCTGCTTTGCGGGCCCGGTGTGCTGTCTTCCGAATCGGCGGCGCCGTTGTCCTCGTCGTCGGTCACGTCGCCGCCGCCGTCCACCGCGGCGGCTGAAGCATCCGGCGCCGCATCGGCAGTCGTCGGGTCAATTCCCGCCGCCCGCGCCGCCTGCGACAGGCCGGCGATCGAATCCTGGCGCGCATCGAGGGCTGACTGGCGATCGGAGAGTTTGCTCACTTCGGCCTCGACCGATTCCTGATTGAGCAACTGGCGGCTCGTCAGGCGGTCGATGTCGGATCTTAGGCTCGCGATCCGGTCTTCGTAGGCCCGCTGCATGCGCGATTGCCGCGCGATGGAGGCGGCGAGCAGATCGTCGCGGAAGACGAGATAGCCGGTGGCGGCGAGGTAAAGCACACCGAAGACGGCGGTTATGCCGATGGCGGTCGCCATCAGCACTGGCCGGATCGAGAAGCTCCGGACGTTCTCACCGTGAGCGATGATGACGCGGTGAGGGGGCTTCCTGCGGCGTATGAACGGGGCGGACGAAAGCAGGTCTACAGCCGACATACCCAAGGCTCACCGATAGGTTGCGCCGGAATGGCACGTACGAAACCGATCAGTGGATTAGACGCCGTTAAGGTTAACAAATGCTTCGCGTCGTCGAATTTCGGCGAAGCGTGGCCGTCGGGACTCAGGGCAGGGCGGCCCCGCGGGATATTGGAACCGGTGGCGTGGGCTTAGAGATTCTGAGCCGCGGCCAGCACGGCCTCGACGTGGCCCGGCACCTTCACCTTCCGCCATTCCTCGGCGATTTTTCCGTCCGCACCGATCAGAAACGTCGAGCGCTCGACGCCCATGTATTTGCGGCCGTACATGGATTTCTCGGCCCAGACGCCGTAGGCGCCGATGGCCTTCTTGTCGGGATCGGCCGCCAGGATGATTCCGAGGCTGTGCTTCGTCTTGAACTTGTCATGTGACTTCGCCGTGTCGGGCGAGATGCCGATGACGATCGTTTTCGCCTTCTTGAAAGCCGCCGAGGCCTTTGTGAAATCAATGGCTTCGAGCGTGCAGCCGCTGGTGTCATCCTTCGGGTAGAAGTAGACGACGATCTTCTTCCCGGCGAAATCGCCAAGGCTCACGCGGCCGCCGCCGTCGCTCTCAAGATCGAAATCGGGGGCCGGTTTACCGACCGCGGCCGAAGCAGCCATGCCGCGCCTTCCTTTCGTCGCACTTCCCGGTCGAGTGTGCCGGGCTGCGAGATTCTAGCGCGCGCGGCGGCGTGTCGGCCACCTAAAAGAGGAGCGGTGACCCTCGCCTTGCCAGCGTTTCCTCTTTATGAATGGGTCGGCGCGGCGGGCGACTGAAGGAACTGCGATTCCGTCACAGAGCCAAAGGGCGAGGGCGCCATAAACATCAATCAGCGCCTCGATCAGTATCCATCGAGCCAGACGGGCCGGCCGCTGCGCCAGCGGCCGAACCGGCGGCGTCTGCTCATCCGCGTCTTGTCGGTGGTGCTGCTCGTCCTCGTCGTGGCCGCCGTCGGCCTGATGGCGCTGATCGTCAGTGGCCCGACCGAGTTCGGCATCGTGCGCGAGCGCGTTGCCTCGATCCTCCAGTCCGATCTCGGCGACGCCTACCACGTCGACGTGGCGAAGGCGGTGATCGAGTTCGATCCGGTGCTGGGGCTCACCGTCCGAGTTGACGGCATCGACGTCCATGACACTACCGGCCAGGTCGTCGCGCACGTTCCCTCGACGCGTTTCGCCATCGATGCCGGCGCGCTGCTGGGCTTCCGCGTCGAGATAAAGCAGATCGAACTGTCCAGCCCTGAGATCGCCTTCGCGCGCGGGGATGCCGGGTCGATCTACCTCGGCAATGACAGCACACCGCCACCGCCCGCCGCGGGTGCCGCCACCCAGCCTTCGACGATTTCGCCGGCGGAGATCGACGCCGCCGACGGCGGCTTTCCCGACATCATCGCCGCGCTTTACCTGATGGACC
>JBEHXS010000121.1:0-8031 GCA_048498575.1 Pseudomonadota bacterium
ACGCCGCCGAATTCCTGCGCTACGCCGAAGTTGAGGCAGATCGACTTGGCGTGGCCGATGTGCAGGTAGCCGTTGGGCTCCGGCGGGAAGCGCGTGACGACGCCGGTGTGCCGCCCGGCGGCCAGATCGTCGCGCACGATGTCGCGGACGAAGTCCTGCCCGGCTATCCGCGCTGCTGTTTCGCCTTCGGCCATTGTCCGCCTTCCCATGAAAAGTCGCGCCTATCTGCCAAATCCGCGGCCAAAGGCCAAGCCGCTTCGCGCACGGCGCTGCTTATGCTACACGCCGCCGCACCATGACCGGCCCTGTCGTTACCCGTTTTGCCCCCTCGCCGACCGGCTACCTGCATATCGGCGGGGCGCGTACCGCGCTCTTCAACTGGCTCTATGCCCGCCATACCGGCGGCCGGATGCTGCTCCGGATCGAGGATACCGACCGCGAACGCTCGACCGAGCCGGCGATCGCCGCGATCCTGGACGGGCTGCGCTGGCTCGAGCTCGGCTGGGACGGCGACGTCGTTTACCAGTTTGCCCGTGCCGCCCGCCATCGCGAAGTCGCCGAGCAGCTTCTGGCGACCGGCAAGGCGTACCGCGCCTACGAGACGCCGGAAGAGCTGAACGAGATGCGCGCCAAGGCCCGCGCCGAGGGCCGCTTCGCCCGCTACGAGGGCAAGTGGCGCGACGCCGACCACAAGGATGCGCCGGCCGGCATCCCCTACGTGGTGCGCATCAAGTCGCCGCTGGAGGGCGATACGGCGATCGAGGACCGCGTCCAGGGGCACGTCGCCTTCCCGAACAGTGACCTCGACGATTTCATCATCCTGCGCTCGGACGGCACGCCGACGTACATGCACGCCGTCGTGGTCGACGATCACGACATGGGCGTCACCCACATCATCCGCGGCGACGACCACCTGACCAACGCCGGCCGCCAGAAGATCATCTACGACGCCCTCGGCTGGCCGGTGCCTGAGATGGCGCACATTCCGCTGATCCACGGGCCGGACGGCGCCAAGCTTTCCAAGCGCCACGGTGCGCTCGGCGTCGATGCCTATCGCGCGATGGGCTACCTGCCGGAAGCCATGCGCAACTACCTCGTCCGGCTCGGCTGGTCGCACGGCGATGCCGAGATCATGTCGACCGACGAGATGGCGGCGTGGTTCGACCTGCCGGACATCAACCGCGCCCCGGCGCGCTTCGATTTCGCCAAGCTCGGCAGCATCAACGCGCACTACATGCGCGCCATGAGCGACGAGGCGCTGACCGACCTTCTGCTCGCCAACCTCCCGCACCTGCCGGGTGGAACCGAATTCGGCGCCAGGCTGAACGATACGCGGCGCGCGCAGCTTCGCGCCGCCATGCCGCTGCTCAAGGATCGCGCCAAGACGTTGGTCGATCTCATCCAGCGCGCGCAGTTTCTGGTCGCCGAACGCCCGCTGCCGCTGGACACCGCTGCCGCCGCACTGCTTAACGCGGAAGGCCGCAAGGCGCTGGCGGACGTTGCGGCGGTGCTGGGCGCCGTCACCGACTGGACCGCGGCCGCGACCGAGGCCGCCGTGAAGGACTACGCCGCACGGGCCAATGTGAAGCTCGGCACGCTGGCACAGCCGCTGCGCGCGGCGCTGACCGGCACAGCAGCCTCCCCCGGTATTTTTGACGTGTTGGCGGTGCTCGGCCGCGAGGAGAGCCTCGCCCGCGTCGCCGATCAGGCGCGGAGTTGAGACGCAGCCGTTCCGCCCTAGTTCTGGTGTCGCAGTCCCTCCCCAAGTGCTTCCCGCGCGTGGACTTATTGCGACGCAGCAAATAGTATTGGGTCGTAGTCCTCGCCCTCAGGCGAAATCAGAAGAAGGCATCCGCGATGGCCAACGTCAGCAGGATGGATATCCCCAAAGCAACGGACGATACGGCGCGTCTGACGGTCGGCAACGACAGTTGGGACTTCAAAGTCCGTAAGGGAACGATCGGCCCTGACGTGATCGACATTGCGTCGCTGTACGGCACGACCGGCCGCTTTACCTACGACCCCGGTTTCACGTCCACCGCGGCTTGCGAATCTAAGATCACCTTCATCGACGGCGACGCCGGCGTCCTGCTTTATCGCGGCTATCCGATCGAACAGCTCGCCGAGCACGGCGACTTCCTCGAAAGCTGCTACCTGCTGCTCTACGGCGAGCTGCCGACCCCGACGCAGAAGGCCGACTTCGACCATCGCGTCACCTACCACACGATGGTCCACGAGCAGATCGGCCGCTTCTTCACCGGCTTCCGCCGTGACGCCCATCCGATGGCGATCATGTGCGGCGTAGTTGGCGCGATGTCGGCGTTCTACCACGACTCGACCGACATCTCCGACCCGCACCAGCGCATGGTCGCGAGCCTGCGCCTGATCGCCAAGATGCCGACGATCGCCGCGATGGCGTTCAAGTATCACGTCGGGCAGCCGTTCGTTTATCCGCTGAACGCGCTCGACTACGCCTCGAACTTCCTGCGTATGTGCTTCGCCGTGCCGTGCGAGGAATACAAGGTGAACCCGGTGCTGGCCCGCGCCATGGACCGGATCTTCATCCTCCACGCCGACCACGAGCAGAACGCCTCGACCTCGACGGTCCGGCTCGCCGGCTCTTCCGGCGCCAATCCGTTCGCCTGCATCGCAGCCGGCATTGCCTGCCTCTGGGGCCCGGCGCACGGCGGCGCCAACGAAGCGGCGCTGAACATGCTGCAGGAAATCGGCACAGTCGATCGCATTCCCGAATACATCGCCCGCGCCAAGGACAAGGACGATCCGTTCCGCCTCATGGGCTTCGGGCACCGCGTCTACAAGAACTATGACCCGCGCGCCAAGATCATGCAGCGCACGTGCCACGAAGTGCTGGCGGAACTCGGCATCCAGGATGATCCGCTGCTCGAAGTGGCGCTCGAACTCGAGCGCATCGCGCTGACCGATGAGTACTTCATCGAGAAGAAGCTCTACCCGAACATCGATTTCTATTCGGGCATCACGCTGAAGGCGCTTGGCTTCCCGACCACCATGTTCACCGTGCTGTTTGCGCTCGCCCGCACCGTCGGCTGGATCGCGCAGTGGAAGGAAATGGTCGAGGACCCGTCGCAGAAGATCGGCCGTCCGCGCCAGCTCTATACGGGCGATGACCGTCGCGACTACGTGCCGATCTCCAAGCGGCGCTAGGCCGACGGCGGATTGCGCATCGCGCTGAGCACGATTTCCGCGGCACGCCCCGACGGCGTGCCGCGGTCCAGCGCCATCAGGGCATCGAGCCGGCGAAACGCCTCCAGCTGATGGTGCCGCGCCTCGGTTTCGAAGAGCAGCGGCGATAGCGCGGCGGCCAGTGCTTCCGGCGTCGCGTTCCCGTCCAGGAATTCCGGCATGGCGTGCTCGCCGAGAATGATGTTCGGCAGCACGATGGAATCGACCTTGAGGAAAGACTTCAACATGCGGAGCAACAGCTCCACGCGGTAGGCGACCACTGTCGGCACGCCCGACAGGGCGAGCTCGAGCGTCACCGTGCCGGAGGCGGCTAGCGCCGCATGCGCCCGCCGGAACGCTGCATAGGTCGCGACTTCCCCCTCAACGATCGTCGGGCGGACAGGCCAGGTGGCGGCCCGCTCGCGTATTTCCGCCGCGAGATAGGGCACCGCGGGCAGGACAAGCTCGACGGGGCCGTTAAGGCTCTCGACCCGCGCAACCGTCGCGCCAAACAGATCCATGAGCCGCGCGATCTCGCTTCTTCGCGAGCCCGGCAAGGCCAGAAGCAGCGGCTTTCGCCCGGCGCCGAGCGGCGGACGCTCGCCGGGCAGCGGGCGGAGCGCCGACAGACGCTCGACGAGCGGGTGTCCGACGTAGGTCGTCGGCGGGCCGCCGAGCTTGCGGTGCACGGCCGGCTCGAACGGCAGGATGGCGAGCAAGTGGTCGACGACGGGTGCCATGCGCCGCGCCCGGCCCGGGAGATAGGCCCACACCGAGGGCGAGACGTAATCCACGATCGGGATCGCCGGGCGCAGCCGGCGGACGCGCTTCGCCACGCGGAGATTGAACCCCGGCGCATCGACCAGGACGAGGACATCGGGATCGGCATCGACGATGGCACGCGCCGTCTGGCCCATGCGCGACAGAAGATGCGGAGCGCGCGCCACGGCCTGCTGGAAGCCATGCACGACCAGCTCCTCCATCGGAAAAAGCGATTGCAGGCCGAGCTGCGCCATGCGCTCGCCGCCGATGCCGACGAACCGGACATGTCCGCCGAGGCGGTCGTTGATCGCGCGCATCAGGCTGGCGGCCAGCAGATCGCCCGAGACCTCGCCGGCGATGATGAAGACGACGGGAGCCGCCTCATCGTCGCTGACGCTCATGGGGCTTCGCCGACGGCGAAGATGAACGTGCCGCTGCTCTCGGCCTCCGCAACCGTGGCGCCGCGATCGGCGATCAACACCCGCCTGGCCTCGATCGCGATGCCGGCAAGGCCGGCGCGGGCAACCGCGGCGACTGTCCGCGGGCCGATCGCCGGCATGTCCATCCGCAGGTCCTGCTGCGGCTTGGAGCGCTTGGCGAGCACGCCGGCGCGGCCGGACCAGCGCGCCCTGCCGCTCTGTCGCAACGCGCCGACGCGATCGAGCATCGCGTCGGTGCCCTCCGCCGCCTCCAGCGCCACCACCCGCGCGCCGACGGCGACCGCCGCCTGGCCGATGTCGAGGGCGCCGATCGCGCGCGCCGCATCCATCGCGACCTTGACCTCGGCCATCGCCGCGCCGCTGATGCGCGGCCCCGCCACATGCCCCGCCTCCGCAATGAGCGAGGGCGCCACTTCATGCGCGCCGACGACGCGGACGCCGCGCTGCTCGAAGAACCCGACGACATTGCCGAGGATGCTATCATCGCCGCCGACGATACTGCGCAGGATGAACGGCATGAGTCTCAGCGTGCCGAGATCGATGCCGATGCTGGAAAAATCCGGCCGCTTGTCGATCGAGCCGATGAAGACGAGTTCGCCCGCACCGATTTCCCTGATCAGCGTTTCAATGCGCCCGACCTGGCCCCACTTCACCCGCTCCATCGGAAACTGGGACAAGCGTGGATCGACGGCGCCCTCGAGCGCCACCACCAGGATGCGCCGGCCGGCCTTCGTCGCGGCGTCGGCGACCTCGAACGGAACGCTGCCGCCGGCGGCAACGATCACCAGCGGCACGCCGGGCTCAGATTTCGTCGTCGCCGTCGTAATCTTCGTCGGATTCGGCATCGCCCGACCGCGGCAGCGCCAGGGGCCTATTCCCCGAGGCGCGGATGAATTCGATGAATACGCCGACCGCGGGGATGTCGCCATACTTCTCGACGACGGCGGCAAGCCGGTCGCCACGCGGACCGGACGCGAAGAAGAACAGGCGGTAGGCCTGATGGATCGCGTGGACCGTGTCCCTGTTGTAGCCGCGGCGCCGGAGGCCGACCGAGTTGATGCCGGCGAGATGAACCCAGCGGCCCGTGGCGCTGGCATACGGCACGACATCGCGGCTGACGCCGACCATGCCGCCGATGAAGCTGTGCGGGCCGATGCGGGAGCGCTGCTGTACGGCGGTAAGCCCGCCGAGGATGGCATAGTTGCCGATCTCGACGTGGCCCCCGAGCGTCGCCTGGTTGGTCAGGATGACGTTGTCGCCGAGGACGCTGTCATGCCCGACGTGCGCGCCAATCATGAGGAAGCAGCGCGAGCCGATCGTGGTGGTGCCGTGGCCGCGCACCGTGCCGCGATGGACCGTCACATGCTCGCGGACGATGCAATCCGGCCCGATCGTCAGCGACGTATCTTCGCCCTTGTAGCTGAGGTCCTGCGCCTCACCGCCGAGCACCGCGAACGTCGCCACGCGAGTGCGGGCACCGATGGTCGTGCGCCCGCGGACCATGACGTGAGCGTCGAGCGTCACGCCGTCTTCCAGCGTTACTTCGTGCCCGACGATCGAGAACGCCCCGACCGAAACGTCTGCGCCGAGGCGCGCTCCGTCCTCGACGATAGCAGTCGGATGAATGAGACCCATGCGGAGGCTGCGCTCGCCCTTACCCGTCGGCCGACATCGCCGTGATTACCGCCTCAGCGACCTTGGCACCGGCAACGATGCCTTCGCAAGTAAACCGCCATACCACACCGCGGCTCCGAAGCTTGCGAATGTGGTACTCGAGCACGTCGCCGGGAACGACCGGCCGACGGAAGCGGGCCTCGTCGATGCTCATGAGATAGACGAGCGGCGCGTTCGGAACCTTGAACGAGCGAATGCTGACCGCGCCGGCGGTTTGCGCCATGCCTTCGAGAATGAGCACGCCGGGCATGATCGGTTGACCCGGGAAATGCCCGGCGAAATGCGGCTCGTTGTAGGTGACGTTCTTGATGCCAACCGCGGAGTCCGTGCCGTTGATATCGACGATCCGGTCGACCATGAGGAACGGATAGCGGTGCGGCAGCAGTTTCATGATCTGCTGCAGGTCGGCAGTCTCGAGCGTCGCAGGCGCGCCGTCCATCGGCCCCCTCCTCTGCTCAACCCCGACGGTGGAGGTTTCCACCGTCGTCTGCCCCCTGGTCGTGTCAGCCCTCTCCAAACCCAGCGTCGTCGGCCCTAGAAGCTGGTGCCGGCGCCGATGCGGAAGAACTGCGTCTGGTCGTAAGTCTGCTTCGACAGCGCCTGTGCGAAGTCGGCGCGAATCTGACCGAATGGCGAGGCCCAGATGATCGAGCCGCCGACCGAAGTCCGCACGGACGTATCGTCGTAAGTCGCCGGGCCGCCTACGCCATCGTTGCCCCACAGCATGCCGGCGTCGGCAAAGACAGCGCCCTTCAGGCCGAAATCAGGCGGCACCAGCGGCAGCGGGAAATCGACCTCCGCCGTGCCAGCGACGAAATTCCTGCCGCCGAGGGCAATGTTGTCGCTGCCAGCCACATAGCGCGGGCCGAAGCCGTAGGGCGCGAAGCCCCGGATGGTCTCGCCGCCCTTGAAGAAGTTGTCGGAGTCGGCCACCGGCGCACCAATCCCGGTGATGTTGCCACCGGTCACCTTCAGCATGCCGATGATGTCGCTGTCCGGCAGGACCGGCGAGTAGATGCGGGCATCGCCGGTCGTCCGGATGTACTTGGCATCCCCGCCGACACCGGCAAAGTCCTGGGCCAGCTTCACATACACACCCTCATGCGGGTCCTGCATGTTGTCGATGCTCGAGTACGTCAAGGCGTATCCAAGCGAGGACGTGAGGCGCGAGCCGTTCGGGAAGAAGGTGTCGCCCGGCGCGGTCGCCCCCGAGATCGTATTGTTGACGATCTTGTAGTTGAACTGGAGGCCAAGATCGTCGGTCAGTGGGAGACCGAGACGGAGCCCACCACCGATCGCTTGCGTGTTGTACGGCTGCGCGGCCGTGGTCTGTGTCGTGGTCGAGTCGTAGAGGTCGAAGCCCGCGGAAATATGCGTCCCGAGGAAGTATGGATCCGTGAACGACAGGCTGTAGTCGCGCGAATTCTGGCCGCCACCCACCGACACGCGGACCGTCTGTCCGCGACCGAGGAAGTTGGTCTCTTCCAGCGCCACCTGGGCGATGAAACCGTCGCTGGTCGACAAGCCGGCCGATACCGAGAACGAGCCGGTCGACTGGTCCTCGACATTGACGACCAGGATCACCTTGTCCGGCGACGAACCGGGCTCCGTGTCGATCTGCACCGTCTTGAAGTAGCCAAGATTGCGCAGGCGCCGCTCGGCGCGGTCGACGAGCACGCGGTTGTAGGCATCGCCCTCGGAAATCTCGAACTCGCGGCGGATGACGTAGTCACGGGTCTTCGTGTTACCCCGGACGTCGATCCGCTCGATGTAGGCGCGCGGGCCCTCATCGATGACATACGTCATCGCGATCGTGTTGTTGCTGTAGTCGCGGTCGCCGCGCGGGCGCACCTGCGCGAACACATAGCCCTGACGCGAGAGCTCGATGGTCAGCGCCTCAACCGACTTCTGCACGTCGTCGGCATTGAAGGCGCGGCCGCTCTTCGTCTTGACC
>JBEHXS010000122.1:0-7970 GCA_048498575.1 Pseudomonadota bacterium
TTGCCTCGGCACGGCCCGCCACAACAGCCGCGCCGAGCGCACTGCCCTCACCGCCGACATGTGGGAGGCGATCAACGGCGGCTGGCTCGGCCTCAAGCGTTTCGACGGCGCCCGCATGGATCGCGACACGCTGACCGAATTCCTCGGCCGCGTGAAAGACGCCTGCCTCCTGTTCGACGGCTCCGCCTATCGCACCATGCTGAGGAACGACGCCTACTTCTTCCTGCGGCTGGGCGTCTATCTCGAACGGGCGGATTCGACCGCGCGCATTCTCGACGTGAAGTATCACCTGCTCCTGCCGGAAGGTGCGCGCGTCGGCGGCGGGCTCGACTACTTCCAGTGGGCCTCGATCCTGCGCTCCGTCTCGTCGCTGACCGCCTATCGCTGGGTCTACCACGAGAGCCTGAAGCCCTGGCTGATCGCCGATCTCCTCGTGCTGAACGAGCAAATGCCGCGCTCGCTGGCGAGCTGCTACGAGAACCTCTGCGCCTTCCTCGATGAGCTGTCGCTGGCCTACGGCCGACAGGGCCCGGCCCAGCGTGTCGCGCGCTCGATCCGCACGCGCCTCCAGAACGCCTCGATCTCGGACATCTTCCAGAAGAAGGGGCTGCACGAGTTCCTGACCGAGTTCATGGCCGACAACGCCCGCCTCGGCAACGCCATCACCGAGCAGTACCTGACCTGATGCGCATCCGCGTTCGCCACGAGACGTCCTACACCTACGAGCGCCCCGCAACGCGGGCGATCGAGATCCTGCGCCTGTCGCCGCGCGGCTACGACAGCCAGTTCATCCTCGACTGGCGCATCGACGTCGATCACGACTGCCGCCTGGAACAGGGCATCGATCCCTTCGGCAACACCGTGCACTCCTTCACCGCGGAAGGGCCGCTGGAAGGCTTGTCGATCGTCGCCGAAGGCACGATCGAGACGACGGATTCGGCCGGCGTCATTACGGGACAGATCGAGCGCTTCCCGCCGGCGGTCTTCCTGCGCGACACGACGTTGACCACCGCCAACGCCGCGATCCGCGAGTTCGCCGACGGCATCGCGGCACGGAGCACCAGGCCGCTCGACTGCATGCACGCCATCATGGGTGGCATCCGCGAGCGCCTGCGCTTCGAGGTCGACGCCACCGACACCGGCACCAGCGCCACCGAGGCCTTCGCCATCGGCCACGGCGTTTGCCAGGATTTCGCGCACATCTTCATCGCCGCCGTCCGCCATCTTGGCATTCCGGCCCGCTATGTCAGCGGCTACTTGTGCCGCACCGACTACATCCACCAGGAGGCCGGCCACGCCTGGGCCGAGGCATTGATCCCCGATTTCGGCTGGGTCGGCTTCGATCCGGCCAACAACATCAGCCCGACCGATGCCTACATTCGCGTGGCGGTAGGGCTGGATTACCTCGGCGCGGCGCCGGTTCGCGGGGCGCGCTACGGCGGCCTCGGCGAGCGCCTGGCCGTGAAGATTGCGGTGACCGACCTTGGTTCGCGTGGCCGTTGAAAACCATGGGCCACGATTTCGCCTTGCGACTCGTCGCCAAAACCGCACAATCCCTGCCGATTTGAAGGCTGGGAGAGCGCAGTTGAGTTTCACGACGCCGGCGATTCCATGACGTATTGCGTAGGAATCCTGGTCCGCGAGGGCCTGGTGATGATTGCCGACACCCGCACCAACGCTGGCGTCGACAACATCGCGACATTCCGCAAGCTGCATGTCTTCGAGCGCCCGGGGCACGCCGCCATGGGCGTCGCCACCGCCGGCAACCTTGCCGTCACCCAGTCGGCGCTGACCATGGTCGCCGAGGGGATGAAGAACCCGGAGACCGGCGCGCTCGAAACCCTGCTCGACATGCCGAGCATGTTCGCCGCCGCCAAGTTTCTCGGCCGCGCGGTGCGCGAGGCGCGCGCCACCATCGGCGAAGGCCTCGACCAGGAAGACAGCACCTTCCACGTCTCGTTTCTGTTCGGCGGCCAGATCGAAGGTGGCCGCCTTCGGCTTTTCCAGATCTATGCCGCCGGCAACTTCATCGAGGCGACGCCTGATACGCCCTACCTGCAGGTCGGCGAGCACAAGTACGGCAAGCCGATCCTCGATCGCTCGGTGACCGAGCAGACGACGCTGGACGAGGCGCTGAAGCTCGGCCTGATCTCGATGGACTCGACCATCCGCTCGAACCTGTCGGTCGGCCTGCCCATCGATCTCATGACCATCCGCCGCGATACCCAGCGCGTCGAACTCAAGTATCGCATCGACGCCGCCGAGCCCTACTTCCATGACCTGAGGGAGCGCTGGTCGGCGGCGCTGCGCGCGGCGCACAAGGCGATTCCGTCGCCGCCGTACAAGACGGTCGGGACAGGCTAGGAACCATGACATCGAAAGTCGCTCTTGTGACCGGCGCCGGCTCGGGCATTGGCCGGTCGGTCGCGATTGCGCTGGCACGCGCCGGCTACTCCGTGGTGCTGGCGGGCCGCCGGCCCGAGCCGCTTGCCGCCGTTGCCCGGGAGTGCGGGACCCTGTCGCTGGCGGTGCCTACCGACGTGACCGACCCGAAGGCGGTCGACGCCCTCTTCGCCGCGCTGAAGCAGAAGTTCGGGCGCCTCGACGTCCTGTTCAACAACGCCGGCATATCGGTGCCAGCCGTGCCTTTCGACGAGATCGCCTTCGATGATTGGCAGCGCGTCGTCGCGGTCAACCTCACCGGCATGTTTCTGTGTGCGCAGGGTGCCTTCCGGCTGATGCGCCACCAGGTCCCGGGCGGCGGCCGCATCATCAACAACGGCTCGATCTCGGCGACAACGCCGCGACCGCTCTCCGCGCCATATGCTTCGACCAAGCACGCGATAGCCGGCCTGACGAAGTCGCTGGCGCTCGACGGCCGGCCCTACAACATCGCCTGTGGCCAGATCGACATCGGCAACGCCGCCACCGACATGACGTCGCGCATGACGAGCGGCGTGCTGCAACCGGACGGTACCACGAAAGCCGAGCCCCGCATGGACGTCACCCACGTCGGCGACGCAGTCGTGTACATGGCAAACCTGCCGCTCGAGGCGAACGTCCTGTTCATCACGCTGATGGCGACGGCCATGCCGTTCGTCGGTCGCGGCTAGTTCAGCCTCAGTTCGGTGCGCAGCGTCCGGATTTCATGCGGCGCGACGAGCTGGCGGTGCGCCACCATCACGGTGTGCAGCGGGCCGTCCAGTTTCTGCGTCCAGAACTCCAGGAACTCGTGCAGCTTGGGAAACAGCGGAGCGACATCGTAGTCCTGCCACGTGTAGCTCTGCAGCAGCAGCTGGTGGTCCGGCAGGCAGTAGAGGATCTTGGCGGTGGTGAGACCGTATCCAGCGATCCCGTTCCTGAGATCGAAAGCATTCATGGCGTCCGACTCCTCTCAAGAGGATGGTGACGCGCAGAGCGCCTTCTGGCAACGCGGCTGCGACAAAAAGGTTCGCGAAATCAATAGATTGGCAGCATCGCCGGCTGGCTGCTAACAGCGGCGTGGGCGCTAGCGCGGCGGGCGCTCGCCGTGGGCGGCAGCGAGATTGGAGCGGTTGAGCTTGTCGCGCAGGCTGCGTTCGACCGCGAGCTCTACAGCATCCTGCAGTTCGTCGTGGCTGTCGAGGAGCCGGTAGAGGCGCCCGGCATCGAACCCGAGATAGCGCACCGGGGTCGCGCACACCGCAGTCGCCATCGCCGGCTCGCCGGTCGAGATGCCGGTCTCGCCGACGAGCGAGCCCGGTGTCACCTCGCCGACCTTCCTCCCGTCGACGATGATGTCGACCTGGCCGCGCACGACGAAGCAGAGCTCCGCGATGCGCTCGCCGGTCTTGGTCAGCACCGTCCCCGGCACGACCTCGCGCCAGCGGCCGATCGCGAGCAGCTTGCGCACCTGCCCGGTATTGAGGCCGGGCACCGCCCGCTCATGGAATAGCTGCTGATCGGCGGTAAGGCGCCCGCCGATCCGCCAGTTGCTGGCAAGCAGCAGGCGCACGACCGCGACGATGACCAGCACGCCCCACCAGAGGGCCTCGGCCGGCACGGCGCCCACCACGGTCGTCGTGACCACCCCGACGACGCCGGCGGCGAGCGCAAACCAGCGCACCAGCGCGACCGTGGGCATTGCCGCCGCCACCACCACCAGGAAGAGCGCCAGGTGGCGGAGCAACGTATCGGGGGTCAGGAAATCGGAGAGCCAGAGCGACATGCGGCGCCGACCTTACCCAATCGCGACGGGTTCCGCGATGGGTAGGGTAAGCGACCCCACTGTATTGAGGCGCTCGCCCTCAGGACGGGCTTTGCTGGTAGGCGACCCGCCAGATCGTGCCGGAACCGTCCTCGGTGACGATCAGCGCGCCGTCCTTGGCGACAGCGACGCCCACCGGCCGTCCCCAGATTTCCGTGGGCGAGGCGCCGAAGCCGGTCATGAAGTCCTCGTATTCGCCGGTCGGCTTGCCGTTGTCGAACAGCAGCCGCACGACCTTGTAGCCGGTCGCGGCACCCCGGTTCCACGACCCGTGCATGGCGACGAAGGCGCTTCCCTTGTAGTCAGCCGGGAACATCGAGCCTTCGTAGAAGGCGATGTTGAGCGGCGCCGAGTGAGCCTGGAACAGCACGTCGGGCACCGTCGCCTTGCCGGCGAGGTCCGGCCGCTGGCCCTTCAGCGGGGCTCGCGGATCTTCGTTGTTGCCGATGTAGTACCAGGGCCAGCCGTACCAGGCGCCTTGCGTCACTTGCGTGGCGTAATCGGGCACGAGGTTATCGCCGAGCTCGTCGCGCTCATTGACGACACACCACGGCTGTCCGGTCTCCGGCTGGATGGTGAGACCGGAGCAGTTGCGGAGGCCAGTCGCCACGATGCGCTCGTTCTTCCCGTCCGGGTCGTAGGCGCGCACGTCGGCGCGGTCTTCTTCCTCGTTCCAGAATTCGCCGAGCGGATGGGCGGCGGCGAAGGCTGCGATCCCCTCCTTGGGCAGACCCTTCACGTCCTCGCCGACGTTGGAGCCCGAGCCGACCGAGAGGTAGAGCGTCTTGCCGTCGGGCGAGAAGGCGATGTCCCGCGTCCAGTGATGATTGGCCGGCACATCCGAGATGATCGTCTCAGCCGCGGCGGTCGCCTTCAGGTCGCCGTCCTTATAGGGGAAGCGGACGACACTGTTGCTGTTCGCGACGTAGACCCATTGCGGATTGTCGAGCGGGTAGAAGGCGATGCCGTAGGGCTGGTTGAGCCCGTCGCCGGCAAAGACCGACTGTTGTGTGACCTTGCCACTCGCATCGAGGCGCAGAACGTCGACGGTATTGGCGTTGCTGTCCGCCACGAACAGGTCCCCGTTCGGCGCGACGCGCACTACCCGCGGCATCTGGAACCCGTCGGCGATCTCGGTGACGCTGAATCCGTCCGCCACCGTCGGCTTGGCGCCGGCTGGCATGGGCACCAAAGCCGGGGCATTGCTTGCCGATTTCGTCGCAAAAGGCGCCGGCAGGTCGGCGGGCTTGATCAGGCGGCGGACGCCCGGTGCGCTGTCCTGCCAGCTGCCGAAGGCCGCCTGCCCGGTCAGTGTCGGCTGCGCCATCGCGCCAGCAGACAGGCCCGTGACCGCAACAACCGTCGCGGAAAGGAGCAGAAGGAGCTTGCGCATCGCGTGACCTCGCAGGATGAAGCGCTCCCGGCCCTGCCCGCCGATATGGACCGGTGCGTACGACGGTCAATGGCCTTTGCGGCCGCTTGTTCCGCCGCTAGCATCCGCCCGAGGCCCCATGACGATCACGATTTCGCAAACCGACGCGGCGGCGCTCCTCGCCTGGTACGCCGAAATGGGCGTGGACACGGCGCTGGAGGAGCATCCGGTCGACCACTTTGCGCCACCGCCGGCAGTGCCCGTGGCGGCGGCACCAGTGGCCGCACCGGAACCGTCACCGTCCTATGAGCGGAACCTGCCGCCCCCGCGCACGCTGATCGCGCCGGCCGAAAGGCCGGCCGCCCCCGACGAGGCCGAACGCGCCGCCAAAAGCGCCGCGGCGGCGGCGACGACCCTGGACGAGCTGCGCGCCGCGCTTGCCGCTTTCGATGGCTGCGGGCTCAAGAAAACCGCGACCCAGCTCGTCTTCGCCGACGGCAACCCGGAAGGCCGCGTCATGTTGGTCGGCGAGGCACCGGGCCGCGACGAGGATATCCAGGGCCTGCCCTTCGTCGGCCGCTCGGGGCAGCTTCTCGACCGAATGCTGGCAGCAATCGGCCTCGACCGGAGCAAGGTCTACATCGCCAACGTCGTGCCTTGGCGCCCGCCGGGAAACCGCACGCCGACGCCGCAGGAAACAGCGGCCTGCCGGCCCTTCATCTCCCGCCAGATCGAGCTCGCCGACCCCGATTTCCTGATTTGCCTCGGCGCGCCATCGGCGGCCGAGCTGATGAACAACACCCAGGGCATCCTGAAATTCCGCGGCCAGTGGAAGGAATTCCACACCGGGACGCGCACCATCCGCGCCATGGCGACCCTGCATCCGGCCTACTTGCTCCGCCAGCCGTTGCAGAAACGCCTCGCCTGGCGCGACCTGCTGCTGCTGAAGGAGGCACTGGACGCCTGACGGCTTGAATTCGCGGCCGTGGCAGCCGACAAGAGCCGATACGGATTCGGCCAATCCCGCCAATGAGCACCCCCCTCGTCGCTGTCGCTTCGCTGCTGCTCGGCTCGGCCTTTCTGCTGATCGCCGGCGGCTTGCACGGCATCCTGCTGCCGGTGCTGGGCGGCCAGGCCGGCTTCAGCGTCACCGAACTTGGCCTGCTCGGCACGAGCTGGTCGGCCGGTTACATCGCCGGCTGTTTCATCGTGCCGCTGATGGTGCGCCGCTCCGGCCATGTCCGCACCTATGGGGCGGTGGCATCGGTCGCGGCGGTCACGATCCTGCTCAACGCCCTCATCGTCACGCCGTGGGTGTGGATTCCGCTCCGCGCCGTTACCGGCTTCTGCTTTGCCGGCGCCGCAATGGTGGTCGAAAGCTGGCTGAACGAGCGCGCCTCGCGCGAGAACCGCGGCACGCTTTTCTCGATCTACCAGATGGTGAACTTCGCGGCCTCGACGACCGGCCAGCTGCTGCTCGTCATCAAGCCGCCGTCCGATTATTTCTTCTACGCCATCGGCGCTATCTTCTATTGCCTCGCCGTGCTGCCAACCGCCTTGTCGCATGCCAAGAGCCCGCAGCCGATCACGCAGGCGCGCCTCGACGTCCGCCGCCTCTACCAGGTTTCGCCCGTCGGTGCCGTCGTCGCCTTCCTGATCGGGCTGGTGAACGGCGCCTTCGGCACGCTCGGCCCCGTCTACGGCCAGCAGATCGGCCTCGCCGTCAGCGATATCGCGCTGATGATGGCCGGCGCCGTGCTCGGTGGATCGCTGATCCAGTTCCCGCTCGGCCGCATCTCCGACCGCACCGACCGCCGGCGCGTGCTCATCGGCGTCGCTGCCGGGGGGCTGGCGATCGGCGTCGCCATCGCCTTGCTCCATCCCCGTTCGGCGCTGTTCGTGACCGTGCTCGCGATCGTGTTCGGCGCCATGATCTACCCGATGTACGCGCTGACGGTGGCCCACGCGAACGACTTTGCCGCCGCCGACGAGTTCGTGAAGATTTCGGCGACGATCCTCGTTCTCTACGGCTTCGGCTGCATGCTCGGCCCGATCGGCGCCTCCTACGCCATGGAGACGATCTCGCCGGAAGGGCTGTTCATCTTCACCGCGGCGGTTCAGGCCCTTGTCATCGTCTACGTCGTCTACCGCATGAGCCAGCGTCCGACGCCGAACCGCGTGCTGCGCGAATCCTTCCAGGGACTGCCGGAACCGAGGACCGCGACGCCCGAAAGCGCCGTGCTCGATCCGCGCTCGCCGCCGCCCGCGGCGACACCCGCAGCCGCTGAACGCTAGGATGCGTCGCCGTCAGCGGTTGTTTTGCGGCGAATGCCTTGCTAACCGTTGTGGGTG
>JBEHXS010000123.1:0-7917 GCA_048498575.1 Pseudomonadota bacterium
GGCTCGCTCGACGACATCGCCGGCATCCTCGGCGACAGACGCAACGTCCTCGGGCTCATGCCGCACCCGGAGAACCTGATCGAACCGCTGCAGGGCGGCATCGACGGCCGCGCGCTGTTCGAGAGTCTGGCCGCGTGAGGACCACGCTCGTCGCAGCGGCGCTGGTGATCTCCGCTATCGGAACGCACGCCCGGGCGGATTCTTCGTCCGAGGCGACCGCGCTCTACGATCATCTGGCGGGCGCCATGAAGAAATGCTGGTTCAGCGGCGATCCGGCATTTGCCGCTTACCGCTACGTGCCCGAGATCAACGCGGGGATACCGCGCATCATGCTCGTCGATCGGAAGGCCCCGCAAAGCTTGCCGCGCCTTGTCGTCGAGCCGAAGCGCGCCGGTACCGCGGATGCATATGGCCCACTGCTGGCCAGCGTGCTCGCGCCGCGCATCCGCGCGGATCTGACCCGGTGGCTGAAAGGCGGCTCGGAGTGCACCGCGTGAACGTCCACGCTGTCATCACGCCGGCCGTCATCGCCGCCCACGGCCTGAAGCCCGACGAGTACGACCGCATCCTGAAGCTGATCGGCCGCGAGCCGACGCTGACCGAGCTCGGCATCTTCTCGGCGATGTGGAACGAGCACTGCTCGTACAAATCCTCGAAGAAGTGGCTGCGCACCCTGCCGACGACAGGCGAACGCGTCATCTGCGGCCCCGGCGAGAATGCCGGCGTGGTCGACATCGGCGACGGGCTCGCCGTCATCTTCAAGATGGAGAGCCACAACCATCCCTCGTTCATCGAGCCGTACCAGGGCGCGACCACCGGCGTCGGCGGCATCCTGCGCGATGTCTTCACCATGGGCGCGCGTCCGGTCGCCGCGCTGAACGCGCTCCGCTTCGGTGCCCCCGATCATCCGAAGACGCGGCATCTCGTATCGGGCGTGGTTGCCGGCGTCGGCGGCTACGGCAACTCGTTCGGCGTGCCGACCGTCGGCGGCGAGGTCAATTTCCACCGCGGCTACAACGGCAACATCCTGGTCAACGCATTCGCCGCCGGCATCGCGAACACCGACGCCATCTTCTATTCCAAGGCGAGCGGTATCGGCCTGCCCGTCGTCTATCTCGGCTCCAAGACCGGCCGCGACGGCATCCACGGCGCCTCCATGGCCTCGGCTGAATTCGACGACGCCTCGGAGGAGAAGCGCCCGACCGTGCAGGTCGGCGATCCCTTTTCCGAGAAGCTGCTGCTCGAAGCCTGCCTCGAGCTGATGCAGACCGGCGCCGTCGTCGCCATCCAGGACATGGGCGCCGCCGGCCTCACCTGCTCCGCCGTCGAGATGGGCGCCAAGGGCGATCTCGGCATCCACCTCGATCTCGACAAGGTGCCGACGCGCGAAGCCGGCATGAGCGCCTACGAGATGATGCTGTCGGAGAGCCAGGAGCGCATGCTTATGGTGCTCCACCCGGAGAAGCAGGCCGAGGCCGAGGCGGTCTTCCGCAAGTGGGGGCTGGATTTCGCCGTCGTCGGCGTCACCACCGACGACCTCCGCTTCCGTGTCGTCCACAGGGGCAAGGTCGAGGCCGATCTGCCGATCAAGGACCTCGGCGATCAGGCTCCCGAATACGACCGCCCGCACATCGCCAAGGCGCGGCCGGAGCCGCTCGCCGGCGCCTTCCGGAGTACCGACATCGGCGGCGATCTGCTCCGCATCCTCGGCTCACCCGATATGAGTTCGCGGCGCTGGGTGTGGGAGCAGTACGACCACCTGATCCGCGGCGACACCGCCCAGCGCCCCGGCGGCGATGCCGCCGTCGTGCGCATCGCCGGCACGAAGGCGCTGGCCTTCACCCTCGACGTCACCCCGCGCTACTGCGCCGCCGATCCCTTCGAGGGCGGCAAGCAGGCGGTGGCCGAATGCTGGCGGAACCTGACGGCCGTCGGGGCCCTGCCGCTCGCCGTCACCGACAACCTCAACTTCGGCAACCCCGAGAAGCCCGAGATCATGGGCGAGCTGGTCGATGCCATCCGCGGCATCTCGGAAGCCTGCCGCGCGCTCGCCTTCCCGGTCGTTTCCGGCAACGTCTCGCTCTACAACGAGACCAACGGCGCCGCGATCCCGCCGACCCCGGCGATCGGCGGCGTCGGCCTGCTCGACGATCTGTCGCTGATGCAGACGCTGGCCTTCAAGGCAGCGGACGAATGCGTGCTGCTGATCGGCGCGCCGGATAGCTGGGGCAGCCACCTCGGCCAGTCGGTTTGGCTCCGCGAGATCGCCGGCCGCGAGGAAGGCCTGCCGCCGCCCGTCGATCTCGCGCACGAGAAGCGCGTCGGCGACTTCGTCCGTGGGCTGATCCGCGACCGCATTGCCACCGCCGTCCACGATGTCTCGGATGGCGGTGTCGCCGTCGCGCTCGCCGAAATGGCGATGGCTTCCGGCATCGGCGCCGCCACCACCGAGCTTAACGACGAGAAGCCGGTCGAGACGTTCTTCGGCGAGGACCAGGGCCGCTACCTCGTCACCATCCGCCGCGATGATCTCGACCGCGTCCACGGGATGTCGGAGGCCGCCGGCATCTTCGCGCCGTGGATCGGCACCACCGGCGGTGACCGATTGAAACTTGGCGAGTCCGGCGGCATATCTGTTGCATCGTTGAAGCAGGCACATGAATCGTGGTTTCCGGCCTTCATGACCGGACCGTGAGGGCCGGCTTTCCGGCCGGACGTCTCGCACAGAGGGGAGCCCCGTCATGGCGATGAATGCGGGCGATATCGAAGCCCTGATCAAGGCGGCGCTGCCCGACGCCCGGGTCACCATCCGCGACCTCGCCGGCGACGGCGATCACTATGCCGCCGAGGTCGTCTCGGCTTCCTTCCGCGGCAAGACGCGGGTCCAGCAGCACAAGCTGGTCTACGACGCGCTCCGCGGCAACATGGGCGGCGCCCTCCATGCGCTGGCGCTCCAGACCAGCATCCCCGACTAGCGCGCTACGCGGTCGCCGCGATCAGCCCTGCATCCACGATGCGCTGGTAGTAGCGCCACAGCAGACGCGCGGCGGTGCCCAGCCCCGGCAGCGCCAGCAGCATCACGAAACCCGGCGGCACGCCGAGCGAGATAAGGCCGGCCGCCACCAGGCAGAAGGCGACACAGCCGCTGTCCCATGCGCCTTCCAGCGCGACGTTGAACCGGAACGGGCATGGCGCCGCCTTGCCGATGTTGTAGAGCGCCGTACCTTGCGTCGGCTGGTAGAGCGGCGGCACGACCGCGGCCGCCGCGTTGGCGATCACCGCCAGCCACGGGTACGGCAGGCTGACGGCGCGAAGGACCATGATGGCCGCCGCCACCGAAAAGGCGATGACGACGGCGCGGCGTCCGTGGCCGGCATCGATGCTGCGCCCGTGAAAGAGGCCATAGGCGGCGCCGACCAGTCCCGCCAGCGCCATCGCCCCGCCAAAGGCGGCGTAGTTGCTGCCCAGCGTCAGGAACAGCACCGCCTGCCAGAAGAAGATGTTGTTGGCCCCGTACCAGCCGTCGAGCGCGAACAGCGCCGAGCCCAGCCGCGCCGTGCGCAATACGCCGGGCGCATTCTTGAGCACCGGCACGTTGCGGATGCCGATCAGCGGGATCGCCCCCAGCGCCTGCACCAGGGCCACGCCGATGAAGGTGATCCACGGCCCCGCGGTCACCAGCGCCCAGGCGCCGAGGAGCGGCGCCGCCACGTTCGCCGCTGCCGTCAGCGCCTCGCGCGCCGCGATCTGGCTGCCGCGCGCCTCGACGTCGCCAAGCGTGGCGAAATACGTGTGGTACGCGGCGAAATAGAAAACCTCGGATATCGCGGTCACCACGACCAGCACGAGCAGCGCCGGCCCCACCCCGGTGACCGCCGGTAGCGCCGGAAACTGCAGCGCCATGCCGAACGTGCCGATGAACATCAACGGCTTCAGGCCCCATCGCACGCCGAGCGGCACCATCAACGGGCGAAGGACAAACCGGCCGGCGAAGATGGCGGCCTGCGCCGCCAGTGCCTCGGGCAGCGAAAGGCCTGCCTTGAGCAGCACCGCCATGAAGAAAATGCCGCCGGCCCCGTTGGCGAGTGCCACGATGGCCGCGTGAATGTTGACGCGATTGACCGCGCCGTTCCCGAAAAAAGCCATGGAGACCCGAGGTGGACTGCGGCCCGCGGGCGCAAAACCGGCGGGCAGGCCGCCGGGCGACCGCCCCTGTTTTCAGGGTCGTCGTTCCGGCCGGCGGCGCCCTGTATGCATCCGCGCCGGGAAGCCGGCAAGGCGTCGTGTGGCAAATGTGACGCCGCCCATTGCCGATTCTCGACTCGCTTCCTATGCTATTGGAAGCGCAGGGCTTGGGCCCTTCACCTTCCTCGGAGGCTCGCGAATGAGCGAAGTTCAGACCTGGATCGAAAACGAAGTTAAGTCCAACGACGTCGTGCTCTTCATGAAGGGTACGCCGACGTTCCCGCAGTGCGGCTTCTCGAGCCAGGTGGTGCAGATCCTCGACTACCTCGGCGTCGACTATAAGGGCGTGAACGTGCTCGAGAGCGCCGAGATCCGCCAGGGCATCAAGGACTATTCCAACTGGCCGACGATCCCCCAGCTCTACGTCAAGGGCGAGTTCGTCGGCGGCTGTGACATCGTCCGCGAGATGTTCCAGGGCGGCGAGCTGGCGCCGCTCCTGACCGAGAAGGGCATCGCGGTCGCGGCAGTCCCTGCCGCCGAATAACTCCGCGATCGGCGCCATCGCGGCACGCGATGACGCCGCCGGAAGGCCGGCATTTGCTTTTGTCCTGATTTGTCTGGCGGCGTTCGCGCTCCGCGCGGGGCTTACGCTCGCGTTCCGCTCGTACGACCACGACGACGAGATATTCCAGTCCATCGAGCAGGCGCACCGCCTGCTGTTCGGCTATGGCGTCGTGCCGTGGGAGTTCCACGAGGGCGCGCGCAGCTGGCTGATGCCCGGCCTGGTCGCGCTGGTCATGCGGCCCGCGACTTGGATATCGGCCACCCCCGCGTTCTATCTCGGCGCCGTGTGGCTGGAGCTGGCGGCGCTCGCCCTCCTCCCGGTCTGGGCCGCATGGGACATCGGTCGCCGCTTCGGCCCCGACCCGGCGATCTGCGCGGCATTCGCCGTCGCGGCCGGTCTCGGCATTGCCGAACAGGGCATCCGCGTGCTGAACGAGGTCGTCGCGGCGGATTTCTTCCTGCCCGGCATTGCCTTGCTCACTGGCCCGGCAACGCGCCGCCGCATGGTGCTGGGCGGCTTGGCGATGGGTGCGGCGGTTGCCTTCCGGGTGCACGTCGCCCCGGCCGCGGCTCTCGTCGCCGTCATGGGCTGCCGCGCGCACTGGCGGTCTCGCTGGTTGCCGGTTGTGGCCGCCGGCCTGCTCCCCGTCGCCTTGCTGGGCGTCCTCGACTGGGCGACCTGGGGTTTCCCGTTCGCCTCCATCGTCGACAACATTGATGCCAACATTGTCCGCGGCTGGGCGACGACCTACTACGGCGCCAGTCCGGCCGACTGGTACGTTGCCGAAACCGTGCGGCGATACGGCTACCTGCTCGTCCTGCTCATTCCGTTCGCGCTTTTCGGCAGCACGCGCGCGCCCGCGCTGTTCGTCGCCGCTCTCGCCATTGTGGTCGTCCACAGCGCCTTTGGGCACAAGGAGTATCGCTTCATCTATCCGGCGCTGCTCTGTGCGGTGGTGCTCGTCGGCCTCGGCGTCGGCAGCTGCGTGGCGCTGCTCACGGCCAGGATGCGGAGCGACCCCGTGCGCGCAGTGCCCCTGCCCGCCGCTCTCGGCGTCGTTGTCGTGGCGTCGGTCGCCGCTTCGCTGGCGCCGGCCACGCGCGCCACGTTTTTCGGCCATCGCAACGCCATCGCCGCATTCGCTGCGCTCCACGCCGACCCGTCGGTGTGCGGCATCGCGTATGCCGATAACAGCGTCTACGAATATCCCGGATACGCCGGGCTCCACCGCGACGTGCCGTTCTACCTCTGGCCGTCGTTGCGGGCGGCGGGCAAGACCGGCGCCGCGAACGTATTGCTGACACCCGTACGCCGCCCGTTGCCGGACCCGCCGCCGCCAGGCGTCCGCTGCTTTGATTCCGCCGGCGATAGCGCGGTCTGCATCGTCGAAGCGCCCGGCCCTTGCCAGCCGGCGCCGGAACTGGAGATCGCGGCCGACCCTAACTGGAGCGGCCATTCGCACTGAGCGGCGCTCAGAACCGTATCGTCAGGCGCGCCGTCGCCGCGTGATCGCTCACCCCTGACGCGATCAGCCCGGAGTAGCCGAGCCCAAGCGTCGTGCTCTTGCCGATCGTCCAGTCGGCATTGGCCCCAACGTGGAGCGCGTCGCGCGCCAGGGGCACGCCCGCAACCGTGAACGGCGTGCCGCCGGCGAACGCCAGGGCGGCGGTCGGCACCGTACCGCCCACCGTGTGCTGCCAGGCAACGCTGGCGGAAAGCTTGAGCACCGTGCCGCCGAGCGGCAGCAGCGCCCCGATCCTCGCCCCGAGGTTCGTGAAGGCGACCGAGCGCGAGGTGGCCTCGGCGCTGAGCGCGGCACTCCCCCCGCTTTCGGTGAAGCCATCCGTCGCCGCACGAATGGCGGCAACATTTGCGAACGGCTCGACACGCAGGCCGCCGAAGTCGGCGTGATACGCCGCCTCCGCGAAGCCCTGCCCGACGGTCGCGCCATAGCTTGCGGTCAGCGTCTGGCTGAACCCATCGAACGTGTCCTGGCGCACCGTGTCGATGGTCTCGTTGGCGACCGCGCCGCCGGCGCGGAACGACCACGCCCCTGCCTCGACCGCGCCGTACGCCGCCGCGTGGTAGCCAACGATCGTCGCGGCGGATGCGCGATCCGGAATGGCAAGGCTGCTGCCGCTGTAGCCGACCGCGCCGCCGATGCGCCACGCACCGGGCTCCGACGCTTCCAGTCCCGCGACGAATCCGCCAAGGGAACGCGAGTAGCCCGCGGCATTGCCGTCGCCCGCCGCCGTTGCCGAGCTGCCGAAACCCTGGCCCCACGCGCCCCATTGTGGGCCGGGAGCGGTATCGGCGCCGCCGCCCCCGTTCGCTCCGTCGAGCCAGTCGGCGTCGAACCGCGCAAGCACCGCCTCGCGCACCAGTCGCGTGTCAGCGAGCACGGCTCCCGCCGCCGTCGCATGCACCTCGCCCGAGGAAAGATCGAAGGCGTCGCGTGCCGGGCCCGCGTCAAGCAGCGCGATAGCGTCGTAGAGGTCGCTGCCGGGCCCCTGCTCCTCGATGCCAGTTGCGGCCGCGATCTGGTTCGGCGTCTCGGCGATGTCGGGCAGAGCCACGACGTTGGCCACCGTCAGCCAGACCTGGTTGGCGTGGCTGGTCTGGTCGAGCGCGAAGGAGAGGAACGCCGAATTGCTGACGACCACATCGGCGAAGGTGCCGGTAAGCGAGCCGCCGCTGGCGTCGAGGATGAGGTAGGTCGTGCCGTCAACGTAGGTGCCCGGAGCGGCGAGCACCGAGACATGCGCCGAAGGATCGACGGTCGCAACGCCGTTGACGATCAGCTTGTCGGCGCTCGCCGGATCGACTTCGACCTCGAACGTCGACCCCGCGGCGTATGTCGCCGAGCTCGCCGTCAGCGTACCGATCGAGTTGCCGGGCGCAAGCTTGCCGCCCGATTGCACCGTCACGGCGCCGGCGACCGTGCCGCCGCCGCCGAGCGTCCCGCCGCTGGCGACCGTCAGCGTTGGCGTGGTCAGCGTACCGTTCACCGACAGGATGCCCCCGTCGATCGCCGCGCTGGTGCCGAAAGTGGCGCCGTTGGTCAGCGTCCAGTGCGTGCCCTGCATGTCCAGCGTCTCGAAGCCGGTGAAGCGGTCGAGCGTCTCGCTGCCGGTGCCCTTGAGGATCAGGTTGTCGATGCCGCTGCC
>JBEHXS010000124.1:0-7821 GCA_048498575.1 Pseudomonadota bacterium
GCCGCTCGCGATGCGCGGGTCGTAGACGACGGTGACACGGCCGGACGGCATCTGCCGCGGATTCAGGCGGCGGACGGCGCGATTGCCGGCGTTGCGGCCAATGGTCTCCGGGTCGTCGAGATCGGCGCGGTAAACCTTGCTGTCGTGATCGTAGTCGCGCTCCATGCCGGTGCCGCTGCCGGCGATGACCGAGGCGGAGAGGCCGAAGCGGGAGGTGAGGTAGGAGCCGGCGAAGCCATCGGAGGTGGCGAGGACGAGGCCGCCCAGCGACCAGCCGGCGCCGGCGCCGCCGGAATTCGTGACGCCGGGCACGGCGCGCGCGGCATCCTCGGCGGCGAGCGCCATCTCCGTGAGCTCGGCGGCGGTCGGGATCGTGGTGTCGAGCATGTCGCGGTCGGGGAACGTCGTGGCCAGACGCGCCTTGTCGGCGAGGCCGGCGTACTTGTCCTCAGGCGCGACCTTGGCCATGGCGACGGCGCGGGCGGCGAGCTCGGCGGGGTCGGTCAGGACATTGGCCGAGACGATGGCGGAGCGCTTGCCGACAAAGACGCGAAGGTTGAAGTCGTTGCCCTCGGAGCGGCCGGTTTCCTCGACCTTGCCGAGGCGGACGTCGATGCCGAGCGACACGCCACGGACGCAGACGGCATCAGCGGCATCGGCGCCGGCGCGGCGGGCGGCGGCGACAAGGCTCGCGGCCTTATCGGTGAGATCGGCCTGGTCGAAAATCTCGTTCATCGGAATAGGCTTCCTTGGCAGGCTCTTGGGGCGAGCGGTCGCGTGCCCTGATCTATGGTCTGGCAGGGCCGGCGACAAGGAAATGGACGGCGGTGTCGCCGATGTGGCGCGTTTCGGCCGCGGCGAGGCCGGGGATCGGCGCAATTGTGGCATTCGCCGCCTCCTCCAGGACAACCACGGCACCGGGCGTGAGCCAGCCGCCGGCAAGGGCGGAGACGAGCGCGCGCTCGCCCAGCCCCTTGCCGTAGGGCGGATCGGCGAAGACCAGCGAGAACGGCTGGACCGTCCCGGTCGGCCCGAGATTGGTGGCGTCGCGGCGGAAGATGCGGGTGCGGCCAGTGAGGCCGAAGGCCTCGACGTTGCCGCGGATCAGGCCCCTCGCCTCCGCCCCTTCCTCGACGAAGAGGACGGAAGCGGCGCCGCGCGACAGCGCCTCGATGCCGAGCGCGCCGGTGCCGGCGAAGAGATCGAGGACGCGGGCGCCGCGGACCGGATCGCCGTACGAATGGACCAGGATGTCGAAGACGGTCTGGCGGACGCGATCGGCGGTCGGGCGGATCGCCTCGCCGGCAGGCGTCAGCAGCGGCCGGCCGCGGAACTCACCGGCGACGACGCGCACGCGGGTCCCTGCCCTTCGGCGCCGGCGGCGGCGCCTTCACGGCCGGTGCGGGCTGGCGCACCGGCGCCTCGAAATCGGCGCCGGCGGCGGTGGCGAGCTTGTCGCCCAGCTGATCGCGAAGCACGCGGCCGCGAATCTCGCGCGCCTCGCCTTCGGCAAGATCGCCGAGCTGGAAGGGACCGTACGAGACGCGGATGAGGCGCGTGATCGACAGGCCGAGATGGCCGAGCACGCGCTTGACCTCGCGGTTCTTGCCTTCGCGGAGCGCCATCATGATCCAGGTGTTGCTGCCCTGGACGCGGTCGAGCGTGGCCTCGATGGCCCCGTACATGATGCCCTCGATGGTGACGCCTTCCTTCAGCGTATCGAGGCTGGCCTGGGTGACCGTGCCGTGGGCGCGAACGCGGTAGCGGCGGAGCCAGCCGGTGGCGGGGAGTTCCAGCACGCGCGCCAGTCCGCCATCGTTGGTGAGGAGGAGCAAGCCCTCGGTGTTGATGTCGAGGCGGCCGACAGCGACGACGCGCGGCAGGTCCTTCGGCAGCGCGTCGAAGACCGTCCGGCGGCCCTCCGGATCGCGGGCCGTCGTGACCAGCCCGCGCGGCTTGTGGTAGAGCCACAGCCGCGTCCGCTCGCGTTCCTGGAGCGGGACGCCGTCGACGGCGATGCGGTCGCGGGCGGTGACATTCAGCGCCGGCGAGACGATTACCTTGCCGTTGACCGCGACGCGGCCTTCGGCGATCCACTTCTCGGCGTCGCGGCGCGAGCACAGGCCGGCACGGGCGAGCACCTTGGCGATACGGTCGCCGGCAGTTCGGTCAGCGGTTTCGGCCATGGGCCGGTGATTAGCAGAGAGGGCGGAGCGAGGCGAGCGGTGACGAGCGAAGGCATGGCAATTGCGCTCGCCGAGGCGCGGGAAGCGGCGGCACGCGGCGAGGTGCCGATCGGAGCCGCAATCGTGCTCGACGGCGCCGTGATCGCACGCGCCGGCAACCGCACGCTCGACGGCGACGACCCGACGGCCCATGCCGAGATCCTGGCGATACGCGCCGCGGCGGCGGCACTAGGCTCGCAGCGGCTAACCGGCGCCGATCTCTACGTCACGCTGGAGCCGTGCACGATGTGCGCAGCGGCAATCTCGTTCGCGCGCATCCGCCGGCTCTATTTCGGCGCGCGCGACCCGAAGGGCGGCGCCGTCGAAAGCGGCGTGCGCTTCTTCAGCCAGCCGACCTGCCACCACGCGCCAGAGGTCTACGGCGGCATCGCCGAGGCGGAGGCCGGGGAAGTGTTGCGGGAATTCTTCCGGGAGCGGCGCTAGGCGCGGCTCACTCGTCGACGTACCACCAGAGGAACTTCTTGCGCTTCTTCTGGACGGCGGCGGTATTCAGCGGCTCGGTCGGATCGGGCAGGCGGTAGTCAACCGGCGGATCGGTGAGGTACTTGCGCACCGGGTTGCCATTGGCATCGAGGCTGATGCCGCCACGGGCATCGGCGAAGGCCTTGCGGGCGGCGGCGAGCTGGGCCGGCGTGAGGTCGCCATTCTTGCTCGGCGAAATGGCGCTCGGAGCGGCAGTGCTGGCGACATAATACTGATTCGGCACGTCGCCGTTGGCGCTTGCGGCGGCCGCGGCGGCCTTTGCCTTGGCGGAAGCGACGTCGGGGTCGTTCGGCCAGTTCGGTGCGTTCGCCGTATCGGTATCGCTGCCCGGCGGCGGCAGGTCGGCTGTTGACGGCGGCGCGACCAGATTTGGCCGTGGCGAATAGTCGATCGGATCTTTCTGCTTGCCGGTCAGCATGGCGATGCCGGTGATGTCCTTCAGCGTCTGCATGCCGGGCGAGGTTCCGGTGCCATACGTATTGCTGGTGCAGGCAGACAGGGCCAGCGCCGCCAGAAGCGGCGCGGCGACGCCCACGCCCTGGGCAGCGCGACGCCATTTACGAGTAATGCCGGACATCCGAATCGCCGACCCCCAAGGACCGATAGCGCCCCTGCGAAAGCCGGGCGACGTTCTGCTCTCAGCCAGAAAACAGGCGAAAATCCGGCCGAGGCGGGAGCATAGGTAACTCAATCCACACCGACCCACAACCAAGCCTCAGGCGACTTCCCGGGCTAATGCACGGTCGATTTCGCTGCCCTCTCCGGCCGCGGCCAGAACCGCCCGCGCCGCTGCTGCATCGCGGTTCATGGCGGCGATCAGCACCTCGGCGGAATCGAACTTCAGCTCGGGACGAATCCAGCCGAAGAACGAAACCACGACCTCCTCGCCATAAAGATCGCCCGAAAAATCGAAGGCATGGACCTCGAGCAGCGGGGCGCCGTTATCGAAGGTCGGGCGGCGGCCGAAACTCGCGACGCCGTCGAGCACCGTGCCATCGGCGCGACGGAGACGCACGGCATAGACGCCGTGGCGGAGCCGGGAGTCTGCCCCCAGCGCGATATTGGCGGTCGGGAAGCCAAGCTCGCGCCCACGGCGATCGCCGGCGATGACCGTGCCGACGATGAACCAGCGATAGCCGAGGCGCGCATTGGCGGCGGCGATGTCGCCGCCGGCGAGATCGTCGCGAATGACGGACGAGGAAACCGGCGCGCCGTTCTCCTCACAGATCTCGTCGAGGATGGCGACGGCGAAGCCGCGCCGCGAGCCGGCCCCGGCCAGCGTCGGCGCCGTGCCCTCGCGGCCGTAGCCGAAGCGGAAATTGAAGCCGACGACGGCGCCGGCGACGTTGAGCCGGCGGATCAGGACGTCGTCGATGAAGGCATCGGCGGTGTTCGACGCGAAGGTGCGGTTGAATTCGGCGACGACCAGGCCATCGAGGCCGAGCGCGGCGAGCAGCCGCGCCTTGGCCGGCAGCGGCGTCAGGCGGAAGACCGGCTGGTCGGGCCGGAAGACCGTGCGTGGATGCGGCTCGAAGGTGAGCACGACGGCGGGGACGCCGAGATGGCGCGCCTCGCGGAGAGCAAGATCGAGCAAGGCCCGGTGGCCGCCGTGGAGGCCATCGAAATTGCCGAGCGCGACGACGCCACCGCGCAGACTGGGCGGCACCGCGGCGAGCGGATGGGGCACGAGGACACGCGTCGCGCCGGCGGCGTGGAGCCCGGCGGTGGCGAGCGCCGAAGGCGGCGGCGGTGCGGCAGGCGGCAGGGTCACGACGCTACCACGACAGGCGCGTCACCAGCGCACGGGCGCCGAGGCCAGCCGTCTGGAGGAAAGCGTGCACCCTGGCGATATCGGGGCGGTCGCGGTCGCCGAACACGGCGGCGTGGATGCCGCCGGTGGCGAAGAGAACGTCAAGCCCCTGCGAGACGGCGCCGCGGACATCGGTATCGATGCCGTCGCCGACCGCCAGGACCGACGCCTTCGGCACGGGCTTGCCGGCGATGGCGGAGACACGCGCCAGCGCGGTCTCGTAGATCGGGGCGTAAGGCTTGCCGACGATGATCGTCTCGCCGCCACGCTCGCGGTAACGCTCGGCGAGCGCGCCGGCGCACCAGATCAGCCGATCGCCGCGCTCGACCACAATATCGGGATTGATGCAGAGCATGGGCACCGACCTCGCGCGCCACGCGGTGAAGCTGTCGGCGTAATCGTCGGGCGTTTCGCTCTCGTCGTCAAACAGACCGGTGCACGAGACGAGCTCGCAATCGTCCTCCTCGCCGAATTCCAGATCGAGGCCGAAGTAGATCGGGAGATCGCGTTCGGGGCCGACGTGATAGATGCGCACGCCCGGCCGCGCGGCGAGGACATGACGCGCGGCATCGCCCGACGTGATGACATCGTCGAAGGCGGCGCGCGGCACGCCGAGCTTGTCGAGCTGCTCGATCACCGCCGCCTTCGGACGCGGCGCATTGGTGATGAGGACGACGACGCCCCCTTCCCGCCGGTAGCGCACGAGCGCCTGGGTGGCGAGATCGTGGGCGACGGCGCCATCGTGGACGACGCCCCAGACATCGCAGAGCAGCGCGCGGTAAGTCGGCGCGAGCTCGGCGAGGCCGGAAATCATGACGGGATCAGCGACGTTGGCCATGGCGGCCCCGGCTATCCGTCCGCGCGCCGCGGGTCAAGGCCGGAGGCGCCGGGCCGGCCGATCGGGCCGGCCGCGGAGCCATGACGGGGCGGCGGCGCGACGCCATGACGCCGCAGGGCCTTCGGCGGTCGATGCTCGAAACGGGACAGGAGCGAGGCCGCCGGTCGCACGGTTTGTTTACCCTGTGGTGGCGATAGTCAGCGCTGGTAAGGCGCAGTGTGGACGGAGCGGGGTCGCCTGTTTCCATGGTGTCGGTGAGTTCCCTTGCAGCGCCCCGGCGCGGCGGCGAGCCGGTCAGCGTGTTCATCGTCGACGCCGACGCGAGCACCCGGCGGAGCCTTGCCGGCATGATCGCCGAGCGGAGCGGCGGGCGTTTCGCCGCCGTCGCCTGTGCGACACGCGACGAAGCCGCGGCAGCGGCGGGCGACACGCCGGCGATCGTGATCGCCGACATCGAAACGATTGGCGGACCGCATCGGCTGGGCGGCATCGGCGGGCGCACCATCGCGACCAGCGCCAACCCATCGCTGGCAACCGCGGTGGCGGCGATCCGCGGCGGGGCGGCGGACTTCATGGCGAAGCCGATCGGGGCGAAGGCGCTGATCGAGCGGCTGGAAGCGACGCTGGCGGCGCCGGCGGTCGCGTCGGCGGCGGCGACGGCCGAAATGCCCGCCGCAGCGGGGACGGATTTCGCGGGCTTCATCGGGCGCTCGGCGCCGATGCTGGCGCTCTACGAGACGATCCGGCGGGTGGCGCCCTCCCCCGCCCCGGTGTTCATCACTGGCGAGACGGGGACGGGCAAGGAACTGACGGCGGAGGCGATCCACGCGCTGTCCGGCGCGGCGCGGCCGTTCGTGGCGCTGAACTGCGCCGCCATTCCGCGCGAGCTCATCGAAAGCGAGATGTTCGGCCATGTGCGCGGCGCCTTCACCGGCGCCGGCGAAAGCCGCACCGGCGCGGCGGAGATGGCCGACGGCGGGATTCTCTTCCTCGACGAACTCGCGGAGATGGACGCCGGGCTGCAGGCGAAGCTCTTGCGCTTCGTGCAGAACGGCAGCTTCCGCCCGGTCGGCGCCAGCGAGACGAGGACGGTGCGGGTGCGAATCATCGCGGCCACCAATCGCGACCCGGAAAGCGAGATTGCGGCCGGGCGGCTCAGGGCCGACCTCTACTACCGGCTGAACGTGCTGCCGGTGCACCTCGTGCCGCTGCGCCAGCGGCGGGGCGACATTCCGCTGCTGGCGGAAGCCTTCCGGTCGCGCTTTGCCGCCGAGGAAGGGCGCGACGGGATGCCGCTCGATGCGGCAGCGATGGCGCGGCTTGCTGCTCAGGACTGGCCGGGGAACGTGCGCGAACTCGCCAATGTCGTGCGCCGGGCGATCGTGCTGGGCGCGCTCGACGTGGCAGATGGCGGGCGGGACATGGCGGCGGCCGGCGACGGGGCCGTGCTGCCCTTTGCCGAGCAGGAACGAGCGATCATCGAGCGGGCGCTCGCCGCCTTTGGCGGTAACGCGGAGCGGGCGGCGGCGGCGCTCGAAATCGCGCCATCGACGATCTACCGCAAGCGGGCCACCTGGGCGGCCCCCACGCGCCCGGCCTGACCAAATCGGGCCTGTCGGCTCGGTACTTGCATCGCTGCCGGCTACAACCGATCATGCGGCCAAACCGGCCAATGGGGGGCCTGCAGCATGTTTTCGCGACTAAGCGGGGTGGCGTTTGCCCTGTGCACGGCGGTGGCGCTTGGCGCGCCGGCGCATCCGGCGCTGGCCAGGCCGATCGCCGACGGCGCGGCACAGGCCGAGCAGGCGATAACCGCGGGCGACGCCAAGGGCGCGATCGCCGCATTCGACGGCGCGACGGACGCCTTCTGGAACGCCGTCCCCCTCGCCTTCCGCGTAGCGACTTTCGCCACCGGGATTTCGGGCTTCGGACAATACACACCGGTCGGCGACGCCACCTTCCATGCCGGCGACGCCGTCTCGATCTATCTCGAGCCGGTCGGCTACGGCTTCCTGCCGGCGGACAGCGGCTCGGGCTACGCCGTGCGCTACCGGACGGGAATCGAGATCCGCACGCCGGGCGGGCTCATTCTCGGCAAGACGGACGACTTCGGCACGGCCGAGTGGACGGGCGAAGCCAAGAGCCACGAAGTGCAGGCGGTGGTGGCGGTGACGCTGCCTGCGGCGCTGAAGCCGGGCAGCTACCTGTTGCTGCTCACGCTCACCGACGTCGCCACGCAGAAGCAGGCGACGACGACGCTGCCCTTCACGATCGCGGAGTAGGCGCGGCCGCTACTGCGACAGGCGCAGCAGCGAGATGTCGTCGCCGATCGCGGTGAAGGCCGCATTGAGCTGAGACTCGTTCTGCGCGTCGAAATACTTGGTCGTGTCGGTGGCGCAGTTTTGCAGGAGCGCCAGCGCAGTGGCCGGATCGCTGGAAGTCTG
>JBEHXS010000125.1:0-7782 GCA_048498575.1 Pseudomonadota bacterium
GTGCGACCCTGCTCCGTTCCCGCCTCGGCTGCGGGAATGAGGCGCGCCGGCTCGTTGGCGAAGCGGGTGATCTCGCCGGCGAGACGCGCGGCGGTGAGTTCCGCCTGCTCGATCATCCAGCCGCCGCCGCCGGCGGCGAGCACGGTGGCGTTGGCCTTCTGGTCGTTGTCGAGGGCGTGCGGCAGCGGCACCAGGATCGCGGGCCGGCCGATGACGGCAAGCTCGGCGCAGGTCGACGCGCCGGAGCGCGCGACGACGAGGTGCGCGGCGGCGATGCGCGCCGGCATGTCGGCGAAGAACGGCGCGAGTTCGGCTTTGACGCCGAGAAGATCGTAGGCCTGGCGGACGCGGGCGACGTCTTCGGCGCGGGCCTGCTGGGTAACCTCAAGCTGCAACTGGATTTCCTTTCCGAGGAGCGCGACCGTAGCCGGCATTATGTCGGAAAAGAAGCGGGCGCCCTGGCTGCCGCCGAAGACCAGAAGGCGGAAGGGCTGGTTCGGTTGGCGCGCCGGATAGGGCACGGATGCGGCCTCCCGGACTGCGGGGCGGACAGGGTTGCCGGTCTGCACCGTCCGGACGGCGAACGCCTCGGCGCCGCCAACCTTCGCGAAGCTGGTGGCGATGCGCGTGACGCGGCCGGCGAGGAAACGGTTGGCGCGGCCGAGCACGGCGTTCTGTTCGTGGAGCACGGTCGGGATGCCGGCGGTGGCGGCGGCGAGCATTGGTGGCACCGTGGGATAGCCGCCAAAACCGACTGCCACGGCAGGCCGGACACGGCGGAGCAGCAGGTGGGCCTGCAGGAAGCCGACGCCCAGCGTCGCGACTGCCTTGGCGGCGGCTACCGGCTGGCGCGTGATGGTCGCCGACGACAGGTAGTGCACGGCCTCTGCCGGAAAGGCCTGGCCGTAGGTCTCGACGCGGTGGTCGGTGGCGAGGTGGATGCGCCAGCCGCGCGCGGCAAGCGCGAGCGCCAGCGCCTCGGCCGGAAAGAGATGGCCGCCGGTGCCGCCGGCAGCGATCAGGACGGTGCCCGCCAAATTCAGGCCGCCGGCACGGGCGGCGCCACCACGAACGGCCGGGGGTTGCGCTTCGGTTCCGGCCGCCGCCGCGTGAAGGCCAGGAGCAGGCCCATGCCGAAGGCGACCGCGATCATCGACGAGCCGCCGTAGGAGATGAACGGCAGCGTCATGCCCTTGGCCGGCATGAGGTTGAGGTTGACCGCCATGTTGATGACCGACTGGACGCCGAACAGGATGACCAGACCGACGGTGGCCAGGCGCACGAACGGATCGGAGCTGACCGCGCTTCGCGACAGGCCGCGGAAGACGATGACGGCGAAGACCGCGACCAGCGCCAGGCAAACGATGATGCCGAATTCCTCCGCCGCCACGGCGAAGATGAAGTCGGTATGCGCGTCCGGCAGCACCCGCTTGACGATGCCCTCGCCCGGCCCTTGCCCGAACCAGCCGCCGCGCAGGATGGAATCCAGCGCCTTGTCGACCTGGAAGGTGTCGCCCGACGACGGCGACAGGAACTTGTCGATGCGCGCCGCGACGTGCGGCAGCATGGTGTAGGCGGCGGCGACACCGCCGACGCTGGCGACGACGAGCGCCGCGATCCACACGAGCGGCATGCCGGAGATGAAGAACAGCGACGCCCAGGCGATCGAGATCAGCATGGTCTGGCCGAAATCGGGCTCGGCGATGAGCAGCGACACGACGATGGCGAGAAGGATGACGGTGAACAGGTCGCCGTGGATATCGGGACGCAGCCGATGCTCGGCGAACAGCCAGGCGACGACCACGACGAACGCCGGCTTCATGAATTCGGACGGCTGCAGCGAGATCATGGCGATGTTGATCCAGCGCCGCGAGCCCTTGACCTCGAAGCCCATGAACAGCGTCGCCAGCATCAGCGCGACCGAGATGGCGAGCACGATGAAGGCCGTGCGGCGGGCGCCGCGCGGCGTCAGGAACGAGGTCGCGATCATCACCGCGAGCGCCGGGAAGAAGAAGGCGACGTGGCGATCGAAGAAGTGGAAGGTGTCGTAGCCGAGACGCTCGGCGACCGCCGGCGAGCCGGCGAGCGACAGCACGATCCCGGCCAGCATCAGGACGATGGTGGCGCCGAGAATGTATTTGTCGATCGTCCACCACCATTCGGCGATCGGGCTGCGGTTGGTGCGGCTGACCATCAGGCGGCCTCCCCTAGCATGCGGATTCCGTTGAGTTGACGGACGTAAGTGCGAAACGCATCGCCACGCTTCTCGAAATTCTGGAACTGGTCGAACGAAGCGCAGGCCGGCGAGAGCAGCACCACCGGATCGAGCGCGCCGCGATCGTCGGCGGCATCGGCGGCGGCGGCGGCGACCGCGTTCTGCAGCGTGCCGCACTTCATGTACTGGACGCTGTTGCCAAGCGTGGCAGCGAACTCGTCGGTGGCTTCGCCGACGAGGTAGGCCTTGATGACGCGCGGGAAGTACGGCGCGAGGCTGCGGATGCCGCCGGCCTTCGGCCGCCCGCCGGCGATCCAGTAAACGCGCGGGAAGACGGCAAGCGCCTTGGCCGCGGCATCGGCGTTGGTCGCCTTGGAATCGTTGACGAAGACGACGCGGCCGCGCCGGCCGACCTCTTCCATGCGGTGGGCCAGGCCGGCGAAGGTCGAGAGACCCTTGGCGATCTCGGCGTCGGAGATGCCGAGCGCGCGGCAGACGGCGACGGCGGCGACGGCGTTCTGGGCGTTATGGCTGCCGCGGAGCGTGGCGATGCCGGAGAGCGTGGCAAGCCGGGTGCTGGCGCCGCTTTCGGCAACGAAGATTTCGCTGCCCTCGGCATAGACGCCATCGGCGAGCGGCCGGCGGGCGGAGACGCGCACGACGGGCGTGCCGGCGCGCTGGATGCGATCGGCAATCGACTGCGTCCACTCGTCGTCGACCGCGATCACGGCGATGCCGGACTGGGCGACCAGCCGTTCCTTGATGCGCGCATAGGCGGCGAGCGTGCCGTGGCGATCGAGATGATCGGGCGAGACGTTAAGCAGCACGCCGACGGAGGGATCGATGCTGGGGGCGAGGTCGATCTGGAACGACGAGCACTCGACGACGTGGAAGCGGCCGGTGCGCGGCGGCTCGAGCGAAAGGACAGCGCGCCCGATGTTGCCGCCCATTTCGACCTCGCGGCCGGTCGACGCGAGAAGATGCGCGATGAGCGCGGTCGTGGTCGACTTGCCGTTGGTGCCGGTAATGGCGACGAAGGGCGCGTTCGGCACGTTGCGGCGGCGCTCGCGGCAGAACAGCTCGATGTCGCCGATGATCTCGATGCCGGCCGCCCGCGCGCTGACCACCGGCCACGCCGGCTTCGGATGGGTGAGCGGCACGCCGGGCGCGAGCACCAGCGCGGCGAAGCTCTGCCAGTCGGCGCTGCGCAAGTCGTCGACCGCGACGCCGGCAGAGACGGCCGCCTCGCGCGCCACGGCGCTATCGTCCCAGGCGGCGACGAGCGCGCCGCCGGCGACCAGCGCCCTGGCAGCGACCTGCCCGCTGCCGCCGAGGCCGAAGACGGCGACGTTCTTGCCCTTGAAGCTGGTGACGGGAATCATGGCCGGGTCGTCACCGCAGTTTCAGGCTGGAGAGGCCGATGAGGGCGAGCAGCACGGCGATGATCCAGAAACGGATCACGACCTGCGGCTCGGTCCAGCCCATCGCCTCGAAGTGATGATGGATGGGCGCCATCTTGAAGACGCGCTTGCCCGTCAGGCGGAACGAGGCGACCTGAACGATGACCGACAGCGCCTCCAGCACGAAGAGGCCGCCGACGATGGCGAGCACGATCTCCTGCTTGATCGCCACCGCGACCGCGCCGAGCAGGCCGCCGAGCGCCAGCGACCCGGTGTCGCCCATGAAGATCGCGGCCGGCGGCGCGTTGAACCAGAGGAAGCCGAGGCCGGCGCCGAGCAGCGCACCGCAGACCACGGCGAGCTCGCCGGTGCCGGGCACGAGGTGAATCTGGAGGTAGTCGGCGAAGACGGCGTTGCCGGCGAGGTAGGCGATGAGGGCAAAGCTCGCCGCCGCGATCATGACCGGAACGATGGCGAGACCATCGAGGCCATCGGTGAGGTTCACGGCGTTGCCGGCGCCGACCATGACGAACACCGCGACCGGGACGAAGAACCAGCCGAGGTCGATGACCAGGTCCTTGAAGAAAGGGAACGTCAGCTCGGTGCCGAGCGGAGCGGCACTGACCCAGGCGACGAGGATAGCGGCGATGACCGCGATGACCGCCTCGATGGCGAGGCGCGCACGGCCGCTGTAGCCCGCGTTCTTGGCTTTGCTGACCTTGAGGTAGTCGTCATAGAAGCCGACGGCGCCGAAGCCGATGGTGACGAAGAGGACGATCCAGACGTAGGGGTTCGCCAGGTTCGCCCAGATCAGCACCGAGACGACGAGCCCGGCGAGGATCATGAGGCCGCCCATGGTCGGCGTGCCCTTCTTGGTCAGGAGATGGTTCTGCGGACCATCCTCGCGGATGGGCTGGCCTTTGCCCTGGCGAACACGGAGCGCCGCGATCATCGACGGCCCGAACAGGAAGACAAACAGCAGCGCCGTCACCGTTGCCCCGGCCGTCCGGAACGTGATGTAGCGGAAGATGTTGAGGACCGAGAGGTGCTCACCGAGCTGGGCGAGGTAGTAGAGCATGCTAGGCCGTTTCCTGTTCCTGCTTGTCTTCGACGGCAGCTTTGGCAGGAGCAAAGCGGGCCTTGATCGCCTCGACGATGGCGCCGGTACGGCTGGCGTTCGAGCCCTTGATCATGACGACGTCGCCGGGGGCGAGCGCCTTCAGCACGAGCGGCGCGAGTTCGCTCGCGCTCTCGGCCCAGCCGCCGCGCTGATCGGCGGGCAGCACGTCCCAGAGCGCGCGCATGAGCGGGCCGGCGAGGAACACGGTCTGCACGTCGGCGGCGGCGAGCGCTTCAGCGAGGCCGGCGTGGAGCCTGGCGCTGGTCTTGCCAAGCTCGCGCATGTCGCCCAGCACCGCGATGCGGCGGCCGGACTTCTCGGGGATCGCGTGACCGAGAAGCGCGATGGCGGCGGCCATCGACGCCGGATTGGCATTGTAGCTCTCGTCGATCAGCACGCCGCTGCCGCGCGGGAAGACGATGCGATGGCGCTCGCCCCTGCCCTTCGGCGGCTTCAGCGCAGCGAAGGCGAGGACGGCTTTCGTCATGTCGGCGCCGAGCAGCGAGACGGCGCCGAGCACGGCGATGGAATTCTGCACGAGATGGCGACCAGGGGCGCCGAGCTTGTAGGCCACGCGCTCGCCGAAGACGGTGGCCGAGACGCAACTGCATTCGGCCTTGAGGCTGATGAGATCGAGCCGGAGGTCGGCCTTCTTGTGCTCGCCGAAGGAATAGATGCGCTCGATGCCGGCTTCCCTGGCGAGTTTCGCCAGCAACGCGTAGTGCGGATTGTCGCGGTTGAGGATGACGGCGCCGCCCGGCACGACGCCGAGGAAGATTTCCGCCTTGGCGCGGGCAATCGCCTTCACGTCCTTGAAGTATTCGAGATGCACCGGCTCGACGGTGGTGATGATCGCGACGTGCGGGCGGACCATCCGGACGAGCGGCTCGATCTCGCCGGCGTGGTTCATGCCGATCTCGAACACGCCGTACTTTGCCGAGACCGGCATGCGGGCGAGCGTCAGCGGCACGCCCCAGTGGTTGTTGAACGAGCCCGGCGAATAGTGCACCTCACCGTCCGGCGAAAGCGCCGTGGCGAGCATCTCCTTGGTGCCGGTCTTGCCGACGCTGCCGGTGACCGCGACGATGCCGGCCGAGGACCGGGCCCGTGCCGCGACGCCGAGGCGGCCGAGCCCATCGAGCACGTCGTCGACGATGGTGAGGCAGCCTTTCGAGCGGCCGAGGCCGGCGAGCCGGCTGTCGGCGACGACCGCGGTCGCGGCACCCTTGGCGAGCGCCATGGTGGCGTAGTCGTGACCGTCGTGGACATCGCCCTTGATGGCGAAGAAGGCATCGCCGGGCGCCAGCGAACGGGAATCGATCGAGATGCCGGTGACCGCATCGGGCGCCGCGCCCTGACGGCGGCCGCGCGTGGCCGCGAGGAAATCGTCGTAGATCCAGAGCGGCTCGCTCACGCAGCCTCCTCGGCGCGGAGCGCGGTGACGGCGACCTCGCGATCGGAGAACGGGATGACCGTCGTGCCGACAATCTGGCCGGTCTCGTGCCCCTTGCCGGCGACGCACAAGACGTCGCCGGCGTTGAGCATGGCGACGGCGTGGCGGATGGCGTCGCCGCGATCGCCGATCTCGACCGCGCCGGGCGCGCCGGCGATGACCGCCTTGCGGATCGCCGCGGCATTCTCCATGCGCGGATTATCGTCGGTGACGATGATGACGTCGGCACCTTCGGCAGCGACGCGGCCCATGAGCGGACGCTTGCCGGGATCGCGATCGCCGCCGGCGCCGAAGACGACGACGAGGCGGGCGCGCGTCATCGGGCGGAGCGTGCCAAGCACGCTGACCAGCGCCTCGGGCTTGTGGGCGTAGTCGAGGAAGATCATGGCGCCATTGGCCTTGCGGCCGATGAGCTCGAGGCGGCCGGGCGCGCCGGTGAGATGCTCGAGCGCCGCGAAGGCGGTGTCGGCGTCGATGCCGGCGGCAATCGCGAGACCGGCGGCGACCAGCGCGTTCTCGGCCTGGAAGGCGCCGGCGAGCGGCAGCAGGACGTGACGCTCGCGGCCAAAGGCGCGGATGGTGAGGCGCTGGCGGAACTCGTCGGGCGCGAGCGCCGCGAGGCGGATCTCCTCGCCGGCGCGGCCGACGCGCGTCAGCGCGATGCCGCGGCTGCGGGCGATGGCGATGACGCGATCGGCATAAGGGCCGTCGCATTCGACGACGGCGGTGCCGGAGGGCGGCAGCACCGTATCGAACAGGCGCATCTTGGCGGCGAAGTAGGCTTCGACGGTCGGGTGGTAATCGAGATGATCGCGGCCGAGGTTGGTGAAGCCCGCGGCGATGAGGCGGAGACCATCGACGCGGCGCTGGTCGAGCCCCTGGCTGGACGCTTCGATCGCGACGTGGCTGATGCCGTCGCGCGCGAGCTGGTCGAGGTCGCGGTGGAGCGCCACCGGATCGGGCGTCGTCATGGCGCCGTAGTGCGTGCCCTTGGCGGTGACGATGCCGAGGGTGCCGACGCTGGCGGCGTTCTTGCCGGCGAAGGCGAAGATCTGGCGGGCGAAATCGGCGACGGAGGTCTTGCCGCTGGTGCCGGTGACCGCGACGAGGTGCTCGGGCTGGCGCGGATAGAAGCGCGCCGCCATGAGGGCGAGCGCGCGCCGCGGATCGGCGGAACGGATGACCGGGACGGCGACCGCGATCTCGGCGCCCTCGGCGGCGAGCACGGCAACCGCGCCCCGGTCGGCGGCGTCGGCGGCATAGCGCGCGCCATCGAGGTGGCTGCCGGCAAGGGCGGCGAACAGGAAGCCCGGACCGGCGGCGCGGCTATCGGCCGTCAAACCCGCAACGGCAAGCGAGCCCGCGCCGGCGGGCAGCCGTACATCAGCCGGTGCGAGGTCCTGAAGCAGCATGCGGTCGCCGAAATCCAGCCCAATTCCAACCCAAGTCCACGGTCAGCAACGCCACGTTTGGCGCCGAACTAGTTCGACGCCAGCACAGCGCTCAAGTCTTTGTCCACACGCGGCTCGACCCCGAGCAGCGCCGCCGAACGGCGGATAATCGCACCAACAGCCGGCGCCGCATTCGATCCGGC
>JBEHXS010000126.1:0-7767 GCA_048498575.1 Pseudomonadota bacterium
ATCTCGCCCTTGCGGAGATCGAAGGAGATGTCGGCGAACTCGGTCGGGTGCGACAGGCCGCTGACCGAAAACACCGTCTCGCCGAGCGGCACCGTCACCTTCGGGAAGATGTGGTCGACGGTGCGGCCGACCATCAGCGCGATCAGCCGGTCGGGCGTCGCCTCGGCGAGCATGCCGGCGCCCACCGCGCGGCCGTCGCGGAACACCGCGTAGCGGTCGGCGATGCGGAAGATTTCCTCGAACTTGTGGCTGATAAAGAGGATCGCCTTGCCCTGCCGCTTCAGCTTGGCGACGATGGCGTAAAGCTCCTCGACCTCCTTGTGCGAGAGCGAGGCGGTAGGCTCGTCGAGGATCACGATCCTGGCGTCCACCGAGAGCGCGCGGGCGATGGCGACGAGATGCTTGCGGGCGATGGCGAGATCGCGGAGCCGCATATCGGGGGAAAGATCGACCTCGAGCTCGGCCAGAATCTCCGCGACGCGCGTGCGCATGGCCTTCCAGTCGAGGAAGCCGAAGCGGGTGCGGATCTCGTGGCCGAGGAAGATGTTCTCGGTCACCGAGAGGTCGTCGAAGAGCACTGTCTCCTGATGGGTGGCGGTGATGCCGAGACGGAAGGCGGCCTCGGCATCGGGAATAACGATGTCCTCGCCGGCAAGCGCGATCCTGCCTTCGTCGGGCTGGTAGACGCCGGTCAGAATCTTGACCAGCGTCGACTTGCCGGCGCCATTCTCGCCGACGAGCGCCGTCACCGTGCCGGGATAGAGCTGGAGATCGACGCCATCCAGCGCGCGCACACCGGGAAACGCCTTCGAGATGGCCGACATCTCGAGAGCCGGCGCAATATCGGCAGGCGGGGCGATCGCGGACTCCATTCAGGGGCTCTTGGATACGTCAGGCGGCGCACATCATGCGCCGGCCGGAAGAAGAACGGGAGGCAGCCGGAGCCGCCTCCCGCCGGGAATACTGAGGGAGGATAGCCTCAGTAAATCTTGGCGAACTGGTCGATGTTGGACGAGTCGAACACGAACGGCGGGGCCATCGGGCCGGACAGGTCGTTGTCGAGCGTCACCTTGCCGAGCTTGCCCATGCTGAGCGTGCCGCCGGCGACTGCCTTCTCCTTGCCGGTGGCAAGGTTGTAGGCAATCGTGGTGGCCGCATAGCCGAGGTCGATCGGGTTCCACAGCGCGAACTCGGGCGCAGCGCCCGACTTCACATGGTTGATCATCTCGGACGGCAGGCCGAGGCCGGTGACCAGCACCTTGCCGACGAGACCCTTGTCCTCGACGTACTGCGCCGCGGCGGCGATGCCGACGGTGGTCGGAGCGATGATCACCTTGAGGTTAGGATCGCTGGTGATCAGGCCCTGCGCTTCGGTGTAGCTCTTGTCCTGCTTGTCGTCGCCGTAGACGACGCTCGTCAGATTGACGTTCGGATAGTTGCCGACGTCCTTCTTCATCACGTCGATCCAGGCGTTCTGGTTGGTGGCGGTCGAGGTCGCGGAGAGGATGGCGACGTTGCCCTTCTCCTTGAGCAGCTCGTTCGCCATCTTCAGGTTCTGGTCGCCGATCTGGTCAGGCGCCGAGGCGTAGAGGTTCATCTGGCGGCCGTCCTTGGAGACGCCCGAGTCGAACGAGATGACCGTGATGTTCTGGGCCATCGCCTTCTTCAGCGCCGGCACCAGCGCGTCGGCGTCGTTGGCCGAAACCGCGATGGCGTTGACGCCCTGGGCGATGAGCGAGTTGATGATCTCGATCTGGCCTTCCGGCGTCGCCTGCGTCGGACCGGTGTAGATGATCTTGACGTCGCCGAGTTCGGCGGCGGCCTGCTCGGCGCCCTTGTCAGCGGCGTCGAAGAAGCCGTTGCCGAGGTTCTTGACGAGCAGTGCGATGGTCGTCGTCGCCGACGCCGGCTGCGCCGCGAAGGCGAGCGCTACGGCAGTGCCGAGCGCCAGATATTTCAGATGTTTCATGGTCTTTCCTCCCGATGGGTTACGCGAGCTTGCCTTCCGTTGGTGCTCCGGCCGCTCACGCGGCCGACGAAGACGCCTCCCCTTCGCCGGCTTCGCGAGCGGCGACGATGAGGCGGATACCGGATTGCTCGACGAGGCGGGCATCGCGCTGGGCGACGCCGTCGTCGGTGATGATGGTGTGGACGCGCTCGAGGGGACAGAGGATCAGGCTTGAGCGGGCGGCGAACTTGGACGAGTCGACGAGGAGCACGAGCTCCTCGGCCTGGTTGATCAGCTTCTGCTCGGCCTGGATCAGCAGCGGGTCGCCTTCCATGACGCCGAGCGGGCTGATGCCCCGCGCGCTCATGAACATGCGCCGCGCATAGAAGTTGCGCGTCACATCGTTCTCGAACGGCGACAGGATGATGTTCTGCTCGCGGTAGATGGCGCCGCCGGGCAGCGTGATGGTGTTCTTGGAATTCCTGAGCAGGTGCTCGGCGATCGGAAACGAGTTGGTCAGGATCTGCAGCCGCCGCGACCCCAGGTGATGCACCATCTGGAAGGTCGTGGTGCCGCCGTTGATAATGATCGACTCGCCGTCCTCGCAGAGCGCCACGGCGGCGCGCGCGATGGCGCGCTTGGCATTGCTGTTGACGCCCTCGTTCACCGAGAACGGGCGGCCGGCGATGCCCAGCGTCTGCGGCGGATGCAGCGCCTCGGCGCCGCCGCGCACGCGGCGCAGCTTGCCGGAGACGTGAAGCCCCGAGATGTCGCGGCGAATGGTCGCCTCGGAAGCGCCCGTCAGCTCGCACAACTGACCGACGGTGACGACCGGACGGTCGGCAACCTCGCCCAGAATTACGCGGTGGCGCTCGATCTCGTGCATGATTTCTCCCGCGGCGAGATCAGCAACGTTTCTGGCGGCTGTCAATCAAAAACGATCATTTTCAGTAATATTGCAGCGCAAACATGATCGTTGCAGCGCAACATTGCTTGTTACTGATCGCTTTTGATTGACAAGCAGAAGTTCGTTTGCGACTGATCTTCAGCACCGCCGCACCCCGGCGCGCCCCGTCTTTCACGCGACACCGACCGATGACCGCACCCGTGGACAGCCCGCTTCTCGCCAGCCGGTGGGACGAAAAACACGCCGCGACGCTGTCTCCGCCGGAGTTGCTGCTCTACCGCTCCAACCTGCTCGGCTCCGATCTCCGCATCACCAACTTCGGCGGCGGCAACACCTCGGCCAAGCTCGCCGAGCGCGATCCGCTGAGCGGTGCCGACGTCACGGTGCTGTGGGTCAAGGGCTCGGGCGGCGACCTCGGCTCGATGAAGCTCGACGGCTTCGCGACGCTCTACCAGGACAAGCTCGAAGGGCTGAAGAAGCTCTACCGCGGCCCCGACCATGAAGACGAGATGGTCGGCTACCTGCCCTATTGCACCTTCAACCTGAACCCGCGCGCCGCCTCGATCGACACGCCGCTGCACGGCTTCCTGCCCTACAAGCACGTCGATCACATGCATCCGGACGCGGTCATCGCGATTGCGGCGTCGAAAAATTCGCGCGCGCTGACCAAGGAAATCTACGGCGACTCGATCGGCTGGATTCCGTGGCGGCGACCGGGCTTCGAGCTCGGGCTCGAGCTCGAGAAATTCGCGCGCGAAAACCCGAAGGCGATCGGCGCCGTACTCGGCAGCCACGGCCTGTTCACCTGGGCCGACGATCCGCGCGCCTGTTACGAGACGACCATCGCCACGATCAACAAGGCGATCGAGTGGCTGGCCGCGAAGACCGCCTCGGTCGCGATCTTCGGCGGCAATGCGGTTGCCCCGGCCGATCCCGCGCTCCGCCGCTCGGTGGCGGCGCGCCTGATGCTCGCCATCCGTGGCGACATCGGCAAGGAAGAAAAGAAGATCGGCCACTTCGACGACAGTCCGGCGGTTCTCGAATTCGTCAACGCGAAGCGGATGAGGGAGCTCGCGGCGCTCGGCACCTCCTGCCCCGACCACTTCCTGCGCACCAAGATCCGCCCGCTGGTCGTCGATTATTCCGGCGACCTCGACGTGACGCTCGCCGGCCTGCCCAAGGCGCTTGCCGATTACCGGGGCGGCTATGCCGCCTACTACGAGCGCTGCAAGCATCCCGACAGCCCGGCGATGCGCGACCCGAACGCGGTCGTCTACCTGGTGCCGTCGGTCGGCATGATCACGTTTGCCCGCGACAAGGCGACGGCGCGGATCGCCGGCGAATTCTACCGTAACGCCATCAACGTCATGCGCGGCGCCTCGTCGGTCGATACCTACGTCGGGCTCGGCGAGCAGGAAGCCTTCAACATCGAGTACTGGCTGCTCGAAGAAGCCAAGCTGCAGCGCATGCCGAAGCCGAAGAGCCTCGCCGGCCGCATCGCCTTCATCACCGGCGGCGCCAGCGGCATCGGCCGCGCCACCGCCGCTCGCCTCCTCGGCGAAGGCGCCGTCGTCGTCATCGCCGACATCGACAAGGAGATGCTCGGCACGACCCAGGCAGCCTTCGCCAAGACTTACGGCAAGGACAACATCCGCGGCGCGCTCATGGACGTGACCGACGAAGCCGGCGTCATCGCCGCCTTCGCCGATGCGGTCGCCGAATACGGCGGCCTTGACATCGTCGTCTCCAACGCCGGCATCTCGTCGGCCTCGCCGATCGAGGACACGACGCTCGCGGTCTGGAACCGCAACATGGACATCCTCGCCAAGGGCTATTTCCTGGTCAGCCGCGAGGGCTTCCGCGTGATGAAGAAGCAGGGGCTGGGCGGCGCCATGGTGTTCGTCGCCTCCAAGAACGGCCTCGCCGCTTCGGTCAACGCCGCCGCCTATTCGACCGCCAAGGCGGCCGAGATTCATCTCGCCCGCGGGCTCGCGCTGGAAGGCGCGCCGCTCGCCATCCGCGTCAACGTCGTCAACCCGGACGCGGTGCTGCGCGGCTCCAAGATCTGGACCGGCGAGTGGCGCGACCAGCGCGCCGCCGCCTACAACATGAAGCCGGACGATCTCGAGGAGCACTACCGCCAGCGCAGCCTGCTCAAGCGCAACGTGCTGCCGGAAGACGTCGCCGAGGCGATCTACTTTCTCGCCTCGGACATGAGTGCTAAATCGACCGGCAACATCATCAACGTCGACGCCGGCAACGCGCAGAGCTTCACGCGCTAGAAAAAGACCGCCGGCCGGGAGGGGGAACATGGCGACCGGTCCGATCGACCAGAACTTCATCGCCGATCACAACAAGCCGCACCTCGCCACGCTGGCCGCCGACTATTCGGCGCTGGGCGACCAGCTGGAGCGGCGCAAGATCGACATCGACGCGATCACGAAGCAGGTCGCCGCCTTCGCCGTCGCCATCCCGTCATGGGGCGTCGGCACCGGCGGCACGCGCTTCGCCCGCTTCCCCGGCGCCGGCGAGCCGCGCAACATCTTCGACAAGCTCGACGACTGCGCCGTCATCAATCGGCTGAGCCGCGCCACGCCGACCGTGTCGCTGCACATCCCGTGGGACAAGGTGAAGGACGTGAAGGGCCTCAAGCAGCGCGCCGACAAGCTCGGCCTCGGCTTCGACGCCATGAACTCCAACACCTTCCAGGATTCGCCCGGCCAGAAGCTCAGCTACCGCTACGGCAGCCTGTCGCATACCGACAAGGCGGTGCGCGACCAGGCGATCGCCCACAACATCGAGTGCATCGAGATCGGCGAGAAGCTCGGCTCGAAGGCGCTGACGGTGTGGATCGGCGACGGCTCGAACTTCCCCGGCCAGTCGCACTTCACCCGCGCCTTCGAGCGCTACCTCGATTCGATGAAGACGGTGTACGGCGCGCTGCCCGCCGACTGGCGCGTCTTCATCGAGCACAAGCTCTACGAGCCGGCGTTCTATTCCACCGTCATCCAGGACTGGGGCACCAACTACCTCGCCGCGACCGAGCTCGGGCCGAAGGCGTTCTGCCTCGTCGACCTCGGCCACCATGCGCCGAACGTCAACATCGAGATGATCGTCGCGCGTCTCATCCAGTTCAGGAAACTCGCCGGCTTCCACTTCAACGATTCGAAATACGGCGACGACGATCTCGATACCGGCTCGATCAATCCGTACCAGCTCTTCCTCGTCTTCAACGAGCTGGTCGATGCCGGCAAGCGCAAGGCGCGCGGCTTCCGCCCGGCCTACATGATCGACCAGTCGCACAACGTCACCGACCCGATCGAGAGCCTCATCACCAGCGCCGGCGAGATCGTGCGCGCCTACGCCCAGGCGCTGCTCGTCGATCGCGACGCGCTGAACGACCACCAGGAGCGGAACGACGCGCTGATGGCGGCGCAGACGCTGAAGCGCGCCTTCACCACCGACGTGCTGCCGATCCTCGCCAAGGTCCGCGCCGACAAGGGCGGCGCCATCCATCCGATCGGCGCCTACCGCGCCTCCGGCTACCGCGCCCAAGTGGCGCGCGAGCGCCCGGCGGCGAAAGGCGGCGGCGGCGGTATCGTCTAGGCATCCGCTGCGGCGGGCACGGGAAAGCGCGCCGGCCGTCGCCGGCGCAATCAATTTGCGTCGGCGCCCGTAAAGCGGGAAAAGACAGGCTCGATCCGTGCGCCGGGCGACCTATTCTCCTGCCTCGTGTTTACGAGCACCCTCAGCGCGACCGAACCGGATCCGTCGTCCAACGGCAGGGATGCCTTGACCGTAATGACCGTTCGCGAGCGCGCGCTTGTCCGCCCTGTCGCCGAAACCGCCGTGGAGCTGCGCCAGCTAAGCAAGCGCTACGGCAGCCGCGTCGTCGTCGACGCGGTGTCGCTCACCGTCGCCAAGGGCGAGTTCCTCGCCATCCTCGGCCCCTCGGGCAGCGGCAAGACCACGATCATGCGGCTGATCGGCGGCTTCGAGAACCCGGACGGTGGCGCGATCCTCATCGATGGGGAGGACGTAACGTCGGTCCCGCCCGAGAAGCGCGACGTCAACACCGTCTTCCAGAGCTACGCCCTCTTCCCGCATCTCTCGGTGCTCGACAACGTCGCCTACGGGCCGCGCATGCGCGGCGTGCCGCGCGCCGAGCGCATCGCACAGGCGCGGCGGCTGCTCGACCTCGTCCACCTCTCCGAGGCCGCCGACCGCAAGCCGCACCAGCTTTCCGGCGGCATGCAGCAGCGGGTGGCGCTCGCCCGCGCGCTGGCCAACGAGCCGACGGTGCTCCTCCTCGACGAGCCGCTCGGCGCGCTTGACCGCAAGCTCCGCGACGAACTCCAGCGCGAGCTTCGCCGCGTGCAGAGCGAGCTCGGCGCGACCTTCCTCTATGTCACACACGACCAGGACGAAGCCTTCGGCATGGCCGACCGGCTGGTCATCATGCGCGACGGCCGCTTCGAGCAGGTCGGTACGCCGGCCGAGGTCTATGACCGGCCGGCGAACGCATGGGTCGCGCTCTTCGTCGGCGCCGGCAATACGATCCCTGCCCGCGTCACCGCGCCGGGCAAGCCGGCGACTCTCGCCTCCGATCTCGGCCCCCTCAGCGCGGCCTTCCTCGCCGACGGCCTTGCCGCCGGCGACCGGGCGCTGGCGCTCGTCCGCCCGGAGGCCACCGTGTTCGCGCCGCGCACGCCGTCCGAAACGGCAACCGCGCCCAATCGCATCGCCGCCGAGATCACCGACAGCGTCGCCATCGGCCCCTCGCTCCGGCTCCGCGCCACCACGGCGGGCGGCGTCGAGTTCGAATCGGTGGCGCGGCGCTCGCCCGATTCATCGGCCGCCGACCTCGCCGCCGGCGATCCGGTTTTCGTGACCTTCGATGCGGCGGCCGTCC
>JBEHXS010000127.1:0-7752 GCA_048498575.1 Pseudomonadota bacterium
CCGCCGAAGGCCGTCTGGATCAGGCCCTCGTTATGGATCGAGTCGGCGCCTTCGCCCTGAACGACGTTGTCGCCCTGGGTGAGCCAGCTGCCGAAGTTCCACACCGTATTCCCGACGGTGTAGTCGCTTTCGCTGTCTTGATTGACTCCCGTCAGATCGACACGGCCGAAGACGATCGCACCGCTCTCGTTGTTGATATCGGTGCTGCCGTTGCGACCGACGACCGCGAAGTCGTTTGCCGCGTTCTCGTACTTCCCGATGTTGTCGATGCTGCCGCTGCCCGAACCAGGACCGCCGACGAAGGTCGCGATGTCGCTGACATCGTCGTAGATCGGCTGCAGGTCGCCAGGATTCTGACCAAGCGCGATCGGGAAGCTGATGCCGGGAAGATGCGAGTCAGACTCGCCGACAGGAACATCCGTTGCAATGTCAGTGTAGAGCGTCGTCCCGAGCCCGGTGATGATGCCGTAGTTGGTGACCGCGGCGCCGCCCTGTTCGCCCTCAGACGTGCTCAGGTAGATCACGGGGTTGGTGAGGCTTGTTCCGGCGCTGGCAATCAGGCCGCCCTGCGTCGACTCGGAGAAGCTGTCGTACCAGGAGCTGCCGTTCGTGATGTCTGCGCTCTCGGATCCGACGACGCTCGTATCCGTTTGACTGCCAATGGCGATCGCCGACCCCGTGAAGCCACCAAGAATGGTGCCGCCGTGATCGTGACCGTTGGCAATGTGGACATCGTCCTCGACACCCGTGATGCCGATGGCGTCGTGACCAAAGCCGGCGATGAAGCCTGCCGAGTTGTCGATGTTGACATCACCCTCGCTGGCTCCGTTCAACAGGAAGGCATCGTTGTGGCTGTAGGTGATGCCGCGGCTGTTATCGAAGTCCACGCCGCCGGCGATCGCGGCCAGGTCGATGCCGATGCCGCTGCCGATGATCAGACCATACTTATCCACGTCGCCGGGCGACGCGCGGTAGTTGGCGTTATCGATCTCGATGCCGTCGCCGACGTTCGAGAACTTGATGCCTTCACTGGCGTCGCCGATGCCGACAATCACGCCACGCGTGTTGTCGATGGACACATGCCCATCGATGCTGTCGCCTTCGGCGCCGATGTGGCCACCCCAGATGCCGGTGGAGAAGCCAGTGAGCCCGGGACCGCCCTCAGGGTTGGCAGTTTCCGCCAGCCAGTTGGCGAGCACTGTCCCGCTCTCGTTGCTATCGACCGACGGGTCGAAGCCATTGAGGCCGATGCTGCTCCAGTTGCGGGTCAGCGAGTTGTCGATGGTGACGTCGCCTTCGGTAGCGGTGACCGAGACGCCAGCCCCACTCTCGCCGACGATCAGACCGCCGGCGTGCTGCCCATGGTGCCAATAACCGCTGTTGTCGATGTAGACGTCGTTGCTCTCGCTGCCGGTGCCGTGGACGTTGTCGACGGTCACGCCGTTGATGGCGCCCGCAATGACGCCGCTGTGCGTGTTGTCGACGTCGACCGCGTCGTCCATGGCGGAGTCCAGACCGGTCACGTTGGAAATCGCGACGCCGGACTGCTCGCGGCCGAAGATACCGCCCTTTTGGTTGTTGACGTAGACGCCGCCGCCAATGCCGAGCGGGTCGTCGGCGCCAATGTTCACACCGAACTGATCGCCGAGGATAAGACCGCCGTCACCGTGCCGCCAGGCGTTCTGGTTGTTGATGAAGACGTTCCCGCCGACCTCGGAAAGCGCCACGCCGTCGCCATCGACGAAGCCTTCGATAATGCCGGCCTCGTTGTTGATGGTGACGTTGCCGGCAATGATGGAGCCGTAAACGCCGTTGGCACCGAAGATGCCGCTTCCAACAACGCCGTCACCGTCGTTGCCGCCGGAGAAATTCCAGAGCAGACCACTCTCGGTGGCGCTGTCGTAAACAGCGGTGTCCACACCGTTCAGGTCGACCGTCGATCCCCATGTGAGCTGGTTATTGATCGTGACATCGCCGCCGATGTGCGTCGTGCTCACGCCACTGCTGCCGAGGCCGACGGCCAATCCGCCGCCGTGATCGCCCTCCGACCAGGACCAGGTGGCGTTGTTGTCAATGACTACATCGCCGCCCTCGCTGGCGCTGACGGAGTCGACGGCAATGCCGTCCGCGGCACCCGCGAATATGCCGCCGTGGGTGTTGTCGATGCCGACGGCCGGAAGGCTCGAATTGATCGGGTGACCGTCGCTATCGAGACCGGTGCCCGTGATGTTGTTGATGTTGGCGCCGTCGTTCGTGAGACCGGCCGTCAGGCCGCCTGTGTTGTCGATCGTTGCCTGGCCGGCCGTCGCTATGTACAGGCCGTCCGTGCCCATGACGGTGTGATAGCTGTGGTTCTCGAAGTAGGTTGCGCCGCCGCTTGACATGTACACGCCGGCGCCGTTCTCGCTGACGATGGTGCCGTCGCTCTCGTTGATGACGCTGACCGCGCCCGTGCCGGCGCTTGTGGCTTCGACGCCCGCAGAGTGGGTGCCAACCGTGGTGCCCGCGAGACCGTTGGCAGTTACCGTGCCGTGGTTCGTGACGGTGACTTCGCCGGTGGTGATGCCGGTGATGAACGCGAGAAGGCCGGAACCCTGATGCGTGCCGTCGGTCGAACCCTTGACCTGGGCGCCGTGATTGAGCGTAACGCTGACGTTGCCATTGTTGCCAGCTTCGGCGGCAATACCCTGGCTCTGCACCGAGTTGAATTCGCCGTGCTCGGTCAGCGTCAGCGTGACGCCACCCGAACCAGCCTTCGCGTCGATGCCTTGTCCGGCGCCCGTGGCGTTGAACGTGCCGTCCGAGGTCAGCGTGATTTTGCCGGCACCCGTCAGGGCGTCCGAGCCGGTGCCGCCCACAATGCCGGTGCGCAGGCGGAGCGCATCATTCTGGGCGTTCACCGTGACATTCTGATCGACGCGATCGACGGTAATCGTGCCGTTGACGCCCGACAGGAGGTGGATGCCGATGGCGTTCGTCGTGAGGTTGGTCAGCGTCGTGGTCGGATTGAGACTGTCCGTCTCGATATGGAAGGTGATGCTGTTGGTGGCCGTGGCGCCATCGATCAGATTGAAGTAGCCGATGGCGCTGGTGCTCGCGGTACCGGTATGGTTCCAGGCCATGCCAGGCGCGAAGGTGACGCTGGTGTTGCCGTTGACCGTCTGATTGTACGTGCCGACGTCGGTACCGGCGCAGGCAATAGAGGGAGGCGCGCCGGTGCAGGCCGCTTCGGCCGCGTTCGGCATCATCACCGTGGCGCCGAGCACCATCATGGCGCCGCCGGCGAAGGACGAGCCTAGCAATAGGCCCTTACGGGTCCTTGGCGGCGTGAGGAGGAGATTCTTGCGCGGGTTACGACGAGCCGCGCGGCCGCTGCCGCGCACGTTACCAATAGCCATATTATTCCCCCTCGTAGGCAGTCCGCCGACCGCCCGTGGTATGCCGCATTGCAGGCACAGACCCGCCGCTAAGCTGTCCCGTGCCCTCACGCACACTCTGCCCACTGGCCCGACGCATAGCAAGACGCCGAGGCCCCGATTCACCTGCGTTTCGGCCGCGCCCTCGACGTCTTATCCACAGCGAAGATGCGCTTAAAATTCAATACGTTGGACAACCACACGGCGAACCCAGCGTCTGACAAATCGGATGGATTTCGCTGCAAGTGACGTTTCTGCCACATGCTGCGGCTGGCCCGCACGGCGGAATCGCGCTTGAGTTGGCGAAGGCGATTCTCCTTATCGAGCACGATGTTGTTCCATTCTTCCCTGCGCACTCGACTGGCCGTGGCCGCGCTTGCGGTGATGCTCGCCGGCTGCGTGGCCGGCGGTACAACCGTCGGCCTCGCGCCGCCGTCGCAGCCCGGCCCGCAAAACACGCCGACCGGCGATGGCGGACAGCTCTGGCTGGTGCCGACTTCCGTCCCGGGCCTCGTGGCCCGCGCTGCCTTCTTTGTGCCGCCTGGGAAGGGGCCGTTCCCGCTGGCCGTCGTCGCGCATGGCTCGGAGCAGGACCCGTCGGTGCGGGCGGCCGCCGCGCAGCCATCGTTCCCGGCGCTCACGTCCTGGCTGACGGCGCACGGTTACGCCGTGCTGATTCCCGAGCGTCCCGGCCACGGCAAGACAGGCGGCCCATACCTCGAGGACCAGGGCAATGACTGCACGGCTCCGGATTATGTCGCCGCGGGCAACGGCGCGGCCGATTCGATCGCCGCGGCCGTTGCATACGCCCCGAGCCTCCCGGGCGTCCGCAAGGACGATGTCGTCGTCATCGGCAACTCGGCCGGCGCGTGGGGCGGGCTCGCCCTTACCGCGCGCAACCCGCCCGGCGTCAAGGCCGTGGTGGCGTTCGCGGCCGGGCGGGGAGGGCACAACAACGGCGTACCGCTCAGCAATTGCGCGCCCGACCGGCTGGTGGCCGCCGCGGGCGTGTTCGGCAGGGCAGAGCGACTGCCGACGCTATGGCTCTACGCGGCAAACGATACGTATTTCCCGCCGGATCTCGCACAGCGCCTGGCGGACGCATTTCGCCAGGCCGGTGGCAATGTCGAGTTTCACGAGTTGCCGGCAGTTGGCACAGAAGGCCATGGGCTGATCGCGGCCGACGGATCTCCGCCGCCGTGGGCTCCCTACCTCGAGGCGTTCCTGAGGGCCCATCGTTAGGGCGGCCGGTGGTTGACGCCCTTTGAGGCGCTGCCTATAGCATCAGCAGCGCGGCCGGCCCGCTTTGGCGCCGGCCGTTCAGCGTCTGCCGGATGGGGAATCGTCTAACGGTAGGACAGCGGACTCTGACTCCGCCAGTCTAGGTTCGAATCCTAGTTCCCCAGCCAGCTTTCTCCCGATTCGCCCCCTTTGCCTCCAGGCTGTCCCCGTGCCAGAAATTGCGCGGGTAAGCGTTGGGTTGGGAGGCGTACATGCGTTTGTGGGCGATCGCATTCGGTCTCGGCTTCGGTGGCGCCGCAATGGCCTGTGGCGCGGGCACAGCGCTCGCAGCCGAAACCGCCGCCTTCCACGCGACCATAACGGTGCCAACGGTCCGGGCGGTCGATTCCTCACTCGACGAGTCGACGTTGAAGGCGGTGCTCGCCGGGGATGTCGTTGGCCACGCCGCCGAGCTTGCCTCGCTCAACGCGCGCCGGATCAGCATTCCGCTCTACGACGTTGCCTACTCGACCACGATGAGCGACGGCACGACGGTGACCGGCGAGCTGGCATTCCACGACATTCGTCTGTCGAGCGTCTGGAAAGGCGTCGCCAATACGGTCTCGATCGGCAACGTGACGCTTTCGAATTCCGCCGGCGGCACGGGCCGGCTGGGCGCGATCACTGCCGAGCAATTCGACATCGGCGGCCTCTTGTCGTTCTACGGCCTTGTGCCGGGCGATGCGAGCGGACCGCCGCGCCCGATCTACCGGAACCTTCGCGAAGGCGCCGGCTGGATCAAGGCCCCGACAGGCAGTTGCGATATCGGCGACACAGCGATGGCCAGTCTCAAGGCGCGCCCGCTCAAGATGTCGTTCGTCGATTTCACGAACCTGATCGCCGAGGCCAACGCCGAAGGCGATGACGTCAGCCCCGAGACCGGCGCCAAGATGATCGCGTTCATGGTCGACGCTACGGAGGCGATCCAGTCTTCCCCGATCCAGTTCGCCGGCATGAAATGCGACGGCCTCGACAAGGAAGGGAAGCGCGTGCAGGTCGGCATCGGCCCTGTCGTGTTCGGGGCGTTCGCCAACGGGCGCTACCCCGAAATCTCGGCCCGGCGCATTCGCATCGTCGCTCCGGGCGAAGGGCAGATGTCGCTGTCGCGGTTCCTGTTCAAGGGCGTCGATTTCTCCGGAGCGCTGGCGGCGCTGAAGAGCGCGGGGCCTGCGGTCGACAAGGACTGGATCGAGGCGCACTACCGCGAGCTCATCCCCGCGTTCGGCGGGGTGTCGTTTTCCGGCTTCAACGCCGACATCCCCGACGACCAGAACCCCGGTCAGCGCATCCAGGCCGTGGTCGGCAGCTTCGACCTGACGCTCGGCAACTACATCAACGGCGTGCCGACGGACATCGAGAGCAACGCGCATCATGTCATCGTCGCGATCCCGCCCGACAGCAGCGACGAGCTGGCCCAGAACCTGCTCAGCGTCGGCATCGACAAGGTCGATGCCGGGTATGATTTCGTCCTGAAGTGGGACGAGCCCGCGCAGGAAATCCGGCTGGAGAAGTTCTCCGTGTCGGGCGCCAACCTTGCCTCGCTCGCGGTGGCGGCGGTGCTGGGCAACGCGACCCGCGCGCTGTTTGCGACGGACACCGGCGCGGCCGTCGGCGCCGGCGAGGCGCTGACGCTGAAGAGCGTCAATATCGACCTCCACGATTTCGGGCTGGCCGATCGCATCTACGGCACGATGGCCAAGCGCGCCGGTCAGGACGCGAAGGGTTTCCGCGAGGGGCTCGCCGCGCTTGCGCAGGGGACAGCACTGATCTTCCTCGGCGGCGCCGCCAACAGCACGGACGTCACCCAGGCTATCGGCGACTTCATCAACGGCGCGAAGACGCTGGCGATCCGCATGACGTCGAAGGACCCGGCGGGCGTGACGTTCGGCGACTTTATCGCCAGCCAGGACGACCCGACCGCCGCCCTCAGCAAGGTTAACATCGACGCCCACGCTAAGTGAGCGCGACCGCTCGGCTTGTCACAACCCGGCGCCCTGTTAGAGTGAAGGCCGAAACGCAACGATAGATCGAGCCGCGCCGGTGCAGTCCGGTCAATGGGTCGCTTGGCGGCAGCTCGACGAGGTTTGGAAGTTGTCAACGGGCGACGGTCTGCAGGATGCGGACACGCCCGCCGGACATGCGGGCGGTGTGCGCACCGCCGGCGCAGCATCGCCTGAGGCGCATTCGCCTTCAGCGTTGCCGGGCGCTCCGCACGACGGCGGTCATCAGGTAAGGGTACGGCGGAGCCGTAAGCGCCGGCGGGGGCCGGTCTATGCCCGCGGCGTCGACGGCAGCCGGTCGCCTGAGCCCGCGCCGGAGCGGCGCGACAGCGAGGCCCGCCCGGCGGCCACCGCTGGCCGCCTTTACGCTGCGCTTGATCTCGGCACCAACAACTGTCGCCTGCTGGTCGCCACGCCGCGCGATCACGGCTTCCGGGTCGTCGATGCGTTCTCGCGCATCGTTCGCCTCGGCGAGGGCGTCGGTGCCCACGGCCGGCTCAGCGAAGCGGCAATGGTGCGCGCCATCGAGGCGCTCAAGGTGTGTGGCGAGAAACTCGCCGAGCGCCACGTGACGCGCGCCCGCCTGATCGCGACCGAGGCCTGCCGCGCCGCCGACAACGGCGAGGAATTCATCGCCCGGGTGGAACAGGAAACCGGTCTCGCGCTGGAGATCGTTTCGCGCGAAGCGGAGGCACGGCTGGCAGTGGCGGGCTGCGCATCGCTGATCGACATGCAGGCCGCCGGCGCGATCCTGTTCGACATCGGCGGCGGGTCTTCCGAGCTGGTGTGGATCGATCTTGCCCAGTCGCGCGACGGGCGCCGCCGCCGCATGTCCGATCGCATCCGCACCTGGATGTCGCTGCCGGTCGGCGTGGTCAACATCAGCGAGCGGCACGGCGGACAGCACGTCACGCCGGAGCAGTTCGAGGCGATGGTGGCCGAGGTCGCGGCCATGGTCGCCGAATTTCCGCAAGGGGCCGCACTCGATACGGCCGTCGCCGCCGGCGGCATTCACATGCTGGGCACGTCCGGCACGGTGACGACGCTGGCCGGCA
>JBEHXS010000128.1:0-7714 GCA_048498575.1 Pseudomonadota bacterium
CGCCTGCTCGTCGCCCCAGATCACCTGCATCGTCTTGGCGACGATCCTGAGGTCGAGCAGGAAGCTCCAGTGGTTGACGTAGTAGAGGTCGTGCTCGATGCGTTTTTCCATGGCGAGCAGCGTCGTCGTCTCACCGCGGTAGCCGTTGACCTGGGCCCAGCCGGTGAGGCCGGGCTTGACGTGGTGGCGGTAGGCGTAGGCGCCGATGCGCTCCTGGTATTCGGCGTTGTGCTTGGTGGCGTGCGGGCGCGGCCCGACGATCGACATGTCGCCGGCGAGCACGTTCCAGAGCTGCGGCAGCTCGTCGATGCTGGTCTTGCGAAGCAGGCGGCCGATGCGCGTGACGCGCGGATCGTTGCGCTTCACCTGGCGGAAGGCGTCGCCGTCCTCGGTGACCGTCATGGTGCGGAATTTCAGGATGCGGAAGGGTCGCCCGCTGAAGCCGTTGCGGGTCTGGCGGAAGAGGACGGGGCCCGGCGAATCGAGCTTCACCGCAAGCGCGACGAGTGCGAGCAGCGGCGACAGCGCGAGGAGGCCGGCCGTTGCCAGCGTGACGTCGAAGGCGCGCTTCAGGGCGCGCTCGCTGCCCGCCAGCGGCGCACGCTGCAGGACGCTGCCGCCGAGGCCACGCGCCGGCAGGCTCGCGCTCTGCATGAAGTGGGTGACGTTGCAGTCGGGCAGCAGGTAGACCGGGAGCGGAACGGCACGGAGCGCCTGCTGGATCTCCCCGATGACGCGCGGGTTGCTCCAGTCGGCGAGCACGACGATCGAATCGATGGGCTGTTCGCGGGCCGTCTTGACGGTGCGCTCAAGGATCGCGGCAAAGTCGGCCGCCGACCCCTCATCGTCCCAGGTCAGCGTCGCCGCCGCTTCGAGGCCGGTGCGCTCCAGCGTGCCGACGGCGTCGAGCTGGGCGAGCTCGGCACGATTGGCGAGGAGCACGACCGGGCGGCGGGAAAGGGCGCCGGAGCGGAGTGCCGCCTCCGTCCAGCGCGCCAGCGCCGAGCGCCAGGCAAGGAGCGCGCCGAGGCCGGTGGCGAAGAACAGGCCGACGGCGCCGCGCGAGACGTTGCCGCCAACCTTGCCGGCGAACAGCACGCCGAGGGTGACCAGAACGACGACCGCCCAGGTCAGCGCCACCTCGCGCCAGTCGCGCCGGCCCTCGAGCAGCCGCTCGGCGCCATAGGCGCCGCGGGCGCCCATGATGACGGCGAAGTCGAGGAACGAGATGACGGCGATGGCGACGTAGCGGTCGACCTGGATGCCGGCCTGCAGGATGAGGCCGTGATAGACGAGCGCGCTGCCCAGCGCCGCGGCGAGGATGACGAGAAAATCGACGATGCCGACGACGAAGCCGAGCGACTGTACGGAGAGCGGCACCGAGAAGGGGACGCGCCACGCGCTCCGTGGGCCGCTACCGTGCACGCCAATGTCGTGCGCCGACATGTCCATCAACGCCTCTGCTTACGCCGGGTTCGGTTGGCGACGGGGCTCGGGGAGGAGCAAGGCGTCGCCGGCACGAACCTTCGGCGCAGCAGGGCAATGGCGCAACCTACCATTGCGCGAGACCAAATTAGCTCAAAGTGTACGGAGTTCGGACAGCGCCGAAATAGGCTTGCTGCGCATGGCGAAATCGCGATTCTTTCACCACACGCAAAACGGGTGGTGGCTTTGGCTCCCTGCCGAAAGCCCTAACGCATGGTTCGCGGATGCGCGGTAATTCTCGAAAGATTTCTAGCCGTCGAGCGCGTGCCGGACGCGCGCCACGAAACGGTTGAGATCGTCGGCCGAAAGCACATGCAGCGCGTCGGTGGCGGCTACCCGCAGGTGCTCGTTGCCGGCGTAGGCGGTGGCCAGCGGCGCCGCGAAGCGGGTGGGAAGCGACAGCACGAGGTGAAGATCGGCGGCGACGTCCGAGCGGAGGTCGGCCGGCAGCAGCGGGTAGAGTGTGAGGCCGAGCACCACCCGGTCGGCCGCGATCCAGCCTTCGCGCGGCGCGAAACGGTAGGAGTTGCGGAGCGCGGCGAGCGTCGTCTCGTCATAGCGCGCGTTGAAGGCGAGGACGCGCGCCTTGAACAGCCAGAGCTCGCCGGAAGCTGGCGCGGCGGCGAGCGCGGCGTCGAGGATGCGGCCGCAGGCCGCCACGTCGTCGGCGTCGCGGCTGTTGCAGACCGCCGCCTGCGGCGTGAACAGCAGCGGGTCGGCGATCACGTTGGAAACGGCGGCGGCGCGGCGCGCCATCTGGGCGTCGTCGTCGTGCTCGGGATCGACGAGGAGCGGCACCTGATCGAGCCAGGTCGCTGTCGGCGTTGCCAGCACCACGGCCGCCAGGCGCACGCTGGCGAAAGCCGCGACAAACGTCATGAAGCAAAGCACAGCGAGCGTCACGGCACGCGCGGCGCGGCTGCCCGCCCGCCGCGCTGCCGACGACGCGGGCGCCGCCGGGGCGCTAGCGATAGTAGCCCTGGTAGTCTCGGCCATAGCCATAGCGGTAGCCGTCGCCTCGCTCGATGCGGTTGAGAACGCCGCAGATCGGCAGGTCGACCCGGCGGGTGAGGTCGCGGAGCGCGGCGCGCACGGCGTGCTGGCCGGTCGCGGCATGCTTGACGATGAACAGGCCGAGATCGCAGTGGCGCGCCACGATGGTGGCGTCGACGACGAGGCCGACCGGCGGCGTGTCGACGATGACCACGTCGTACTTCTCGCGCGCGAACGCCATCAGCTCGTCGAAGCGGGTCGACATCAGAAGCGCGTCGGTGGCGATGGCGCTGGCCTCGGCGCCGAGCACGAAATGCGCGCCAGTGGCGGCTTCCGTGACCATGGTGAGCTGGTCGGCGCCGGCCTCCCGCGACTGCGCCAGGAAGCCGAGCAGGCCCTGGTCGACGTTCTCGTTGAGCAGGCGGTGGATGGACGGATGGCGGAGGTCGGCGTCGATGAGCAGCGTCGAGGTGCCGGTCATGGCGAGGTGGCGGGCAAGCGCCAGCGCGATCGTCGTCTTGCCGTCGGCCGGCAGCGACGAGGTGACGAAGATGCAGCGCTTCGAGCGCGGGCCGTAGACGTCGATGCCCATGCGGATGCGGCGGATCGATTCCGCGAAGGCGGATAGCGGTTCGGCGATGATCGCAAGATCGGGCCGGTCGTTGCCCTCGCTGCCGACGTAGCGTGGTACCGCGGCGATCACCGGGATGCCGGTCAGGTTCTCGAACTGCTCGACGGTGGTGATGCCGCCGATGAAATGCTCGCGCAGGAAGGCGAGCCCGATGCCGGCGCCGAGCGAGAAGATGAACGAGCCGGCGAGGATCAGCTTGAACGGCGGGAAGCTCGGATCGGCCGGGGGCGTGGCGCTGGCGATGACGCGGGAATCGGGCACGTTGAAATCGGTCTGCTGCTCGACCTGGCGGAGCTTGGTCAGGAAGGTGTCGTAGAGCGTGCGGCGCGTCTCGGCGTCGCGCTGCAGCTGGAAGAGCTCGACCGAGACATCCTGCGGCAGCTGCAACTGACCGACCGAGTCCTGGATCTGCTTGCGCACGTCGGCGCTGCGCGATTCCGATGCCGACAGGTCGTCCTGCAGCGCCGAGGTGCGCTGCTCGGCGGTCTTCTTGATCTCGTCGTTGAGGGCGTCGAGGTTCTTCTGGGCGGCCGCCAGCCGCGCCGGATCGTTGGTTCCGGAAACCTGGGCGACGAGCACCTGGCGCTGGTGGGCGAGGCTCGCGGCGTCCTGCCCGGAAAGCGTCAGCAGCTGGTCGTAGTCGCTGCCGGCGAGCGCCCCTTGCAGGGCGGCGAGCGCGTCGGAATCGGCGCGCTGCTGCTGGCTTTCCTGGCTCATGCGCAGGAGGAGAGCCTTGGCCTCGGGCGAACCGAGCTGGCCAAGCGTCTTGTTGACGAAGTCGTTGATCTGCTGCTCGCCGTTGCCGATGTCGTTGGCAAGGCTGTCGACGCGCTCGCGCAGGAAGGAGGCGGCGCGCTCGTTGGAATCGACCTTGGCCGCGATCTGTTCGGTGAGGTAGGCGTCGGCGACGGCGTTGGCCATCTTCGCTGCGGTCTGCGGATCGTAGGCCGAGGCGGAGATCGAGATGACGCTGGTCAGCCCGACGCGATGAATCTGGATGCGCTCCAGGAGGGCGGTGACGAGACGCGCCTGCTCGGTCTCCGGCAGGTCGGCGAAGGCGACGGCGGGCGCGGTGGGCGAGGGCCGCGGCGGGGCGAGGCCGAACAACGAGCGGATCATCAGGCCGGCCGAGGCGGCCTGGCGAAACTCCGGCCAGCTGGCGATGCCGAGCGTAGTGGCGGCGCGTTCGCCGACCTTGGCGGAGCGCGCGATCTCGACTTCGGTGTCGACCTGGCTGTTGACGCCGATGCCGTCGGGAATACCCGACTCGAAGCCCAGCATCTGGCTGTCGCGGCTATCGACGACGACCAGCGTGGTGGCGGTGAACTGCTGGCGGAGCTGGAATGTGACGAGCAGCGCGATGGCGACGATGCAGAGCACCGTGCCGAGGATCACCCACTGATGGCGGTGCAGGACGCTGAGCAGCGCCCGGATGTCGATCTGGCTTTCGTCGTCGCCCGGCGGCGCGGCGTCCTGCTGCAGTAACTGGGGCGGTGCAATCGCGCGCATCAGGCGAAAACCATTTCAGGTTGTGTGCCCGTCTGCCGCTGCCATCGCCGGTCAGATCGCCAGAAGGCGTCGATCGGCATCCGACAGCACCAGACAGGTCAGCTGGTTCGTGAAGTAGGCGCCGGTATCGAGATTGATCCGGAACTTGCCAAGAAATGGTTGCTCGACCGGAGTATGGCCGTGGACAACGACTTTTTCGGCCGGCGGATCGCTGTCAGCGGAGCGCGGACGTATCCAGAGAAGGTCGGTCGGCGACTGTTCGGCGAGCGCAACGCCCGGCCGCGCCCCGGCGTGGGCGAAGAAATAATCGCCCACCGTGTGGCTGACCGGCATGCGCTGGAGGAAGACGAGCTCGGCCGGCGGGATAGCGCGGGCGAAGGCGTCGCGGATGCGCGCCAGCTCCTCTGGGCGCGGCCGCTCGCGACTGCCGGTATCGATGCCGTAGGAGCGCAGCGTTTCGCCGCCGCCGTTGCGGAACCACTGGTGGCCGTTGCGCTGCGGATCCTCGAGGAAGTCGAGCAGCATCTGCTCGTGGTTGCCGCGGACACCGATCGTGACGGCGCCGGGAAAGCCGGCGGCCATGCCGGCGACCACGGCATGCGAGCCCGTGCCGCGGTCGATGAGGTCGCCGAGGCTGACCACGGTGACCTCCGCCGCGGGCTCGCATGCCATGTCGGCGGCGATCGCCGCGTGGAGCTCGGCGGCGAGATCGTCGCGGCCATGCAGGTCGCCGAAAGCGTATATGCGCTGACCTTCGGGCACGCGGGCCTCATGCTCGAGAGGCGGCGGCAGCTTTTCCCGCCGCCGTTGGAATAGTGACATTGATGATTTCCCGACGATTGACGGAGGCGGCGACCGCCGCCGTCGTCTGTGCGCGCCGGCTCCGTCCGCCCTGTTTGCGCCGGACACTTTCGCCCAGTCCGGCGCCCATGACCACCGCCGCGGTGAGCCCGACCGCCTGCACCTGCAGGCTGAAGTCGACGAGGGAATGGAACGCCGTCGCGGCAGCGACGGCGACGGCGGCGACCGCGGCAGGCTGGATCGCCTCGCGGCGGAGCGCCCCGCGCACGACCGTGACGACGACGACCGCGAGCCCCGCGACGAGGATGGCGAAGGCCGGCAGGCCGAGCTCGGCCGCGGCCTGGAGGTAGGTGTCGTGGGCGCGGTCCCAGAGGTAGGCGCTGGAGGCGCGCGAATGGTAGAGCGGGAAGGCGTCGATGAAGGCGCCGCCGCCCTGGCCGAGCAGCGGACGGTCGCGGATCATGTCGAACGTATCGGCGTAAGCGGCAAGCCGGTCCTCGGTGCCGAGGCCGGTGGCCAGCCGCGCGAACAGATAATCGCTGAACACGGCGACCACGATGAAGGCGGCGCCGAGGCTGGCGACGAGCGTGGCGGCGAGGGTCTGGCGCGACCCGCCGGTGCGCCGGAGCGCCACGAGCACGACCGCGATCACCGCAACGCCGGCGGCAATGGTGCCGCCGCGCGAGCCGGTGTTGAGGAGCGCCGCCGCCAGCACGAGGTCGGCGAGGAGATAGAAGCCGGCGCTCCGCGCGACGTCCATTGCCGACAGGAACCAGTTGCGGCTGGCATCGCTTTCCGGGGCAGCGAGGATCGCTTCGGCGCGCGCCGCGATCATCGCGGTGGCGCAGGCGATGCCGATGACGAAGTAGGTCGCGGCGGCGTTGCGGCCGATGAACGTTCCGGTCACGGCGCCCGGATAGGCGACCGTGTCGACCAGGAACGCCTGGCGCCAGCCGAGCGCGTCGGCGATGAGGCCGTAGGCCGCGACGGCAGCGGTGACGGCAACCACAAGACCGATGAGGAAGCGCGCGCGGCGGCGGTCCATGGCCAGCCGCGCCGCGACGAAGCCGGCGAGGGCGATGGGCAGCACCTCGGCGAGCGTCGTCCACGTATCGCTCGGGCTGATGCTGATCGCGCCCGCCGCACCGGGCACCGCCGTCCATGCCGGATGGCGGAATTGCGCCGGAATCCCGGGCAGCGCCTGGATGACCATCCACAGCACGACGACGGCGAAGGCGGCCGCGGCGAAGGCGACCGGGTTCCAGTTGGTCTCGGACCGCGCGCGCTTGCCGCGCTCGCCGAGAAGGAAAAGCGCGAGCACCACGACGGTAGCGACGCCGTTAAGCGCCCATAGCACCGGACGGTTGCTCGCCAGCGGCAGCGGCGCCCAGGCGATGAGAGCGTAAAAGAGAAGGCGCGCGGCCTTTGCCATGGGTTATCAACTCACGCGCACAGGCCACGCCGTCCGCAATAACGGTTCAGCTAGCGATTGGCTTCGGGTCAGGTCTGGCTCGGGACGACTGCCGGCGTCGAATTGGAATTCTCCGTCGGCGTCGGGGTCGGGTCGATCAGCACATAGCCGACGGGGCACGAGCACGAGGCGGAAAGCCCGCCGTTGGCATTGGTGCCGCAGCTGATAGTCACGCCACCACCACCCGGCGCGGCGCAGAACACCGAAGCGGCGAACGCCGAAGTCGAATATGCGAACGGTATGCCGGCAGCGGCGGCTAACACGAGAAGCTTCTTCATCGCTATCTCCAACGCAATACGCGTGTTTGAGCCCCGAGCGACCATACGCGACGTGTTCGCGAGTGCAAAAACCCCGCGAAATGGGCGGAAACCCAATGATTGCCGCGGGTTCGGTGAGTGTTTGATTAGAATGGAGGCGATTGCCCGCCATTGCCGCCGATAAGTGGCTTACGCGAGGCCCGAATAGCTCCGGTACCACTCGACAAAAATACGTACGCCATCTTCAATCGTGGTTGACGGACGGTACCCCGTGAGGGCGGAGAGTAAATCGGCGCTGGCGTGCGTGCGCCGAACGTCTCCGGGTTGCATCGGCAGCAGCTTTTTCGTCGCCGTTGTGCCGAGCGCCGCTTCGACCGCGGCGATGAGGTCGCCGAGCGCGGTCGGCGCGCCGCGCCCGACGTTGACGATGCGGAAGGGCGCCTCGGCCGACAGCGAATCGATCGCGGGGACGCGGTTCGCTTCCGCCGGCGCGATGCCGATCAGGCGCACGATGCCCTCGACGAGGTCGTCGACGTAGGTGAAGTCGCGGCTCATGTTGCCTTCGCC
>JBEHXS010000129.1:0-7647 GCA_048498575.1 Pseudomonadota bacterium
ACGAAACACCGCCTCCCGGAGCGCCATCCGGCGACGGCACGCCCTCCGGTTTCGAGATCGTCTCGATAAGCGACGAGATGCGGAGCAGCTACCTCGATTACGCGATGAGCGTGATCGTCAGCCGCGCGCTGCCGGACGTGCGCGACGGGCTGAAGCCGGTGCACCGGCGCATTCTTTTCTCGATGCACGAGAACGGGCGCGACTGGAACAAGCCCTACCGCAAATCGGCGCTGATCGTCGGCGACGTGATGGGCAAGTATCACCCGCACGGCGATGCCTCGATCTACGACGCGCTGGTGCGCATGGCGCAGGAATTCTCCATGCGCCTGCCGCTGATCGACGGGCAGGGCAACTTCGGCTCGGTCGACGGCGATCCGCCGGCGGCCATGCGCTACACCGAGGCGAGACGCGCCAAGGTGGCGCACTCGCTGACCGAGGACATCGACAAGGACACGGTCGATTTCCGCCCGAACTACGACGGCTCCGAGAACGAGCCGACGGTGCTGCCGGCGCGCTTTCCCAATCTTCTGGTCAACGGCGGCGGCGGCATCGCGGTCGGCATGGCGACCAACATCCCGCCGCACAATCTCGGCGAGATCATCGATGCGACGATCGCGCTGATTAACGACCCCGGCCTGTCGATCGAGCGGCTGAACGAGATCGTGCCCGGGCCGGATTTCCCGACCGCCGGCATGATCCTCGGCCGCGCCGGCATCCGTTCCGCCTACCACACCGGGCGCGGCTCGATCCTGATGCGCGGCACCGTGACCACCGAGACGATCCGCAAGGACCGCGAGGCGCTCATCGTCCACGCCATTCCCTACCAGGTGAACAAGGCGGTGATGATCGAGAAGATCGCCGAGATGGTGCGCGACAAGCGCATCGAAGGCATCGCCGACATCCGCGACGAGAGCGACCGGCAGGGCATGCGGGTGGTGATCGAATTGAAGCGCGAGGCGATGGCCGACGTCGTGCTCAACCAGCTCTACCGCTTCTCGGCGCTGCAGACGTCGTTCGGCGCGAATTTCGTGGCGCTCACGGGCGGCCGCCCGGAGACGATGAACCTCAAGGACATCCTCGTCGCGTTCCTCGCCTTCCGCGAGGAAGTGGTGACGCGGCGGACGAAGTTCCTGCTGAACAAGGCGCGCGACCGGGCGCATGTCCTCGTCGGCCTCGCGATTGCCGTCGCCAACATCGACGAAGTCATCCGCATCATCCGCACCTCCAAGGATCCGAACGAAGCGCGCGTGCGGTTGCTGGCGGAGCGCTGGGACGCCGCCGACGTGGCGCCTCTGATCGCGCTCATCGACGACCCGCGCCATCGCATCGAACGCGACGAGAGCTTGACCGCCCCCCGCGACTTCGTGCGGCTGTCGGATGCACAGGCGCGCGCCATCCTCGAACTGCGCCTGGCGCGGCTGACGGCGCTCGGCCGCGAGGAGATCGACGAGGAGCTCAACAAGCTCGCCGCGGAAATCAAGGATTACCTCGACATCCTCCGCTCGCGGGTACGCGTGCTCGGCATCATCAAGACGGAGCTCACCGCTATCCGCGACGAATTCGCGACGCCGCGCCTGACGGAGATCGTCGAGGCGGTGGGCGACGTCGAGGACGAGGACCTCATCCAGCGCGAGGACATGGTGGTCACCGTCACGCATGCCGGCTGGATCAAGCGCGTGCCGCTCGACGCCTACCGGGCGCAGCGGCGCGGCGGCAAGGGCCGCAGCGGCATGGCGACGAAGGAGGAGGATTTCGTCACCCGGCTGTTCGTCGCCAATACGCACACGCCGGTGCTGTTCTTCTCGTCGAAGGGGCAGGTCTACAAGGAGAAGGTCTGGCGGCTGCCGCTGGCGGCGCCGCAGGCGCGCGGCAAGGCGCTGATCAATCTGCTGCCGCTGTCGGAGGGCGAGCGCATCACGACGATCATGCCGCTGCCGGAAAACGAGGCCGACTGGGAGACGCTCGACGTGATGTTCACGACGACCGGCGGAACGGTGCGGCGGAACAAGCTCTCCGATTTCGTAGACGTGCGGCGCTCGGGCATGATCGCGATGAAGCTCGGCGAGGGCGAGGCGATCCTCTCGGTCGAGACGTGCACCGACAAGGACGACATCATCCTGACCACGGCGGCCGGCCGCTGCATCCGCTTTGCGGTGCCGGAGGTGCGCGTGTTCAAGGGGCGCGATTCCATGGGCGTGCGCGGCATTGCGCTCGGCGAGGGCGACACCGTCATCTCGATGGCGGTGCTTCGCCACTTCGAGGCCAACGCCGACGAGCGCGCCGCCTACCAGAAGATGAGCCGGGCGGTGCGCGGCGACAACGAGCCGGAGGAAGTCTCGCCAGATGCGGAGGAAACCTCCACGACCGGCGAGCTCAGCCAGGCGCGCTACGCCGAGATGAGCGCGGCCGAGCAGTACATCCTCGCGGTCTCGCAGAACGGCTACGGCAAGCGCACGTCGTCGCACGAGTACCGGGTGACGGGACGCGGCGGGAAGGGCATCGTCGCGATGACGGTGAACGAGAAGAACGGACCGGTGGTGGCGTCGTTCCCGGTCGAGCACACCGACCAGATCATGCTGGTTTCGGACGGCGGGCAGGTGATCCGCATGCCGGTCGACGACATCCGAATTGTCGGACGTGGAACGCAGGGCGTGATCGTCTTCCGGCCGGCGGACGGCGAGAAGGTTGTGTCGGTCGAGCGCGTCAGCGAGGAAAGCGAAGGCGAAGCCGACACGGCAGAGTCGGCGGAGTCATAATCGCCGCAACCGGCGCTGAGTCCGCGGTTGCAGCGACGCGACGGGCTGCCGCAGCGCAATTTTGGCTTTCAATAAAATCTGAGCGAAATTCGTAGGAATGGCTTCAACAGCGGTGGGCGAGGGTCGCTCATTGCAGTGAGGGGCCCATTTCTTGATGTTCAATCGTCTTGTCCGGCAGCCGCTGCTCTACACAGCGATTGGCACGGTGTTCAGTGTCGCCGTGTCGTTCGGCCTGGCGAAGCTGGTGTCCGTGGTCATCGGCGCGCGCTTCTCCTCGATCGGCTACGACATCATCGTCGCCGTGCCGCTGGTCGTGACGCCGCTGATGATCTATCCGCTGCTGGCGACGCTGAAGCGGCAGCGGCGGCTGCGCGACGAGCTCGAGCGGCTGGTGCGCACCGACATGCTGACCGAGCTGCCCAACCGGCGGGCCTTCTTCGAATTCGCACAGGCGGCGATGGCGCCGAAGAGCGAGGGCGCCGGCCGCATCACCGCGATGATGATCGACGTCGATCACTTCAAGCGCATCAACGACAGCTACGGGCACGACGTCGGCGACACGGTGCTGAAGCGCGTGGCGGGCGTTATCCGCGACGAGGTCGCGCTGGCCAAGCCCGCGGCGTGGAACGTGGCGCGCCTCGGCGGCGAGGAATTCGCGGTGATCACCGATGGGCTGGCGGCGAGCGCCGTGGCGCGGCTGGCGGAACGGATCTGCACGCAGGTCCACCGCTGGGTCGGCGCCGGCGACGCGCTCGAGCCGGTGACGGTGAGTGTCGGCGTGGCCTTCCGCGGCCAGGGCATGGGCATCGACCGGCTGCTCAAGGAAGCCGACGACGCGGTCTATGCGGCGAAGGCGAACGGGCGCGACCGCTGGGCGGTTTTTGGCGACGCCCGCATCGAGCGGGCGCGGCGCATCGGGCGGCCCTTGCCCGAGCCGGCGAACGACCGCGTCGCGATGGGCTGAAAAGCGAACCGCCGGTCGCGGCGGGGGGAGCCGGACCGGCGGTCGGTGCGGGGGCTTCTACGGGGGGTCAGAAGCCCGGGGTAAACTCAGTCGAGGCGAATTTGCTCCAGCGTCGAAACGCCAGCGCTGCGCTGTTCGACGGTGACGTACTGGCCTGAGCTGGCGGCCACCACCGGCAGGCGATCGCCCTTTGGCGCGGAATGACTGGCGCCGAGCGTCAACGCGGCGCTGGCGACGCCTACGGCCACGGTCGCGACGACGGTCGCGGCGATGATCGCGGAGTGGAACCAGGTGCTCATGTGCCGTCTCCTTCCGTCTGTGCAGTAACAACGCACCGAGTAAACGCTGTCGCTGGTGAACGGTTCCGGAGGGAGCCGTTCATTTGCGGTTCAACACCGCGGCAAAACCGCGGCCGATTTCCGGCTATTGGCGGGCAGCGGCAGCGGGCCGCTCGGCTATCGGGAGCGTAGATGGGGCGCAGCGTAGGGAAGCGCTGTGACCCGCGTCACAAAACGCAGGGTGCGGACGTCGCGGAGTCACGGCGGCCGGCCGTGCAAGCGCGACCCTTCACACTAAAGTCATCGCGTCCGGCGGTCGTTCTCGCATCCGTGAAGGGGACGGCGTATCGCGCGAGGGGGAACAGGCGTAAGCCGCCTCCTTGGAGGTGCCGCATGGACAAGTTCGTGGCCTGCCTCAACATCAAACACCTCGGCAACCAGATCGCAGAGGAGCACGATCCCGCGAAGCGGGCGGTGCTGTGTCGGATACTGGCCGAGGAAGAAGCCAAGCTCGTCGCTATCCTGGCGCGTGAGGTCCACGCCCGGACCGCCTAGGTGGCCTGCGGCCACTCGCGCCAATGTGTCGGGCGCACATCGACACGCTCTCCGGTCTCCGCCTTGACCCAGCCGCTGCGAACCCGACGGCACGGAAAGATCAAACTATGCGGGCCTTCACTGTCCAGGACGGCCAGTTCCAGGTCGCGGTCAAAGGGGGCGGTCGAGACGGGATTCCACATCCTGCCTTCAATGGACGAATCCGGCGCCGGCTGCCTTGATCTGAATCAGGCCGTCGGATGGCCGGAGCGCAAAGCGCCAGGCCGCCGGAATCCGGGTGTGCTTGCTGAGCGCCGGGCGGGCGTCTAAGAAGCCTCACGTTCCACGGCGGCGACCTCCCAGCATGCCACGCATCGCTTTCTTTCCCGGCACCTTCGATCCGCCCACCAACGGCCATATCGAGATCATCCGCCATGCGCTGGCGCTGGCCGATACGGTCGTCGTGGCGATCGGCGTGAATGCCGCCAAGACGCCACTGTTCAGCATCGCCGAGCGCAAGGCGATGATCGCGGCGGCGGTGAAGGAAGTCGACCGCAAGGCGGCGGCGCGCGTCACCGTCACGACCTTCGATGGGCTAAGCGTCGATGCGGCCCACGCAGCGGGCGCGAGCCTGATCGTGCGTGGCGTGCGCGACAGCCGCGACGTGGACTACGAGATGCAGATGGCGGCGATGAACGCGACGCTGGCGCCCGACCTCACCAGCGTATTCGTGCCGGCCTCGCCGGCGACCCGCCACATCACCGCCACGCTGGTCCGGCAAATCGCTGCCATGGGCGGCGACATCACGCCGTTCGTTCCCGCGGTCGTCGCCAAGGCCTTCGCCAAGAAGGCGCGCTGACCGCGCCCGATCTCCCACCGGAGGATTCCCGTGAACCGTCTGTTTGCCGTTCTCGCCCTGGCGTTCCTTATCGTGCTGCCGGGCGCATATGCCGCCGCGCCCACGCTCGATCCCGAAAACACGTTGTACATGGACCTGCCGAAGGGCCGGGTGGTGATCGAGCTTCTGCCCAACCTCGCGCCGCATACCGTCGATCAGATCAAGAAGCTGACGCGGGCGGGCTTCTATAACGGCACGCCGTTCCACCGCGTCATTCCGGGCTTCATGGCGCAGGGCGGCGACCCGACGGGAACCGGCACGGGCGGATCGCAGCTGCCGGACCTCAAGGCCGAATTCAGCAACGCGCATTTCACGCGCGGCACGCTCGGCATGGCGCGGAGCGAGGATCCGGATTCGGCCAACTCGCAGTTCTTCATCTGCTTCAAGGACTGCGGCGACCTCGACGGCCAGTACACGATCTTCGGCCAGGTGGTGTCGGGGATGGAGTTCGTCGACGCCCTGAAGGCGGGCGACCCGAACGTCGACAACGGACAGGTGGCAAGCCCCGACAAGCTGGCGAAAATGCAGGTCGCGGCGGACGCGAAGTAGGCTGCCGGAGCCAAGCCGGCGAAACGATCTGGCCGCGGCCGCCCCTGACCTGATACGAACAAGCACGCGACGACCAAGAGAGGAAATCCCCATGGCCAACGATCCGGAAAACACCCTGGTGCTCGAAACCACCAAGGGCGACGTCACCATCGCGCTCCGGCCCGATCTCGCCCCCGGCCATGTGGCGCGGATCAAGGAGCTGGCGCGGCAGGGCTTCTACGACGGCATCGTCTTCCACCGCGTGATCGACGGCTTCATGGCGCAGACCGGCGACCCGACCGGCACCGGCATGGGCGGCTCGGGCAAGAAGCTCAAGGCGGAATTCTCGCGCGAGGCCCACAAGCGCGGCACGGTCTCGATGGCGCGCGCCTCCGACCCCAACTCGGGCGACAGCCAGTTCTTCATCTGCTTCGCCGACGCCCGCTTTCTGGACGGGCAATACACGGTGTGGGGCGAGGTGATCTCGGGCATGGACAACGTCGACAAGATCAAGCGCGGCGAGCCGGTCAAGGACCCGGACAAGATCGTGTCGATGAAGGTGGCCGCCGACGCCGCAAAATAACGGAGCGCCTGCATGAGCGACACGCGACCGCCCCCGCCACCACCGCCGCCTCCGCCACCGGGCGACTGGCGCGAGCAGCGCCGCGAGGAGCGCTGGCAACGGCGCCAGATGCGCTGGGGCAACAGCGGGAGCTGGATGTTCGGCGCGATCCTCATTCTGCTCGGCGTGCTCTTCCTGGCGCAGAATTTCGGCGTCAGCCTGCCGCATAACTGGTGGGCGCTCTTCCTGCTCATTCCGGCGCTGGCGTCGTTTGCCTCGGCGTGGTCGCTCTACCAGCGCAACGGCACCGCCACGGCATCGGTGCGCGGCGGCATCCTCGGCGGCGCCATCCTCGTGCTCCTGACGCTCGCTTTCCTCATCGATTTCGAATGGGGCAAGTACTGGCCGGTGGTGCTGATCCTGCTCGGCGTCGCCGCCATCGGCACGAGCCTGTACCGGCGCTAGGCGCTTGACGCGGCGGCGCGTGGCGGGGATGACAGCGCCGCGATGCGCGTGGATCTTTTCGATTTCGAGCTGCCCGACGACCGGATAGCGCTGCGGCCGGCGCGGCCGCGCGATGCGGCGCGCCTGCTGGTGGTCAGGCCTGGCGAGGCACTGGCGGACGCGCATGTCCGCGACCTGCCGTCGTGGCTCAGGGCGGGCGACGTGCTCGTCGTCAACGACACCAAGGTGATCGCCGCCGAGCTGCACGGCGAGCGAGTGCGCGAGGGCAGCGCGGCCGGCATCGCGGTGACGCTGATCAAGCGGCTGGGATCGTCGCGCTGGCAGGCGCTGGCACGCGGCGCGAAGAAGCTCGCGACCGGCGACCGCATCCGCTTCGGGCAACTCAACGATGCCGCCTGCCTTGTCGCCGGGCTCGACGCCACGGTGGAGGCGAAGGGCGAGGCCGGCGAGGTGATGCTGAGCTTCGATCTTTCCGGCCCGGTGCTGGACGACGCCATCGCCGCGATCGGCCATGTGCCGCTGCCGCCGTATATCGCGGGCAAGCGGGCCGAAGACGCCGAGGACAGGCGCGACTACCAGACGGTCTACGCGCGCGAGGAAGGCGCGGTTGCCGCGCCGACGGCCGGGCTGCATTTCACCGACGACCTGCTGGCGCGGCTCAC
>JBEHXS010000130.1:0-7569 GCA_048498575.1 Pseudomonadota bacterium
GGTCAGGCCGGCCTCCGTGGCGCGGGCCTGCATCGCCGCCGTTTCCAGCGAATTCAGCCGGCAGCCGAAGGTGATCGTCTCGATCACGCGGCGCCCCGCGCCGAGGCCTCCCAGCGAAGGGTCTCCGGGTCGAGCGTGCCTTCGAATTCGGTCTCGACCGGGCCGGTCATCCAGACGTGATCGTCGGCGCGCCAGTCGACGTCGAGCGAACCGCCCGGCAGCGTCACGGTGACGTGGCGGCCGGTCAGGCCCTTGCGCGCCGCGGCAACCGCGACGGCGCAGGCGGCGGTGCCGCAGGCCCGCGTGATGCCAGCGCCACGCTCCCACGTCTTCACCGTGATCGCCGTCGGCGAGACGACGTGGGCGAGCGAGATGTTGGCGCGCTCGGGAAACATCGGATGGTTTTCGAGCAACGGGCCGAAGCGTTCGAGGTCGTAGGCCTCGACGTCATCGACCCAGAAGATGGCGTGCGGGTTGCCCATGCTCACGGCCGACGGCGAGTGCAGCACCGGGTTGTCGATCGGTCCGATCTGGAGCTCGATGGCGCGGGTGTCGTGGAACTCCTCGGCGAGAGGGATGTCCTTCCAGCCGAACTTCGGTGCGCCCATGTCGACGGCGATCGTCTCCGGCTTGCCGGTATCGAAGGCGCGGAGCAGCCCGGCATTGGTCTCGATCGTGGCGCTCTTGGCGCCATTCTCGCCCATCAGCAGCCAGCCGACGCAGCGGGTGGCGTTGCCACAGGCATCGACCTCGCCGCCGTCGCGGTTGTGAATGCGCATGAAGGCGTCGGCATGCTTCGGCGAGCGCTCCAGCGTGATCATCTGGTCGAAGCCGATAGCGCCGGGCGCGCCGAGCTCACGGATCGCGATCGGCGAAAGCGTGATCGGCGCGACGCGCGCGTCAAAGACGATGAACTCGTTGCCGAGCCCGTTCATCTTGCGGAAGGGAATAGCCGGGGCGCTCATCGAAAGGCCGCGAAGTCGTTGGATTTCGCCATGTATATGGCGGATCGGACGCCAAAATACCAGCTTGCGGGGCCATGGCCCCGTAACGGCCGCATCACCGTCAATTGAGTCGGGCGTCAGCGGCCGAGCCCTTATATAGCGGACAGCGAATAACCTCCGGGAGAGCAAACCAATGGCATCGGCTTCCTCGCGCCGCTCCTTTCTGCTGGCATCGGCCGCCGTGGTCGGTGCCGGCGTCGTCGGCCTTTCGCGGCTGGCCTTCGCCGACTATCCGGACACGATCGTCGGCACGCCGGGCAAGGTGAAAATCCGCAAGTTCTCCGACGACGGCAAGGACCTCGGCCTCGTCGAGATGGATAAGGTCGTGAAGACCGAGGACGAGTGGAAGAAGCAGCTCGCCAGCGCCCCGGTTGCCACGGACGGCAGCACGGCGTTCGTGGTCGCCCGCCAGGAAGGCACCGAGTATCCGGGCAGCGGCCCCAACGCCGAAAACTATTCGCCGGGGCTCTACCGCTGCATCTGCTGCGACAACGCCCTCTACACCAACGACACCAAGTTTGACTCCGGCACCGGCTGGCCGAGCTTCTACAAGCCGATTGCCGAGGAGAACGTCGTTCAGAACGTGCCGCAGCAGGGCGGCTACAAGGTGTCGTGCGCGCTCTGCGACGCCCACCTCGGCCATGTCTTCAACGACCGGCCCGACGAACCGACGGGCTTGCGCTACTGCATGGACGGCGTCGCGCTGCGCTTCATTCCGTGGCCGGCCGCCAAGCCCGCCTAGCCTCTCCCGTTTTCCCCTTTTCAGGAGCCGATCCGCATGGACCGCATCCGCAAGCTCATCTTCTCCCGTTTTGTCGCCGGTGCGTTGCCGGTGCTCGCCATCGCTCTCGCTGTCGGCTTTTTCGCAGTCCAGCGCAGCGCCGCCGAGGGCGCCGTCGTCATCCCGGCGCCGGCCGTTGACGAGCCGGCCGGCGATCAGCCGGAAGTGGCCGTCTTCGCCGGCGGCTGCTTCTGGGGCGTCCAGGGCGTGTTCGAGCACGTCAAGGGCGTGATCAGCGCCGTCGACGGCTACGCCGGCGGTACCGTTCCGAACCCGACCTACGAGCAGGTCGGCGGCGAGCAAACCGGCCATGCCGAATCGGTCGAAATCACCTTCGATCCCAAGGTGGTTTCGTACGGGACGCTGCTGCACGTGCTGTTCTCGGTGGTCATGGACCCGACCGAGGACGGGTTCCAGGGACCGGACCACGGCTCGAGCTACCGCTCCGCCATTTTCACGAAGAGCGATGAGCAGCAAAAGGTGGCCGCGGCCTACGTCGCCCAGCTCGATGCCGCCAGGGTGTTCCCGGCGCCGATCGTGACTGAGGTGACGCCCTACACCAACTTCTACCGCGCCGAGGACTACCACCAGGACAACGGCATCACGCTGAAGGTCAACGCCGGCTACGTCGAGTTTTACGACGTGCCGAAGATCGCAGACCTGAAGTCGCTGTTCCCGAACCTGTGGCAGGAGAAGCCGAAGACGGTGTTCCCGGAGAACGCGGGAGCGTAATCTCTCCGCCCATGGCGGGCGGCGATCTCAATTCTCTCCGTGCAATAGCGGCGGCGGCCATTTCGGTCGCCGCCGGCTTTCTGGGCTGGGCGGTCTTTTCCTTCCTGACGCCAAGCCGCGAGGCCTGGGACACCGGCGCCTGGTGGCTGGTCGCTCTGCCGGTGTTTGCCGCGCTTAGCGGCATCTTCGGCTATCTGGTGCCGCGGCGGGTCTGGCGCTGGCCCGCTTGGATCACGATCGGCGAAATCGGCGGCATCCTGCTCATCCGCCGGGCAGATGCCGGGTTCACCCTGTTTCCGCTGGCGGTGGTCTTCGTGCTCATCCCGCTGGCGGTGGGATTTACCATGGTGGCCATGATCGGCGGGGTCTACGGGCGGGGCGATAAATGGAACTCGGCCATCCTGTGGTAGGCGGCCCCTTGATTTGACTCCGCCGGCCACCCCACGTACATCCACGGCCGACTCTGCAAAGAGCCTGTGAATTCAGGAAAGCCCACCGGGGCTATGACCCCGGAGGCCAGCGTCCGCCAGCGCCATGCGCCCGCGGGCGCATTTGTGTTTGGGAAGATGGATATTTAGACCTTGTTTGAATCGCTCTCCGAACGCCTGGGCGGCATTCTCGACAAGCTCACCAAACGCGGTGCGCTGTCGGAGAACGACGTCAACGAAGCGATGCGCGAGGTGCGCCGCGCGTTGATCGAGGCCGACGTTGCGCTCGATGTCGTGCGCTCGTTTACCGACAAAGTTCGCGCGCGCGCCGTCGGGCAGGAAGTCATCCGCTCGGTCACGCCCGGCCAGATGGTCGTCAAGATCGTCCACGACCAGCTCGTCGAGATGCTGGGGTCGGACGCGCAGTCGATCGACCTGAACGCGCCGGCGCCGGTCGCCCTCATGCTCGTCGGCCTGCAAGGCTCAGGCAAGACGACGACGGCGGCGAAGATCGCGCGGCGCCTGACCGACCGGCAGAAGACAAAGGTGCTGCTCGCTTCGCTTGATACACGCCGTCCGGCGGCGCAGGAGCAGCTCCGCGTGCTGGGCGTGCAGGCCGGCATCGATACGCTGCCGATTGTCGGCGGACAGCAGCCGGTGGAGATCGCGCGCCGCGCCGAAGCCGCCGCGCGGCTCGGCGGTTACGACGTCGTCATTCTCGATACGGCCGGCCGCACGCACATCGACGAGCCGCTGATGGTCGAGATGGCGGAGATCAAGGCGGCGACCAGGCCGCACGAGATTCTGCTCGTCGCCGACTCGCTCACCGGCCAGGACGCGGTCAATCTCGCGAAGTCGTTCGACGACCGCGTCGGCATCACCGGCATCGTGCTGACCCGCGTCGATGGCGACGGGCGTGGCGGCGCGGCGCTGTCCATGCGCGCCACCACCGGCAAGCCGATCAAACTGCTGGGCGTCGGCGAGAAGCTCGACGCACTGGAAGATTTCGACCCGTCGCGCATCGCCGGCCGCATCCTCGGCATGGGCGACATCGTCGGCCTGGTCGAGAAGGCAACGCAGACGCTCGACATGGAAAAGGCGGCGAAAGCCGCCGAGCGCATGCGCAAGGGCGTCTTCGATCTCGACGACCTCGCCGAGCAGCTCAAGCAGATGGCCAACATCGGCGGCATGTCGGGCGTGATGGGCATGCTGCCCGGCGTCGGCAAGGTGAAGAAGCAGATCGACGCGCTGGGCATCGACGACAGCGTCTTCAAGCGCCAGACCGCGATCATCTCGTCGATGACGCGCGAGGAGCGCAAGAACCCGGACGTGCTCAAGGCGTCGCGCAAGCGCCGCATCGCCTCCGGTTCCGGCACGAAGGTGGAGGAGGTGAACCGCCTCCTCAAGATGCACCGCCAGATGGCCGACATGATGAAAGACATGGGCCGCGGCAAGGGCATGTTCGCCCGCATGGGCGGCATGATGGGCATGGGCGGCGGGGGTGGGCCGGCACTCGATCCCGCTGCGCTCCAGAATGCCGCCAGAGGCGGCGGCCTGCCCGGGCTTCCCGGCGGCGCCATGCCGTCGCTGCCGCCCGGCCTCAAGCTTCCAGGACTAGGCGGCGGGGGTTTCTCCGGCCTGCCTGGCCTGCCGAAAAAGAAATGAACTTCATCCGATCATCACAGCCAAGGAAACCGCAATGTCCCTGAAACTCCGTCTCACCCGCGCCGGCGCCAAGAAGCGGCCGTTCTACCGCATCGTCGTCGCCGACTCGCGCTTCCCGCGCGACGGCCGCTTCATCGAGATCGTCGGCTCGTGGAACCCGATCCTGCCGAAGAACGATCCGAAGCGCGTGACGCTCGAGATCGAGCGCATCCAGCATTGGATCAGCAAGGGCGCACAGCCGACCGACCGCGTGCTCCGCTTCCTCGATGCCGCTGGCCTTGCCAAGCGCACTCAAGGCAACAATCCGCAGAAGTCGCAGCCGAAGAAGAAGGCGCAGGAGCGCGCCGCTGCCGGCGCCGCCGCTAGCGCCGCGGCCGCTGCTCCGGCCGAGGCCCCGGCGACCTAGCTGCCGACGATGGCCGCGCCGCGCATGGTGCTGGTGGCGCAGATCGGCGCCGCCCACGGCATCAAGGGCGAGGTCAGGCTGAAGTCGTTCACCGCGGAGCCGCTGTCGGTGGCCGGCTACGGCGCGCTGACGGCGGCGGACGGGCGCACGTTCGAGCTGCTCTCGGCGCGTCCCGCTGCCGGCTCGTCGTCGCGTGACATGCTGGTGGTACGGTTCAAGGGCGTCGCCGACCGCACCGCCGCCGAGAAGCTTAACCGCATCGAACTGTCGGTGCCGCAGGATCGCCTGCCGCCGGCCGGCGAGGGCGAGTACTACCACGCCGATCTCATCGGGCTTGCCGCGGTGACGAAGGAGGGCGCGCCGCTCGGCACTGTCGTCGGCGTGCCCAACTATGGCGCCGGCGACCTCATCGAGATCGCGCCGCCGCGCGGCAAGACGTTCCTCGTGCTCTTCACGGAGGACGCCGTGCCGGAAATCGATATCGCCGGCGGACGCATAGTGGTCGACCCACCGGTCGAGGTCGATCTCGGCGACGCGGCCGATGCGGACGACGCGTCGTGACGTTCCGCGCCACCGTGCTTACGCTGTTCCCGGAGATGTTTCCCGGCCCGCTCGGCGTCAGCCTCGCCGGGCGCGCGCTCGCCGACGGCATCTGGTCGCTGGAGGCGCGCGACATCCGCGCTTCGGCGACCGACCGGCATCGCAGCGTCGACGACAGCCCGGCCGGCGGCGGCCCCGGCATGGTGATGCGCGCCGACGTGCTGGCGGCGGCGATCGACGAAGCCGCACCGGCCGGCGATACCCGTGCGCGGTTTCTCATGAGCCCGCGCGGCCGTCCGCTCGACCAGGCAACGGTCGCCGAACTCGCCCGCGGCGCGGGCGTGCTGCTGGTCGCCGGCCGCTTCGAGGGGGTCGACGAGCGCGTCATCGAGGGGCGCGGCCTCACCGAAATCTCGGTTGGGGACTATGTGCTGTCCGGCGGGGAAATCGCGGCGATGGCGATGCTCGATGCCATTGTGCGGCTCATCCCCGGCGTCATGGGCAATGCCCAATCCGGCACCAGCGAAAGCTTTGCCGACGGGCTGCTCGAATATCCCCAGTACACCCGGCCGCCGGTGTGGGAGGGGCGCGCCATTCCCGATGTGCTCACGTCCGGCGATCATGCCAGGGTCGCGGAATGGCGGCGCGCTGCGGCGGAGCGGCTGACGGGGGAGCGGCGCCCCGATCTTCTCACGGGGCGCAAGAAGTGAGCGCTGCGCTACTCGACAACCCGGATCGATTGGGGTATGTCACCGGCCAATTTCCAAGGGAAATGCTTGCCCGGACGGTCTCGCGCTTCGTCAGGCGCCTGCTTCCCGCTGGCATATCAAGAAGAGGGACCTCCCCGATGAACATCATCCAGGAGCTCGAGAAAGAGCAGGCCGCCGCCATCATGGGCGGGAAGGCCGTGCCGGAATTCGCGCCGGGCGACACCGTGAAGGTGAACGTCAAGGTGACGGAAGGCACGCGTACCCGCATCCAGGCATACGAGGGCGTCGTCATCTCGCGCGCCGGTGGCGGCATCAACGAAAACTTCACCGTGCGGAAGATTTCGTACGGCGAGGGCGTCGAGCGTGTTTTCCCGCTCTACTCGCCGTCGGTCGACTCGATCGAGGTCATACGCCGCGGCAAGGTGCGCCGGGCGAAGCTCTATTACCTGCGCGGCCGCCGCGGAAAGTCGGCCCGCATTACCGAGAAGCAGGACACGCGCGTCGCAGAAGTCGAGGCTGCCACGAACGGGCCGGCCAAGGCATAAGGCGTCGCAGCGCGTCCGTCCGAGGGCGGCCAACGGCCGCCCTTTTCGTTTGTGGCGGTGCACAATTGTTCTTTTGCTGCCCGGTTGCTATCTAGACCTCCATGAAAACCGCGGTTTTCACTCGTGCCCCCGGCCGTCACCTTCGCGGAACCTTCGATTTCGCGGGGCTGGCGGATCGTGTGCGCATGCCGTGGCGCTTCCTGGCGCGCCATGTGACGGTTGACGGACTTAGCGCGATCTAGACGCCTTGCCGCCGCCTCCGTGGGCACCCGCTTTTCACTTCCCGAGAACATCGCCATGGCCACCGCCACCAAACCGCGTACCCTCTACGACAAGATCTGGGACGATCACGTCGTCCATTCCGATGCCGACGGCACCTCGCTGCTCTACATCGACCGCCACCTCGTCCATGAGGTGACGAGCCCGCAGGCATTCGAGGGCCTGCGCATGCATCACCGCAAGGTGCGCGCGCCGCACAAGACGCTGGCCGTCGTCGACCACAACGTGCCGACCACCGACCGCCGCCACGGCATCAGCAACCCGGAATCGAAGCTCCAGGTCGAGACGCTGGCGAAGAACGCCGTCGAGTTCGGCATCGACTACTTCAACGAACTCGACCACCGGCAGGGCATCGTCCATATCGTCGGCCCCGAGCAGGGCTTCACGCTGCCGGGCATGACCATCGTGTGCGGCGACAGCCATACCTCGACGCACGGCGCCTTCGGCGCGCTGGCGCACGGCATCGGCACCTCCGAGGT
>JBEHXS010000131.1:0-7529 GCA_048498575.1 Pseudomonadota bacterium
CGAGGCGCGCGGGTCTTCACGCACCAGTTGGCCGAACGTTTGGTACGGCCCCCACGACGCGCCGGCGGCATCGAGCGCCGCCGAAGCGTCGGCAAACGTCCGTGCCGCGAACCATGGTTCGAGGATGGCCGCGATCGCCTCCCGCGCGGCGTGTCGGGCGCCTTCTTCGTCGAGGTTGAGTCCGGTCCGTTCCGCGAGCGCCGCCATCGCCGGCCCGCTTGCGGTGGCGGTGCGGAGCGCCTGCCACTGGCGGGCGGTCAGCCCGACCACCATGACGCGGCGGCCGTCGCTTGTCGCGAAGTCGCGGCCGAAGGCGCCGTAGAGATAGTTGCCGTCGGGCTTGTCGGCGGCCAGGCCGAGATCGGCCTGCGCGAGGCGCCCGAGCGCACCGGTCACTGCCAGCGCTACGTCGGAAAGCGCAAGCTGCACCAGGCTGCCTTCGCCGGTGGCGGCGCGGCGCCGCTCGGCGGCAAGCAGGCCGACCGCGCAGAGCGTGCCGGCGGCGACGTCCCAAGCGGGAAGCACGCTGTTGACCGGCGCCTCGCCGCCGCGGGGACCGGTGATCGCCGGAAAGCCGATCGCGGGATTGACGGTATAGTCGACCTCGCTGCTGCCGTCACGGTTGCCGGACAACGCTACCATGACGAGATCGTCGCGGCGTTTTCGCAGCGCCTCGTAGTCGAGCCATCCGCGCGCCGGAAAGTTGGTCAGGAACGTGCCCACATGCGCGATCAGTGCGCTCGCCAGTTCCTGCCCTTCGGCGGTGTTGAGCGCGAGCTGGACGGAGCGCTTGCCCTTGTTGAGGCCGGCCCAGAACAGGCTGTTGCCGTTGGCATCGAGCGGCCAGCGATGCGCGTCCGGCCCGCCGCCGATCTGGTCGAAGCGGATGACCTCGGCGCCGAGCGCGGCCAGCGTCATGCCGCCGAGCGGTGCGGCGACGAAGGCCGAGCCCTCGACGACCCGGAGCCCGGCGAGGATCGGCCCGCTCATGCGACGAGCGCCGTCAGCCGCCAGTCGAGCACATCGCGACGCGGCTGGTCGCGACCGGCGGTGGCGGTGACGCGCGAACGCAGGTGAGCGAGCGTGCCGCCGGCGACCGGCGTGGTCGTCTCGACCGTCACCGCACTGTGCAGCGTGTCGCCTTCGCTGACCGGGCCGAGGTGATCGGCGCTCTGCCACGCCAGGATCGCCACCGTGCGCGGAAAGATGCGGCTGACGTGCGCGGCGGCGAGGCCGATGGTGTGGCCGCCGTAGACGAGGCGGGCGCCGGAGCCGGTGGCGTCGTGGTGGATCGCAGCAAGATTGAGGGTGAGGCGCGCGAGCTCCGGCGCGGAGGTCACGACATCGCCGCCGGCGAGTTCGTAGGTCATGCCCGGCTCGACGCCGGCGGCGGCGTCGGTGAACGACGTGCCGAAGGCGGCGAGGTCCCAGCCGCTCGCGGCCCGCGCGACCATGTCCGGCGAAGCGTTCGCTTCCGGCGGTTCGGCCTCGCCTTCCCCACCGCCGGCGAGCGCCTGCCGGGCGGGCAAGAGCGCGCAGCGGTGGAAGTCGAGCACCGTGCGGCCTTCCTGATCGACGGTCGTGATCCGCATCGTCACCAGCCCGCGCGGCCCGCGGTCCGGCCGCGGCGCCGACGGGCGCCGTCCGGTGATGACCGTCACCGTCTTCAGCGTGTCGCCGACCGCAGGCAGGCGTTGAAACAGCAGCCCGCGATAGAACAGGTTGGCGATGCCGCGCTCGGTAACCAGCGTCGATTGGCCAATCGCGACATCCCATGCCAGCGCCGGTGACAGCAGCGGACGGCCGGCGACGCGGAGCGCAAGCTCGCGGTCGCGGGCGAGCGCGAAGCGGCCGCCGACGATGGCCGCATGCGCGGCGGCCAAGCCGTCGGTCAGGGTAACGGCGGGCGCATCGGCGAAGCGACGGCCGACCGCGAGGTCCTCGTAGAACGGGCCGCCGACCGCCGTCATGGCTTTGTCCCTGCCGCGGCGCGCGCCAGCGTACGCAACGCCGCCACGCGCATGGCTTCGTCAATCATGCCGCCCTGGAAGGTCGCGGCACCCTGGCCGCGGCCGGCTGCGTCTTCCATTGCGGCGATGAGCGCGCGGGCGCGGGCGACCTCCGCCTCGCCCGGCGTGAACGCGGCGTTGATCGCGGCGATCTGGCCGGGATGGATCGCCCACTTGCCGTCGAAGCCGAGCTGCCGCGCGATATCGGCCGAGCGGGCGAGCCCCTCGGCGTCGGCGATGGCGAAGAACGGGCCGTCGATCGCCTGCAGGCCGTTGGCGCGCGCCGCGAGCAGCAGCGTCTCCTGGGCGAACAGCCAGGGCTGCGTGCTGTCGGCTGGCCGGCCGAGCGATGCGGCGAGGTCGGCGTAGCCCAGGATCAACGCCTCCAGCCGTCCGCGCGAGGCTGCGATGTCGCGGGCGGCGGCGAGCCCGGCGGCGGACTCGATCAGCGCCTGCACGCCGACGGCGGCGTTTGCCAAGCGGGCATCTACCGTTGCGAGCGTATCGGGGCTCTCGACCTTGGGCACGACGAGCGAAAGGCGGGGATGGCGGGTCGCGGCGACGGCGCTGATGTCGTCTTCCCACCACGGCGAGCCAACGGCATTGATGCGGACGGCGACGCGGCGGCCACGCCAGTCGCCGCTCGCGAGAAGCTTCGCCACGCGCTCGCGCGCCTCGCCCTTGGCGGACGCCGCGACCGCATCCTCAAGGTCGAAGACGATCTCGTCGGCGGCGAGCGTCGCCGCTTTCGCCAGCATCTTCTCCGACGAGCCCGGCACCGTGAGGCACGAGCGGCGGGGAGGTGGCTCGGGACGCGCCATGGCCGGCCGTCAGCGCCGTGCCGGATCGTTCGGATGGGCGGCGAGCGGCCGCACGACGACCTTGAGCCACGGATAAAAGGGGAGGGACGAGATCGCCTCGTGGAGCGCGGTGGCGTCCGCCGCTTCCCACAGGCCGACGTTCGCCCAGCGGCCGGGCACGCGCCAGACGCGCTTCAGGATGCCCTTGGCGGCGAGCTCCGCCGAGCGGCGCGCCTCCGCCGCGACTAGCGTGTCGCGCCGGGCGGTGTCCCCGTCGGGCGGCCACTGGACGTCGATTTCGACCAGAAATTCCACCTGTTGTGTTCTCCCGGTGAGGCGCCCGTGACGTGGGCGAGAATGGCGTCCTGCGACGGGTGCGCCGACGATAGCGCGGCTTCGGTCGCTTGCTCGACCGCGGCCGCCGTCGCCTTGGCGAGGTCGGCCGGCTCGCCGGCGCCGATCGCGCCTTCGCTGACGAGCCGGGCGGCCAGAATATCGATCGGGTCGCGCTTCTGCCATTCGGCAAGCTCCCCCGCAGGGCGGTATGCCGCCGGGTCCGAGCGCGAATGCCCCGAGTAGCGGTACGTCTTCATCTCGAGGAACGTCGGGCCTTCGCCGCTGCGGGCCCGCGCTGCGGCCGCCTCCACGGCTGCGGCGACCGCATCGACGTCCTGCCCGTCGACGATGATGCCGGGCATGGCATAGCTCGCCGCGCGCACCGCGAGGTCGCTGACCGGCGTGCTTTTGTCGATGCGCGTGTATTCGCCGTAGAGGTTGTTCTCGCAGACGAACAGCATCGGCAGCTTGCGGATCGCGGCGAAGTTCATCGCCTCGTGGAAGGCGCCGATGTTGGTCGAACCGTCGCCGAAGATCGCGACCGCGATGTTGTCGGTGCCGCGCGTCCGTGCCGCGAGCGCCGCGCCGCACGCTACCGGCAGGCCGGCGCCGACGATGGCGAAGGTCGGCAGCAGCCCGACGGAAGGCTCCATCAGGTGCATCGAGCCGCCGACGCCGCCGGCCGCTCCCGCCTCGCGTCCGCAGATCTCGGCGATCACCTGCAGCGGCGTGGCGCCGAGCGCCAGCGCATGGCCGTGGCCGCGATAGGTGCAGGTGACAACGTCGTCGGGCCGCGTCGCCCGCGCCACGCCGACCGCGACCGCTTCCTGGCCGTTCGCCAGGTGCGTGCTGCCGCGGATCTCGCCCTCGCTGTAGAGACGCTGGATGCGTTCCTCGACGGCGCGGATTTCCATCATGCGCACGAGCTGTTCGCGGCGGCTTTCCAGCGCCTCGCGCCGGGCCACCGGTGCGTTGAAATTGGCGAGAGTCACGAGGCCTCCTTCCACCACGCCTGGGGCGCGCGGCCGCTGCTGACGAGGGTGTCGATCTGCGCCGCGACGTAGGCCGGGTCGGGCAGGTAGCGCTTCTCGAGCGCGCCGCTGTACGGAATCGGGGCGTCGGGGAAGGTGATGCGGTGCGGCGGCGCCTTGAGCGAGCCGAAGGCGTCGCTGGTGATGGCCGCGACGACGTCGCCGCCCCAGCCGGTTCCGGCCGGCGCCTCTTCGAGCGTGACCAGCCGGCCGGTCCGTGCCGCAGAGGCGGCGACGGTCTTGCGGTCCCAGGGCGAGAGCGAGAGCAGGTCGATCACCTCGACGTCGGCGCTCGTGTTCTCGGCGGCCGCCAGCGCGACTTTCAGCATCGCGCCGGCGGTGACCAGCGTCAGGTCGCGGCCCTTGCGGGCGATCTCGGCGGTGCCGAGCGGTATGCGATACGCCGGGTCGCCGTCGAATTCCTCGCGCTCGCCGTAGAGGATGCGCGGCTCGAGCACGATCACCGGATCGGGATCGTCGATCGCCGCACGCAGCAGCCCGTAGGCGGTGCGCGCGCCGCTCGGCACGCACACCTTGAGGCCGGGCGTGCCGCGGAACCAATGGTCGAGCATCTGCGAGTGCTGGCAGGCGAAGCCCTGTCCGGCGCCGGCCGAGGCGCGCATCACCATCGGCACGGTCAGGCGGCCGCGCGACAGGTAGCGCATGGTCGCCGCCTCGGTCGTGAGCTGGTCGAGTGCCACGCCGGCGAACTCGATGAACATCATCTCGACCACCGGCTTCAGCCCGCAGATCGCGGCGCCCACCGCGGCGCCCATGAAGCCCATCTCCGAGATCGGCGTGTCGATGACGCGGTCGCGGCCGTACTTCCCGATCAGGCCCTCGGTGCATTTGAATGCACCGCCGGCATCGCCGATGTCTTCGCCCATCAGCACGACGTTGCCATCCTCGGCCATGGCGTCGTCGAGCGCCTTCAGCACCGCCTGGCGCATGCGCATCAGGGCCACCGGCAGTTCTCCATTGTCGTCGTGGGGATCGTTGGCATCGTCGATTTAAGCCGGGCGGCGGGGTCTAGTCAATCGATTGACATCGCGCAATTTCGCGGTCGAGCCGCGCAGTTTCAGTTGCGGCGGCGTGCGCACGGTGACGCTGTCCGGCGAGGCGCCGTCGATCAGCGCGATGAGCACGTCGACCGCCTGGTGCGCCATCTCGTCGACCGGCAGCGCGACCGTGGTCAGCGACGGCGTCAGGTATTCGGCGAGCTCGCTGTCGTGGAGCGCGACCAGCGACACGCGGTCGGGAATCGCGACGCCGAGGCGGCGCGCGGTGCGCAGCACGCCCATGCCGATGGCGAAGGTCGAGGCGAAAATCGCCGTCGTGCCGCTGTGCTGCTTGAAGATGCGCTCGGCCACCGCCGCGCCGGCTTCGGCGTCGACCGCCTCGGCATCGATGAGCAGCGGCTTGAGGCCGGCGCGCTCGCCCGCCGCGGCGAAACCGGCACGCCGGCGTGTCGTGGTGTCGATGTCGCTCGGGCCGAAGATGCCGGCCACGGCCGTGTGGCCAAGCTCGACGAAATGCTCCATCGCCAGCGCCGCTCCCGCGGCGTCGTCGACGATCACGGTCGGACGAACGCCGCGCACACGGCGGTTGATCATCACCAGCGGCCCGAAGCCGCCGTTGGCTATGCGCCGCAGGAAGGCGTCGCCGTGTACGCCGCTCGCGGTGAGCAGGCCGTCGACCCGCCCCTGCTGGAGGAGGCGCGTGAAGGTGGCGTCCTCCTCGCCGTCGGTGTGGGTGCCGAAGACGAGGCCGTAGCCGCGCTCGCGCGCCCTGAGCTCGGCCGCGCGGATGATCTCCGCATACATCGGGTTGGTGAGGTTGGGCAGCATGAGGCCGAGCGTCCACGTCCGCGCCATGCGCAGCCCGCGCGCCACGACGTTCGGCTGGTAGCCCAGCGTGCGCGCCGCTTCCAGGATGCGCTCGCGCGTTGCCGGCGAGGCGCTCGCCTTGGGGTGATTGTTGAGCACGCGCGAGACGAGGCTGACGTCGACTTCCGCCCGTGCCGCGACGTCGCGGATCGTCGCCCGCTTGTTCTTCGGCGCCTGCGCCGGTCTCGCCTTGCGCGAAGCTTTCACTGTCGGGCGTCCCGCCGGTCTCGGTGCCGTTCCCGTCCGTTGTGCTTTCACGCGGGTGCACTCACGGCTTGTAATCACCGAAAGAGCGCGCGGTTTCAATCAGCTCGACGCGAAATCCGTCGGGGTCGATGAGATAGACGGCCCGTCCGCCGGCGTTCGGCCCGACGGTCGGCGTCACCGGCGGCGACACGCTGCGCACGCCGGCCTTGGTCAGCCGCTCGTAGAGCGCATCGAGACCCTCGACGTTGAAGGCGATGTGGCCGTTGCCGATGTTGCCGTTCGCCATGTCGACGGTCCTGGCCGGGATGTTGCGATATTCGAGCAGCTCGAGGAAGACGTCGGAGCCCGGGATGCGCAGCACCGCGGCATGGAGATCGACGTCGGGGTAGCCGACCAGTTCCCGGATGTAGGGCGCCTGCGGATTCCACTGGAAGGCCACCTCGAAGCCGAGGAGGTCGCGATAGAAGGCGATCGATGCCTCCAGCGAGCGGACGGTGAAACCGGTGTGATGCGCCTTCGTGATCTTCGCCATCGCTATGCCACCAGGTAGCCGTCGTCGCACATGATCGTGTGCCCGGTGACCAGCTCGGAAGCATCGCTGCCGAGGAAGATCGCGGCGCCGATCAGCTCGCGCGGCAGGCCGAGCCGCTGGCGCAGCATGCGGCCCTTGATGAAATCGCTGGTCACCGAGCTGGTCTGCGCCGCCGATTTGACCAGCGGCGATTCCATCAGCGTCGGCCCGATGCCGTTGACGCGCACGCCGCGATCGCGCCATTCGAGCGCGAGGCTGCGCGTCAGTTGCAGCACGCCGCCCTTGGAGGCGAGATAGGCGCTCGCCCACGGGTAGGCGACGAAAGCCCCGATCGAGGCGAGGTTGATGATGCTGCCCTTGTTCTGGCGGAGCATCTCGCTGCCGAACGCCTGGCAGCAGAGGTATGTGCCCTTGAGGTTGAGGGCGATGATGAAATCGAACCGCTCCTCGGGAAAATCCTCCGCCGGGCTGCGATGGGCGGAGCCGGCGCTGTTGACCAGAATGTCGACGCGGCCGTGGTCGCGCCGCACCGTCTCGGCGAGCGCAAAACACTGGTCGCGCTCGCGCACGTCGAGCGCGACGGCGCTCGCCGTGCCGCCCTGCGCGCGGATCTCCTCGACCGTCGCCTCGGCGCCGGCGACGTTGATGTCGGCGGCGATCACCGTCGCGCCGGCCTGCGCGTAGCCGATGGCGATCGCCTGGCCGAGGCCGCTGCCCCCGCCGGTGAC
>JBEHXS010000132.1:0-7507 GCA_048498575.1 Pseudomonadota bacterium
CGAAAGGTCAGTACTCTTGCACTACCTGCCCGGTTCGCTATTTGAACGTCTTGGTCATCAACCGAGAATCCCAAACACCATGGCGTCACCTTCCAACCCGGAGAAAGAGCCGAGCTCCTCGTCAGCGGTCCTCACGCTGGTCAAGGCGCTGGGTGTGCTTGAGGCGGTCGCGACCTCGAGCGGCATGACGGTCGCCGAGATCGCCAAGACCGTGAACCTCAATCGCACCACCACCCACCGGTTGGTGCAGACGCTGAAGCAGCTCGACTATCTCCAGACGTCGAGCAGCGGCCGCGGCTTCGAGATCGGCCTGAAGATTCTTCCGCTGGCGGCACAGCAGCTCGACAGCAACAAGGTCCGCCTCGCCGCGCTGCCTCATCTCAACACGCTGGCCCAGCAGGCCGGCGAACGCGTCAATCTCGGCGTCATTTTCGACGGCAACCTGCTCTACCTCGCCGGCGTCGAGAAGCCGTCGCTGCCCAACATGTATTCGCGCTTCGGCAAGCTCGCGCCCGTTCACTCCTCGTCGCTGGGCAAGGCCATTATCGCGCAATATCCGGAAAGCGAGCTGCGCGAACTGCTCGGCACCCAGCCCCTCGCCCGCTACACGGCAAACACCATCGTCGATGTCGACGTGCTGCTCGCCGATCTCGAAGAGACGCGTAACCGCGGCTACGCCTTCGACGACCAGGAACACATCCCCAACGAGTGGTGCGTGGCGGCGCCCGTGTTCGACAGCACCGGCCAGCCGGTCGCGTCGGTCGGCATCACCGCCACCAACCGCGAGCGCGCCCTGCGCATGGTCGACAAGGTGAAGGCGACCGCCGAGGTGATCACCCACGTCCTGTCGCCGTCGCGCACGACGGTAACGAGCATTGCGCCGGTCGCGCGCGTCGCGGGACCGTAGGCGACGCCAACCGGAACACGGGGAGCAGACAGGAAAACGCGAGACGAGAAATCGGGAATTTGGAGAACGGCGGCCGGGAGGGCCGCCCAACATCGACGCGTTTCGCAAAGCGAACGCGCATAGGGACGACGGGAGGGTCGAAGTTCAATGGCTGATACGGGAGCGACGGCAGGCGCCGTGGGGGTAGCGGCGCCTGAGATGATGAAGTTCGGCTCCGCCTTGCTGGAGCATGGCGGCGCCCTGCCCGACCACGCCCGCATCGTCATGGACCATCTGGTCACGTCGAGCGCAATGGGCCTGCACTCGCACGGCGTCATGCGCGTTCCGCAGTATCTCGCCGAGATGCAGGCCGGCATCATCAATCCCGGCGCGCGCCCGAAAGCCGTCCAGACCGCCGCGGCGCGGCTGGCGATGGATGGCGAGCGCGGCTTCGGCCAGGTCGTCGGCATGCTCATGGTCGAGGCGCTGGCCCCGGTGGCGCGTTCGGCGGGCATGGCGATGATCAACGGCCGCCATCTCGGCCACACCGGCCGCATCGGCGCCTATCCGGAGGCGCTCGCCGAGGTCGGCCTGGTCGGCATCGCCGTCTGCAACGGCGCTCCGTCGGGACACTGGGTCGCCCCGTTTGGCGGAAGCGACGGCCGCATCTCGACCAATCCCATAGCGACCGGGTGGCCGGTCGCCGGCGCGGCGCCGGTGGTTGCCGATTTCTCGACGGCGACCTCGCCCGAGGGCGTCATCCGCGTCATGCGCGATCGCAGGGTCGAAGCGCCTCCCGGCTACCTCCGCGACGCCGAGGGCAACGCAACCCGCGACCCCAACGTGCTTTACGCGGTGCCGAAGGGCGCCATCCAGCCGCTGGGCGGCGAGCTCGGCTATCGCGGAACCGCGCTTGCCCTGCTCGTCGAGGTGCTGACCACGCTGCTGAACAGCGACCGCGTCGACGATACCTCGCGCAAGGGCACGGACATGACTCTGATTGCCATCGCCCCGCAGGCCGGTTTCGCCGACCTCGCGCGCGGTTTGTCCGACCACGTCCGCGCCTCGCCGCCCCTCGACAGGCATCGCCCGGTGATGATGCCCGGCGACCGCGAGCACGCGGCCAACGTCCCCGGCGCTCCGATACGCGTCGACGCGCCAACGTGGAACGCGATGGCAAAGGCCGCCGGCGACGCCGGAGTGGCCCTGCCCGCAACCACCCGTCTCGGCTGACGTGGCGTATCGACGATCGCCGGCCGGGAGGGCGGATGCATGAAAGCCGCGGTCCTCAAGGCATTCGGTTCCCCGCTCGCGATCGAGGAGGTCGCCGAGCCGAAAGCCGGGCCCGATGACATCGTCATCGATGTCCAGGTCTGCGGCATCGACGGAACCGACCTGAAGCTCCTCGACGGATTCGGCTACACGCCCGACCTGCCGTTCATCATGGGTCACGAAGCGGCGGGCATCGTGCATTCCGTCGGCGCGCGCGTGACGACAGTGAAGCGCGGCGATCGCGTGCTCGCATACAATTTCCTGATCGCGCCAGAGAGCCGCTGGTTTCAGAGCGAGCGCGAGCAGCTCGCCCCCGACATGACGGGCGTCGTCGGCGTCAAGAACTGCAACGGCGGCTACGCCGAAAAGCTCGTGCTGCCGGGCTACCAGGTAGTGGGCATCCCCGACGGCGTCGCCTGGCACGACGCCGCCGTTCACGGCGACGCCGGCCTGACCGCGTTCCACGCCGTGCGGCGCTCGCGCCTTGCCGTCGGCGAAACAATGCTGGTCATCGGCGCCGGCGGCGTCGGCTCGTTCGCCATCCAGTACGCCAAGCTTGCCGGCGCCGTCGTAATCGTTGCCGAGCGGACGGCCGCGAAGCGCGAATGGGCGAAAGGGCTGGGCGCCGATGCAGCGATCGCGACCGAAGATATGGCCGCGTCCGCGAAGACCCTCGCCGGCGCCGGCGGCGTCGCTTGCGTCCTCGACCTGGTCGGGACCGAGCAGACGATGGTCGCGGCGCTCGGCGCCGTCGCTGCCGGCGGACGGGTCGTGATCGTCGGCTATACGCCGGACGTATTGCCGCTCAGCGGCAAGCGGCTGGCGCAGAACGAGATCGAGGTCATCGGCTCGCGGGCCGGATCGCGGAAGGACCTCGCCGCCGCCCTCGACCTCGCGGCCGCCGGGAAGATCCGGTCCATCGTGACCGACCGCGCTCCGCTTGCCGAGGTGAACCAGGCGCTGGCCAGGCTGCGGCGCGGCGAAGTCCTCGGCCGCCTCGTCCTCGACATCGTCTGACGAGGATCTACAGCGCCGCCATCGGTCGATTTTGGAAATGACACCCGCCAGCATGGACCCCGACATGGAACCGGTCTTCGAGAAGCTTCGCCAATTGCGTTCGCCGATTGTCTACGACGCCGTCGAGCGGTTCGGCCTGCGGCCGCGGCAGGAGGGCTACACGGACGGCAGCATCCGCTGCATCCTGCCCGCGCTGGGAGCCTTCGTCGGCTACGCCGTCACCGGGCGCATCATGGCCGAGCAGCCGTACGAGCCGGGTGGAGCGCGTATCGGCTGGGAACAGGTCTGGACCTATGTCGAGCGCCAGAAGAAACCCTCGATCATGGTGTGCCAGGACATGGACCAGCCGCCGGGCAGAGGCTGCGCCTGGGGCGACGTTTCCGCGTCCATTTTCCGCCGCCTCGGCTGCAACGCCGTCATCACCAACGGCTCGGTGCGCGATATCCGCCAGGTCGAGGAGGTCGGCTTCGGCCTGTTCGCCGGCGGGCCGATCGTCGGCCACGCCAATGTGCGCTTCGTCGAGATCGACAGCCCGGTGAAGGTCGGCGGATTGGTCGTGCGGCCCGGCGACCTGCTCCACGCCGACGAGCATGGCGCCGTCGTCATCCCGCCGGAGGTCGACCTCGAGAAGCTGGTCGGGATTGCCGATCAGTTCATGGCATCGGAGCGGTCGGTGATCGACTATGCGCGCAAGTCGGCGACCTTCTCCATAGCCGAGCTGCGCGAGCGCATGGACCGGCACGACGCCGCGGAATATCGGCGCTGAGATAAGGGCGCCGGTTCAGCGCCTGCCGGCGGCGTGGCCGCTGATCTCGGCTCCATCGTCATGCGCCAGGCCGAACAGCCACGGCATCGATGCGGCCGTCATCAACGTAGAGACCAGAAACGCGATCTGGAAATCCACCGCCGACACGGTCGCGCTGCCGCGCACGGCGGCGCTGAGGCTGAGGATGACGGCGCCAAGCGCGATCCCGAAGGCGAAAGCGATCTGCTGCACCATGGCCTGCACGGTCGACGCCCCGCTCATCGCCGATTGCGGAATGTCGGCGAAGGCCAGCGTATTCAACGCCGTGAACTGGAGCGACCGGGTGAAGCCGGCGAGCGCCAGCACGGCCACGATCGCCCACACCGGCACGCCCGGCACGAGCGCGGCGAACAGGAGAACCGAGACGACGGTGATGACGCCGTTCACCACCAGCACCCGGCGGAAGCCGTAGCGGCGGAGGATCATGTTCGTCGCGGCCTTCATCAGCAGATTGGCGCCGGCATAGGCGAGCATGAGCAGGCTGGCGTCGAAGGGGCTCATCCCGAAGCCGATCTGGAAGAGCAGCGGCAGGAGAAACGGCGCCGCGCCCATGGCAACGCGGAACGGCGTGCCGCCTGAAATCGAGGTGAAGGCGAAGGTGCGGATCTTGGCCAGCCCGACATCGACCAGCGGCGTCGGGTGGCTGCGCGCCCGGCGAATGGTCAGGACGCCGAGCGCGAGCCCGGCCACCAGGAGACCGCCGGCGAGCGCCCAGTCGCTGACGTTGTGGGACAGGCGGTCGAGGCCGTAGAGCAGCGCAGAGAGCGACGCAGCGGCGAGCAGGAAGCCGGCGACGTCAAGTTGCCGCTTGTGATCCTCGCGCCGGTTGTCGACGCAGCCCAGCAGCAGCGCAATGCCGAGGACACCGATCGGCAGGTTGAGAAAGAATATCCACTGCCAGGACAGGTACGTCGCGATCAGACCGCCGATCGGCTGGCCGACGATCGGCGCGATGAGGCCCGGCCAGATCGTGATGCCGAAGGCGCGCATGAGCTCGGCCTTGGGCGCCGTGCGCAGCACGATGACGCGCCCGACAGGAGACATGAGTGCGGCCGCGGCGCCCTGGACGATACGCGCCGCCACGAACACCGAGAAGTTCGGGCTGAGCCCGCAGACCGCCGACGCGATCACGAAGACGGCGATCGCCCAGCAGAAGACGTCGCGCGGCCCGAAGCGATCGGCCGCCCACGCGCTGATGGCGATGAAGATCGCCTGGCTGACCATGTAGACCGTGATGCCGAGGCTGGCCGCCGTCGGCGTAATGACAAACGTTCCGGCGATCTGCGGCAGCACGATCGTGATCGCCGCGCCGTCGAGATTCTCCATAAAGAAGGCGGAGGCGACGATGAGGGCGACGAAAGTCGGGCTGACACGAAGGAGGGGCAAGGAGGAGACTCAAAGGGGGGCGACGTGAAGCTTCCGGGCCGTGATCGGAATCGCGGCCACGGCGTGCAATCTCGCCGAAACCCGGCATTTGTCGAGCATTGTTTCGGAAAAGGCCTGCGGACGCTGGCGGCTGCGCTAGACCGGCGGCCGCCAGCCGAGCACCGCAAGGGACACGAAGAAGCCGATGACGTAGGCCGCCGGCAGCCACCACGCGCCGCGCAGCCACGCACCGACCGATTTCGCTTCCTCGAACATGTTGGAGACGGCGACCCCGGCCGACGATCCGAACCACAGCATCGAGCCGCCGAACCCGACGGCAAAGGCGAGGATGCCCCAGTCGTAGCCGCCCTGTTTCAACGCCAGCGCGGTGAGCGGGATGTTGTCGAAGAACGCCGAGACGATGCCGAGACTGAAGGCCGTCTGCCATGAGGCGGGAGGCAAGCCCTGCACCGGCATCAGCGATGCGCACAGCACGAGCGCAACCAGGAACAGCGTCCCCTTCCCCGCTTCGCGGAGCACGCGGAGATCGGTCTTGCGGACGAGCGCTGACAAGAGGATCGCCAGCCAGACGGCGATGCCGATCACCGGCACCTGGTCGGAAAGCGCCGGCGAGACGAGGTTGACGGCAACGTTGGCGCCGACGGCGGCCAGCAGGATGAACACGACGATGCCGAGCCGCCACCAGTCGGCGCGGATGTCACCGGCGTCACGGCGCAGCATCGGCTGGAACTTTTCCTGCGCTCTGGCCGCCGCGACCGCGAAGACCGCGAGCGCAATGATCGCGCCGACGTATCCGTGAAGCACGTCGAGCGGGCTCTTGCCGGCGATCCACATCATCGTGGTGGTCGTGTCGCCGACGACGCTGCCCGCGCCGCCGGCATTGGCCGCCGCCACGATTGCGGCGAGGAAGCCGACGCTGACGCGATTCTTGTACACATGCCGCGCCACGGTCGCGCCGACGAGCGCGCTTGCGATGTTGTCCAGGAATCCCGACAGCACGAACACCAGCACCAGCAGCACCAGCCCGCCCCACCAGCCGTCCGGCAGGATGTCCGGAGCCAGGTCCGGCAAGCGGCTCTGCTCGAAATGACGGGTAAGAATCGCGAACCCAGTCAGCAGCAGCCCGAGGTTCGCGACCACCACCCATTCGTGCGCGAGGTGAGCGAAGAGCCCCGCGAACCCGGGACCCTCGGCAAAACCGAAACCGAGCTTGTAGACGACGATCGCCGCCAGACCGACGATCGCGACCGTCAGGGTGCGATCGTGAAAGACCGCGACCGCAATGAGCGTCGCCGCGAACAGGACGAACTCGAACGGCACGCCCAGAATCGAGAATCCCGGCACCTCGGAAAGCCTCCGCCTGGAGGTCGGGGTGCCATCGATCGCCGCTTCGATCAAGTCGAACCGGCCGGGAAGCTGCCGCGAGCGGCGACGATCCCGCCCGCCCGACCGGCCGCCCGCACCGATTTGCGGCAGGCCGGGGCTGAAGCCCTCGATGTCAGGCGCAGGCGGTGCGAATTGGCCGCCTGCCGGTCGAGGCTAATGCACTGAGTATGTTCTCAGTTTCTCGATCTCGTCTTTCAGCGAGAGCTTCTTGCGCTTCAGCTCGGTGAGCGTCAGCGTGTCGATACCGGGATGCTGCAACGCATCCTCGATTTCGCGCTCCAACGCCTCATGGCGTCGTTCCAGCTCTGCGAGGTGGGTTTCCATAGTCATCAGCGGGGGCCTCCCTGTTGACTAGCGACATCAGTGTGGCACGGAGCCGGACGGCTGTCGAACCACACGACAGCAGCATTGCGGACCGTCAACCGGGCCTTTTTTTGACATGTTGCCTCAGGCCCCCGCCTTCAAGGGCAAGCGGTTGGCGTGGTAGGATTTTTTCATGGGTTCCGGAGGCCGGCGCCTGAGCGAGGAAGAAGAGCGCGAGATTCGCCGGGAGCTGGCGGAGCTGCGGCAGGAGCACCGCGACCTCGACGCCGCCATTGCCGCCATGACCGAATCGGCGCGTCCCGATTCGATCCAGATCCAGCGCATGAAGAAGCGGAAACTCGCCCTCAAGGACCGGATTACCTCGCTCGACGACCGCCTGTTGCCGGACATCATTGCTTGACCGCGCGGCCGCCGGCTTATAATCCGCGCGC
>JBEHXS010000133.1:0-7494 GCA_048498575.1 Pseudomonadota bacterium
TGTCGTTCGACGTGACCAGGCCGGACGAGATCGAGCGGGCGGCAGGCGAGGTCGAAGCGCTCGACCTCCTCATCAACAACGCCGGCATCGGCGCGTTCGACGATCTTAGCGACGTCGCGGTCGTCGAACGCCACCTGCAGGTCAACTTGCTCGGGCTGCTGCGGGTAACCGGAGCCTTCCTGCCGCATCTCCGCCGGTCGCACGGGGCCGTCCTCAACAATCTCTCGCTGGTCGCGGTGTCGGCTCTGCCGGTCATGCCGGGCTATTCGATCTCGAAGGCGGCCGCGTTCAGCCTGACGCAATCGCTGCGCGCGATCCTCGCCAGGCAGGGCGTGTCGGTCCACGCCGCCGTGCTCGGCCCGATCGACACCGACATGAGCCGCGATCTCGACGTCCCGAAGACGCCGGCGGCCGCGGCGGCGCGCAGCATCATCGCCGGTCTGGCGCGGGGCGAGGAGGAAATCTTCCCGGACGAGGCCACGCAGTTTCTTGCCGCCGGCTGGCACGCGAGCCCGACCAAGACGCTCGAGCGCCAGTTCACTGCCTTCGTCCCGGCGACCGACGGCGTCACCGCCTGATCGCCAGCCACAACCCCGTCACACGGAAGCAAACGTCATGAGCAACCAGGACTACACGATCTCGATCACCTCGGAAAAATCACCGGAGGCGGTGTTCGCCGCCGTCATCAACGTGCGCGCCTGGTGGTCGGGCGAGATCGAGGGCGAAACCGACCGGCTCGGCGCCGAGTTCACCTACCGCTACAAGGACATGCACTGGAGCCGCCAGAAGGTTACCGAATTTGTGCCGGGACAGCGCGTCGTCTGGAACGTCGCCGACAGCCGCATTGCCTTCGTCCGCGACAAGCAGGAGTGGAACGGCACCGATATCGTCTTCGATATCGCCCGCGCGGGGGACAGGACCGAGCTCCGCTTCACCCATCGCGGCCTCGCGCCCGGCGTCGAGTGCTACGGCGATTGTTCCGGGGCGTGGGCTTTCTATATTGGCGAAAGCCTCCGCAACCTCATCGCCGTCGGCAGGGGCCAGCCCAACGCCGAAAAGCAGGTAGCTGGCGCATCGGCCGAGTAGCGCGCAACCCCGGCGCCGGCTCGACCCCGGCGCCGGTTGCAGCGGGCTTCGGGAGCCCTAATGTCTAGCCCATGACAATGACGTCGCTGCCCCCGGCGGAGATCGTTTCGGATCGTTCGAGCCGCACGTTCGAACGGCTGGCGGAGCCGTTCCGACGGGCGCTGCGCGTCCACTGCTACCGCATGCTCGGCTCGGTCCACGAGGCCGAGGACGTCGTGCAGGAAACCTACCTCAGGGCGTGGCGGAACTTTGGCAGCCTCGATGACGCGGCAGCGGCCGGGCCGTGGCTCTACCGTATCGCAACCAACGCCTGCCTCGACGCTCTCTCCGCGCGCCGGCGCGCCGGCCGGTTGCTGCCTGACCAGCGTGCGCCGGCCGCCGCTTCGCCGGCGCTGCCCGATGCCCCGGCGAGCGAGCTGCCGTGGCTCGAGCCGTTCCCCGATTCCGACATCGACCTGGTGGCGGACGAAGCGCCCGGCCCCGAGGCCCGCTATGCCGCGCGCGAGGCGGTGCAACTCGCCTTCATCGCGGCGATCCAGCAGCTGCCGCCGCGGCAGCGCGTCGCCCTCCTCCTCTGCGACGTGATGGGCTGGTCGGCTGGTGAGACAGCGGGGCTGCTCGACACCTCGACCGCCTCCGTCAACAGCACCTTGCAGCGGGCGCGCGGAACACTGGCGCGGCGCTATCCGGCGGGCCGGCCGGCGGCGCTGCCGTCGACCAGGCCGGCTGAGCAGCAGCTGCTCGAGCGGTACCTGCGCGCATGGGAGGGGCACGATCTCGACGGGTTCATCACCTTGCTCAAGGAGGACGCGACCTACACCATGCCGCCGTGGCTGCAGTGGTTCTCCGGGCGGGGGGCGATCCGCACTTTCTTTGCAGCGGCCTGGGCCTCATGCGGTGGGTTGCGCCTCCTGCCGACCGGCGCCAACGGGCAGCCGGCGTTCGCCGTCTACGAGCGCACCGGCGCCGAACCGCGCTGGTTCGCCCATTCGCTTCACGTATTGACGCTCGACGGCGGCGCCGTGTCGACCCTCACCGCCTTTGGCGATCCGGGCGCAAAGCCGCTTTTCGATCGGTTCGGCCTGCCGCCGTTCCTGAGCGATCAAGGCCACGGGACGCCGGCGCACTGACCGCCGATCGCCTGGCTTTGCCAAGCCGGCACGGCGGAGCCGTGATCGGGACGCTCGCCCGCGCCATTGGCCAAGATGCGTCGCTGGCACGATCGCGTCATCGTCCTGCTCACCATCGCCGCGGACGGGGCCGCTCGGCTATGATGGCCGCCACGCGCATGGCACTCCGGCGGTCAAATGAGTCCGGCACCTAATTCTAAGCCAGCACCGACGTCCTTTCGCGCGGCATTCCTGCACCGCACGTTCGTGATCATCTGGACGGCGACGGTCGTGTCCAACGTCGGCAGCTGGATGTACGACGCCGCGTCGGCCTGGCTGATGACGACCCTCACCCAGAATGCGGTTCTGATCGCGCTGGTGCAGGCGGTCAGCACGCTCCCCGTCTTCCTGTTTGCGCTGCCGGCGGGGGCTCTCGCCGATGTCTTCGACAAACGCAAATTCCTGCTCGTGCTGGAGAGCCTGACGACCGTGTTCGCCGCGCTCTTCGCGATCATGGTCTGGCTCGGTCTGGCCACGCCGGTCAATCTTCTGGTGTTCACGTTCGTCATCAGTCTGTTCGGAGCGCTGACGACGCCGGCCTGGCAGGCAGTGGTTCCGCAGCTGGTGCCACGCAAGGATCTCGCCGCCGCGGTGACCGCGAACGGCGTCGGCGTGAACGTCTCGCGCGCCATCGGGCCGGCTGTCGGCGGCGCCGCGATTGCCGGTCTCGGGATCGCGTCGCCGTTCGTGGTCAACGCCGTTTCGAACCTCGGCGTGATCGCCGCTCTGATCTGGTGGCGGCCGGACAACACCAACCGCAGTTCGCTGCGCAGCGAGCGCATCGGCGGCGCCATTGCCGCGGGGCTTCGCTACGCCCGGAACAGTCCGCCGCTGCGCGCGACCCTGATCCGGTCGGCGGGCTTCTTCCTGTTCGCCAGCGCCTACTGGGCGCTGCTGCCGCTAGTCGCGAAGACCCGGCTTGCCGGTGGTGCGGAACTCTACGGCGTTCTGCTCGGCGCCATCGGCGCCGGCGCGGTCGGCGGCGCGTTCCTGGTGTCGAGATTGAAAGCGAGGCTTGGCCCCGATCGCCTGATGGCGGCCGGCATGCTGGGCACGGCCGTCAGCCTGGTGCTCTACGCCGTTGCCCGCGATCCGGTCACCGCATTCCTCGCCAGCCTACTCGCCGGGATCTCGTGGATTGCGGTGCTCGCGACGCTGACCGTATCGGCGCAGGTTTCGCTGCCGGATTGGGTGCGGGCGCGCGGGCTCGCGCTATTCACGACGGTCTATTTCGGCGGCATGACAATCGGCAGCGTCATCTGGGGCCAGATCGCTACCGAGTTCGGACTGCCCGCCGCCCATTACGTCGCCGCGGCCGGAATGCTCGCCGCGATCGCGCTCACCTGGCGGTGGAAGCTGCAGGGGGATGAAGCGGGCGACCTGATGCCGTCGATGCATTGGCCGGCGCCGGCTCCGACGGAGCCCATCGAGGACGACCGCGGGCCGGTGCTGATCACTGTTGAGTATCGGGTCCGTCCCGAGGATCGCGCCGCCTTCCTCAAGGCCCTGCAGGAACTCAAACTGGAACGCCGCCGCGATGGCGCTTATCGCTGGGGCGTCTACGAGGATGTCGCCGACCCCGGCCGGATCATGGAGACGTTTCTGGTCGCCTCGTGGATCGAGCATCTGCGCCAGCACGAACGCGTCACCAACGCGGACCTCGTGATCCAGTCATACGCCCGGAAGTTTCAGCTTGAGGGCGAACCGAAGGTCACGCACTTCATCGCCGCCGACGGCTAGGTGTCGGCGACCAGGCTTTGGACCGTGGTCTACTTCCGGCTGCTGGCGCGCTTCTTCGGCACTTTCTTTCCGGCCTTGCGCGCTTCCGACAGGCCGATCGCGATCGCCTGCTTGCGGCTCGTCACCTTCTTGCCGCTGCTGCCGCTCTTCAGCGTGCCGCGCTTGCGCTCGTGCATGGCGCGTTCGACCTTTTTGCCGGCGCCGGGGGAGTATTTGCGGGCCATGGATTTGCTCCGTCGTTGATGCCTCAGGCACCAAACGGCGCGGCGCGGATTCTGTTCCCGCGGGAAGGGCCTGTGCTTCCGCCCGTCAGCTCCGGCCGCCGATATTCTGGCGCCGCACGCGCCGCTCGATGATCGTCTGCAGCACGACCGAGACGACGATTACCAGGCCGAACGCGAACTGCGTGTAGAAGGCGTTGACGCCAGCCGAGACGATGCCGGCATTGATCGCGCCGATGATGTACGAGGCGACCAGGGTGCCGACGATCGAGCCGGTGCCGCCGAACACCGAGGTGCCGCCGAGGAACACCGAGGCGATGGTGTTGAGCAGGTAGCCGTCGCCCGTCGTCGGCCAGAAATAGTAGCCGTAGAACGACGTCATCAGCCCGCAGAGAACCGCCGTGATCCCGACGACGATGAAGGCGCGCGTCTTCACCGAGGCGACGTTGACGCCCATCAGGCGGGCGCTGGTCTGGTTGTCGCCGACGAGAAAGACGTGCGCGCCGAAACGCGTGCGGTTGAGCAGCAGCCAGAGCACGATGGCGACCGCGATCATCCACAGGGTCTGCACGGGAAGCGCGTTGAACACCGGCTCGCGCAGGAGGGCGTGCATCTCGGGATAAGCCTGCTGGGTGAACGGCACGCCGGAGCCGTTCATCAGCACGAGCTCGGCGCCGCGGTAGAGAAACTGCGTGCCGATGGTGATGACCAGCGAGGGAATGTTGAGGCGCGCGACCAGCACGCCGTTCAGCCAGCCGCAGGCAGCACCGGTGGCGAAGGCGAGAACCAGCGCGGCGTACCACGGCAGGTGCAGGTGGGTCGTGCTCAGCGCGAAGATCGCCGTGCCGAGCGCCATGATCGACGGGAAGCTCAGGTCGATCTCGCCGGTGATGACGACGATGGTCAGCGACAGCGCGATGATGCCGAACAGCGGCGTCGTCTGGGCAAAGGCAAGGTAGATGTCGATGTCGGTGAAGACGCGCGGCGCGGCGACGACGAAGCCCAGCCACATGACGAGGCCGACGCCGATGATGCCGAGCTGGCTGCCGTAGCGGCGCAGGACCGAAGGCGGCGCGACGCGGTTGCCGCGCGGGCCCTTCGAGATGGTCTCGCTCGTCATGCGCGGCTACTCCAGCGAGCCCGACCGCGCCACGCGGTAGAGGCGGTCGATCAGCTCGTCCATCGAGATCTCGTGCTTGTCGTAGACGCCGGCGACGCGGCCACGGTCGAGCACGTAGAGGCGGTCGACCACCGGATAGACGTGGAAGATGTTGTGGTCGATGAAGATCGCCGACTTGCCGGCGGTCTTGATGTTGTTGACGAACTCCAGCGTCTTCTTGGTCTCGGTGAGGCTGAGCCCCATCGTCGGCTCGTCGAGGATGACGAGCTCGGCGTCGAAATAGAGCGCGCGCGTAATCGCGACGCCCTGCTTCTCGCCGCCCGACATGGTCATGACGACGTTGTCGGGATGCACCGCCGCCGAGGTGAAGCCCATGTGCTCGCTCATCAGGCGGGCGGATTCGCTGCGCATCTTGGCGACGTCGAGCAGGCCCCAGCGCGTGCGCGGCTCGCGCCCCATGAACATGTTGCGCCAGATCGGCTGCTTCTCGCACAGCGCCCGCTCCTGATAGACGGTCTCGATGCCGAGGCCGCGGGCGCGGGCCACCGACCAGTCCTCGATGCGCTTGCCTTCGAAGAAGATCTCGCCGCCGGCGTCGGGGCGGTGATAGCCCATCACCGTCTTGACCAGCGTCGACTTGCCGGCACCGTTGTCGCCGAGCAGGCCGACGATCTCGCCGGGATAGACCTTGAAGTTGACGTCGGCGAGCGAGCGCACTTCGCCGAAAGTCTTGGAAACGTTCCGGAGTTCGATGACGGGGACGCGTTCGCTCCCCTGTGCTTCGGTCATTGTCGGTTGGTTCCGCAAAGAAACAGGCGGGGCCGCGACGGCCCCGCCCACAATAGTCGTCTGCCGCCGTCCGCTTAGCGAATCTCTTGCGCGGCGAGCGGGGTGATCGCGTCGACGTTCTGGGCGTCGACGAAAGCACCGGCGGTGTTGATGTCGAGACCGGAGAAGCCGTACTTCTTGGTCAGGCAGATGTTGAGGATCGGCAGGTAGCCCTGCAGGTAGGGCTGCTGGTCGATCACCAGGTTCTCGTAGCCGCTCTTCACCGCCTGGGCGGTGTTCGGCGACAGGTCGAAGCCGGCGAAGAAGACCTGGCCCGGCTTCAGCGACGTCGCCTGGGCGTAGACGCCGGCGTTCGAGGTCAGGCCGCCGTGGTCGGTGACCACGAGCTTGATGTCGGGATTGGCCTTCATGACGCCGACGAACGTCGCGGTGCCGGCGTTCGGGTCGGCGTTGGTCGCGTCGTCGATCTCCTGGTAGATGACGTTGACGCCGACCTTGCTCAGCGCGTCGATGACACCGACCGTGCGCTGGCCGCGGTCGCCGCCGGCGGCCTTCAGGCCCCAGACGAAGGCCTTGTCGCCGCTCTTGAGGCCGGCCCGCTTGGCCGCCTCGGCGCCGAGCGCAAAGCCCGCCTTGTAGTTCGGCGCGCCGACATAGCCGAAGCCCTGCGCGGAATACTTGGCTTCCGCATTAGGCAATGCCGTGTTGGTGCTGGTGACGACGATGCCCTGCGCATAGGCCTGGTCGATCAGCGGATCGGAGGCGTCATCGCCCGGGTGCCCCATGAAGGCGATGCCGTCGACCTTGGTCGCGATCGCCTGCTGGAGCTGGCTGATCATCATGTTCGGATCCCAATTCGAAAAGTAGTAGGTGACGGTGGGACCGAGATCGAGTTCCGCCTGCTTGTAGCCGTTGTAGACGTTGTTGGCGAAGACGCCGCCCTGCGGGCCGCCCGGAAAGGCCGCAATCTTCACGCCCGAGCACCACTTCGCAACCGGATCGGCAGCGAAGGCCACCGACATGCCGCCAAGCGACAATGCCACGGTGGCCGCGGCCAGAATGGCTGGCCGCACGAACCTGTTTGTCATTGAAATTCCTCCCTGGAATGCAGCGCATTCGCGCTGTCTTCGACGTTATGGGAATCAGATAGGTGTGTAAAGCATACGGCACACCCACTCCGCCAAGGGTCCAACAGCGACCGCGCCACAGCCGTAAACGCGCCACGCACGGGCGCTCCTGGCCATCGCGGAATAGGCTCCCATCGCGTTGACAGCGCATACATATCTGATATGTGCGACCGCATGAAAACGGCGACACCCGCGGCACGGTCCCCGGTCCAGCCGGCGGTCGATCGCGTCATCGCCGGCCT
>JBEHXS010000134.1:0-7352 GCA_048498575.1 Pseudomonadota bacterium
GTCAAGGCCGAGAAGAAGAGCCGGAAGAAGAAGGCGCGCGGCGCCTAGGCCGCATCGCCATGCGGATCGGGATCGAGCGGCCAGATCGGGCGCCGGATCTTCCGGTAGGGAATCGTGCGCGGGTTGCCGGGGTAGGGGCCGCCGGCGTCGATGTAGATCACCGCCTTCGCGATCTTGGAGAAGGCGCCGTAGAAGTGATTGGCCGACTTCAGGACCAGCATCTTCTTCGCCAGCGGGTCGATGCCGAGGTTGGAGAACAGGTCGGGTTCGAACGACTGCGCCCGGTTGCTGTTCAGGATGACGTCGATGCCGCCGAAACGGATCGCGGCGCTGTCGCCGAGCGGCACGATGCTGTCGCGGAAGTGCTGGAAGGCGTGCGGCACGACCTTGGTGATCGTCACCTCGGCGTCGACGGGCTGGCCGGAATGCGGCGACGCCTTGCCGCCGAACCGGAGCGGCAGGACAGCGCCTTCGCCGGCCGCCATGCAGAGCTTCACCGCCATCGGATCCCAGATGGTGCCGAACGCGACATCCTCGATGCCGCGCTCGATGAAGCGGCGCAGCACGAAGGTCGCGTCGCCGGCGGTCCCGCCGCCGGGATTGTCCCAGACGTCGGTGAGCACCACGGGGCCGCCCTCGACCTTGAGCGCCGCGTCAATGGCTTCATCGATGCCCAGCATGGTGTGGCCGGTGGTGCCGCGCATCGCGAACAGCTCGCGCCCGAGCTTCTCGGCGAGCGCCGCGCCCTTGGCCGGCTGGTTGTCGGTGATGACCAGCATCTTGATGCCGACATCGGCGACGTCGGCGGCGCCGAAGCCGTGGATGACGGAAATCGACAGGACGCCGTCCTTTCCCTCCAGCGCCTTGATGCGGTCGACGAAGCCGCGCATCGGCTGCTTGCTGGTCGGCAGCATGTCGAGCATGCGGCAGTCCCAGACCGAGGTCACCGGATGGATTTCGCCGCGCGCCGCGCGCAGTGCGAGGTCGACGACCTCTTCGGCGCGGTCGGCGAAGTCGATGTGCGGCACTTCTTTGAAGGTGACGAGGATGTCGCTGTTCGCCAGCCGTTTGGCGCTGAGGTGCGAGTGCGGGTCGAGCTCGGCGGCGATGATCGCCTTCGGCCCGGCGATGGCGCGGACGCGCTCGAGGAGGTCGCCCTCGCAGTCGTCGTAGCCGTGCGCGACCATGGCGCCGTGCAGCCCGAGGATGACGATGTCCACCGGCAGCGCCGCCTTGAGCTGGCCGAGGATTTCGTCGCGCAGCCCCTCGTAGGTGGCGCGGGCGACGATGCCGGCAGGCTCCGCCCACGTCGCGGTTCCCTCGATCAGCGTGTATCCGTCAGTCTTGGCCCGGCGGCGCGCGACCACCATCGGCGCACTGCACAGCGTCGGCGTGTCCGGATGCTGTCCGGGCGGCGCATAGAAGCTTTCCTTGAAGGCGGCAAGGTCGGTCGGAATCGGCGAGAAAGTGTTGGTTTCCGTGGCCAGCGAAGCTGCAAATACGCGCATGAGCCGGATGCTCTCCCGCTAGAAGAAAGTCTTGATGGCATCGACCACGCGATAGTCGTCGTCGATCACGAACAGCACCTGCCATTTGTCGAACGTCGTGCACGGGTGCGAGATGCCGAAGCCGACGATGTCGCCGCCGGCAAGCGGGCTGTCGGCCGGGCACGTCATGTAGGCGTGCTGGTCGTTGAGCGCGGTGACCGTGTGGCCGTCGGCGATAGCGACAGGCTGATCGTGCGTCCCGCCGCGATACCAGAACAGCGGCGTCGGCAGGCCGGAATCGAAGCCGACATCGCGCCGCCCCATGGCGAGGATGGCAAGGCCGGGTTCGGGCCGCGATTGCACGTACGTCCATACGTTCAGCGCCGGGCGCGGCCCGCCTTCGGGAAGCAAATGATTATCGTCGCGCGCGGCGATGTCGTGAAAGGCGTGGTCGTAGCCGCCGGAATCGTGCGTCAGGTAGCATCCGCTGCGCGTCACGATCTTGACGGTAGCATCCCGACGTGGACCGAGGCGCGCGGCGACGCGGTCGTAGTAGGCGGTTCCGCCTGCCGAGACGATGATCGGTTGTCCCGCAACGAACAGTCCCTCGGCGCGGCACGCCGCCGTGACCTCGGCGAGCCGGTCGAGGAACACGTCGACCTCGCCCGGTGTCTTGAGCACGCCCTCGAAACCTTCGATGCCGCGGAGCGAGAGGCCGGCGGCGCGAATTGCGTGAGCCAGCGTCAGCGCCGAGGCGAGATCGCGGACACCGGTGCGGCCCCCGGGGACGCCGACCTCGATCAGCAGGCCGACGCGGGCGGCGTCCTTGCCGGCGGCGGCGAACCTCCTTACGCCGTCCTCGCTGTCGACGAGGCAGAACAGCTCGAGCGCCGGCGAGCGCGCCGCCTCGCTCACGAGATAGTCGATCTCGCTTCGGCCGACGACCTGGTTGGCGATGAGGATGCGGTCGAAGCCGAAACGCCGGCAGAGCGCCACCTGCTGGACATTGCTGACCGTGATCGCCCAGGCGCCATCGCGCTCCTGCAGGTCGAACAGTTGCGGGGCAAGCGTGGTCTTGCCGTGCGGCGCGATCGCGAGGCCGTTCTTCTCAATGAAGGCGCGCATCCAGCGGCTGTTCGCCTCCAGCGTGGAACGGCGCAGCGTGGCGACCGGCATGGTGAGATCGCCGCCGAGAAGGCTCCAGCCGCGCGCGCCGATCTCGCCGAGCTTCAGCGGCAGCCCGTGCGGCGGAATGCCCTTCACCGCGACATCGAGAGGGAGGTCGCGAAGGCCGGCCAGCGCATCCTGACGCACGCGGGTTCCAGCGCTCACCGGCGGCTCCTTCTGCATGGGGCGGAGCCTATCCCGACGGCTGCCGACCGTCAAATGCGTTCCACCCTGTGAAATTTGCGTTGCGCGATGCGAAACGATAGGATGCCGGGCAAGGAGATGGACGAAATGGATCTGGCGACGGAATCGGCGACGCTCGGCAAGGATCGCTACGGCAAGTCGCGCGTGCTGTTCGAGCGCGCCAAGACCGTCATGGCGGGCGGTGTCACCAGTCAGTTCCGCGCGCTCAGCATCCCGCACCCGATGTTCTATGACCGCGCCGAAGGCGCCCGCATCTGGGACGTCGACGGCAATGAGCTGCTCGATTTCACGCTGTCGCAGGGCCCGTGCATCCTCGGCCATTCCAATCCGGAGCTGGTCGAGCGCGTGAGCAAGGCGTTCGCCCGCGGCCAGCTTTATGCCGGCCAGCACGCCGACGAACTGGCGCTGGCCGAGGCGCTGCAGCGTCTCATTCCCTGCGCCGAGCTGGTGCGGTTCACCTCAAGCGGCTCGGAAGCCGCCCATGCCGTGCTGCGGCTCGCTCGCTACGTCACCGGCCGGCCGAAGTTCATCAAGTTCATCGGCCACTATCACGGCTGGTTCGACAACGTGTCGTTCAGCGTCTCGCCGCCGGCGGCGGCGCTGAACGACCCGACGCATCCCGTCCCCTCCGGCGGTGGCATCCCGGCCGACCTCGCCGCGTCGGTCGTGACCCTGCCGTGGAACGACCTCGAGATCGTGCGCGACACGCTGGTGCGACAGGGCAAGGAGATCGGCGCGATCATCACCGAGCCGGTCATGTGCAACCAGGGCTGCATCGAGCCGCACGAGGGCTATCTGCAAGGCCTGCGCGATCTTGCCGACGAGTTCGGCGTTGCGCTTATCTTCGACGAGATCATCACCGGCTTCCGCCTCGATCTCTCCGGCGCGCAGGGCTACTACGGCGTCACTCCCGATCTCGCGATGTTCGGCAAGGCGCTGGGCTCCGGCCTGCCGCTGGCAGCGATCGTCGGCCGCGAGCGCTTCATGGGCCCGCTGGCGCGCAACGAGGTGACTCACGCCGGCACCATGAACGGCAACAACGCCTGCGTCGCTGCCGGGCTCGCCACCGTCGACATCCTCGAACGCGACGACCGCGCCGCCCATCGCCACATCGTCGCCATGGGCAAGCGGCTCCGCGACGGCCTGTCGGCAGTCGCGCTCCGGTCGGGATTGCCTATCCTCATTCAGGGGCCCGGGCCCATGTTCCACATGGGCTTCACGAAGCGAAAGCAGGTCCGCGCCTATCACGACGTGCTGGATTACGACCGTCCGCGCTATCAGGAATTCTGTCGCCGCATGCTGGCGGAGGGCGTGCGCCTGATCGAGCGCGGCCTCTGGTACGTGTCCGCCGCCCACACGGCAGCCGACATCGACCTCGCCTTGGACACGGCCGAGCGCGTGCTGAAGGAAATGGCCTGATGCCGATCGCCGTGCTGGAGAAATCGTTCCGCGCGCTGGAAGCCATGAGCGAGACCGGCAAGGCCATCTCGCTCAAGGACCTCGTCGCGGCGACTGGCGTGCCGAAACCGACCGCCCATCGCATTCTCCAGACGCTGACGGAGCTCGGCTACGTCGGCCACGATGCCACGAGCCGCGACTATCATCTGACGCCGCGCCTGCTCAGGCTGACGCGCGGCGCGAGCTTCTCCGACCTCGTCGAGCGCGCGCTGCCCGCCATGCAGGCTCTGCACCAGCGCTTCAACGAGACCGTCAATCTCGGCGTCCTGCACGGACAGTACGTCCACTATGTCCATGTTATCGAGACGACGCGGAATTTGCGCTGGCAGGTCAAGCCAGGTGAGCGCGACCCCTATTATTCGACCGCCCTCGGCCGCGCCATTGTCGCGCGCCTGCCGGAAGAACAGGCCGCCGCCCTGATCGCCGCGACGCGCGTCGAGCAGCGCACGCCGCATACGGTGCGCGATCGCGCCGCGCTCTCTGCCGCAATTGCCGAAGCGCGCCGGAAGGGACTGGCCGTCGACGATCAGGAGAACGATCTCGGCGTGGTCTGCCTCGGTGCGCCGCTCGACAACGAGCTCGGGCTGGCAGCCGCGATTTCCGTCTCGGTGCCCGAAGGCAGGATGACGGCCGATCTCCGGCGCCGCATCGGCGAAGCGCTGCTCAAGGCGGTCGAGAAGAGGCGGCAGTGACGCAGGTCCTGCTCGCCGGTCTGTTTCACGAGACCCACTGCTTCACCGACGATCGCACGACGCTGGCCGATTTCCGCATTGATCGCGGAGCGGCTTTGCTCGCGCGCCGCGGCGATGGTTCGCAGATCGATGGGTTCCTGGAGACCGCCGACGAGGCGGGGTGGACGGTCATTCCCTCGGTCGCCTACACGGCGATGCCGTCCGGCATCGTCACCGCCGATGTCTTCGAGGCGTTCTGGGGCGATGTCGAGCCGGTGGCGCGACGCGCGGCCTCGGATGACGTCGATGCCGTGTTTCTGTCGCTCCACGGTGCCATGGTGACCGAGGCGCTGGAAGACGCCGAAGGCGAGCTGATCGCGCGGCTGCGCGGCATCCCCGGCCTTGGCCGGGTGCCTCTTTTCGGCGTGTTCGATTTGCACGCCAACTTCACCGAAGCGATGAGCCGTAATGCCGATGGCCTCGTCTGCTACCGCGAGAATCCGCATATCGACGCGCGCACCAGCGGCGTGCGCGGCGGCGCACTGCTCCGTCGTTGCCTGATCGAGGGTGAGCGTCCGCGCATGCATCGCCTCAACCCGCCGATCATCTGGCCGCCGACGGGTACCGGAACGGCGGACTCGCCGATGCGCGATCTCGAGGCGCTCGCGCGGCGGATCGAGCGCGAGAATCCTGATCTATGGGCGGTCAACGTCGTGGCGGGCTTCGCCTTCGGCGACGTCCCGGATGCGGGCGTCAGTTTTTCGACTGTCGGAACAGCGCCCGATAGCGCCGCCCGCGCGGCACTGGAGCGCCTTGCCGCCGAGGCGACGCGGCGTCGCGACAACGGCTACCCCAAGGAATACGATCCCGCCATTGTGCTCCGTTCGCTACCGCCTGCGGATGGGCCGGCGATTCTGGTCGAGCCTTCCGACAATGTCGCCGGCGGCGCGCCGGGGGATGGTACCGGCGTGCTGCGCGCCCTGCTGCAGGCAGACACCCGCGACGCCTGCGTCATCATCAACGACCCGGCCGCGGTCGCTGATGCAATCGCCGGCGGCCGCCGCCTCTCGATCGGCGGCAAGGGCTCGCGTCTCGACGCCGGCCCGGTGATGCTGGACGTCGAACTGGTGAGCACAAGCGACGGCCGTTTCGATCTGGAAGACGTGCAGAGCCATCTCGCCGCCTCCCAGGGCCGCCACATCGAGATGGGACCATGCGCCGTCGTCCGCCATGGTGGGATCACAATCCTGCTCACCAGCCTCAAGACCCCGCCGTTCGATCTCGGACAGTTGCGCAGCCAGGGCATCGAGCCTTCGGCGATGCGCGTCATCGGCGTAAAGGCGGCCGTCGCCCATCGCCGTGCCTACGACCCGATCGCCGGCGCGAGTTACACGGTCCGCACGCCCGGCCCCTGCACGAGCGACATTCGCGCGCTGCCCTATCGCCGGCTCCGCCACCCCATCTATCCGCTCGATCAGGTCGCTGGCTCATGATCTCGTATCCGTCCGGCCCGCATACGCCGCGCTCACACCTGCCGTTCAGCCCGGCCGTGCGCGTCGGCAATCTGCTGTTCGTCTCGGGCCAGGCATCGGTGGATGCCACCGGCAAGATCGTCGACGATAGCTTCGAGGGTGAAATGCGCCGCGCCGTCGCCAACCTTAAGCGAATCCTCGACGATTGCGGCAGCGGCCTCGCCCTTGTGGTGCAGACGCGGAACTACATTCAGCGGCCCGAGGACGTGCCGGAGTACAATCGCATCTATCGCGAATATTTCACTGAGCCGTATCCGGCCCGCACGACCATCACGAATTGCCTGTCGGGCACGCTGAAGTACGAGATCGAGTGCATCGCAGTGGTCGGCGATGCGCCGTAGCTGATTTCGTCGATACTATCGCTATCAACTCATTTCTTCGAGACGACGTTGACCGGTTGGCCGCGCTGGAATGCCTCGATGTTGTCGACGAGCTGATCGGCCAGCGACTGGATCGCCTCACGGCTTGCCCAAGCGACGTGCGGCGTCAGCAGGAAATTCGGAAGCGCCGTCAGCTTCATGAGCGGGTGATCGGCAGGCGGCGGCTCGCTGGTCGCAACGTCGAAACCGGCGCCGGCAATCTGTCCGCTCGCCAGCGCCTCGCCGAGCGCGACCTCGTCGACCAGGCCGCCGCGGGCTGTATTGATGAGGAGCGGCCGCCGCGCCATCTGCGCGAACTCGGCGCGGCCGATCATGTTGCGCGTTGCCGAGGTCAGCGGCAGATGCAGCGTGATCACATCGCTCCGCCGGAGCACATCCTCTAACGGCACGTAGGCGTGGTCCGCGCGCGTGCGGCCGGCATGGTCGGCGAAGATCACCTCCATCTGGAAAGCA
>JBEHXS010000135.1:0-7296 GCA_048498575.1 Pseudomonadota bacterium
GGGGGAGGGGCATGAACGCCGCTCCGTCGCCGCTCGGCGGGCTCGTCGACGCCACACCGGCGTCGCGCCCCGGACCGGTTACGCTCGCTGGGCGCTTCGCCCGCATCGAGAAGCTCGATGCCGCGCGTCACGGCGAGAGTCTCTGGCAGGCATTCGCCGGCCATGACGCCGTGTGGACCTACATGGCCGCCGGGCCGTTCGCCGATGGGCCGGCATTTGCCGAGTGGCTCGCGGCACGGGCGGCGTCGGCCGACCCGTGCTTCTATGCCGTCAGTGATGTTGCCGGCCGGCATACCCTCGGCATCTTCGCGCTCATGGAGATCCGCCCGGCGATGCGGGTCATCGAAATCGGCACCATTGCCCTGTCGCCCGGGCTGCAGCGCACCGCGACGGCTACCGAAGCGCAGTATCTCACGGCGCGCTATGTCTTCGAGGATCTCGGCTATCGCCGCTACGAGTGGAAGTGCAACGCGCTGAACGGGCCGTCGATGGCGGCCGCGAAGCGCCTCGGCTTCACCTATGAGGGCACCTTCCGCCAGCACATGATCGTCAAGGGCCGCAATCGCGACACCGCCTGGTTCGCGATCACCGACCGCGACTGGCCGGCGGTTCGCGCCGCTTTCGAGGCGTGGCTCGATCCGGCAAATTTCGACAACAATGGCAAGCAGAAGAGCGGCCTTGCCGCTCTGCGTGAACAGAAGAGAGCAATGGCATGAACAGATTGCGGGGGAAGAAAGCGCTTCTCACGGCGGCGGGCGCCGGCATCGGCGAGGCCACGGCGTTGGCCTTTGCCGCCGAGGGCGCACACGTCATCGCCACCGACATCAAGGCGGAGCTGTTGGCCCCGCTGAAGGGGAAGGGCGTTGCCGAGACTTACGTGCTCGACGTGCGCGACACCAAGGCGGTGCGGGCGCTCGCCGAAAAGATCGGCGCCGTCGACGTCCTCTACAATTGCGCCGGCTACGTCCACCACGGCACCGCGCTGACGACCAGCGACGAGGAGTGGGACTTCTCCTTCGACCTCAACGTCAAGGCGATGCACCGCACGATCGGCGCCTTCCTTCCGGCGATGCTGAAGAACGGCGGCGGGTCGATCATCAACGTCTCGTCGGGCGCCTCGTCGGTGCGCGGCATCCCGAACCGCTACGCCTACGGCGCGTCGAAGGCCGCGGTGATCGGCCTCACCAAGTCGGTGGCCGCCGATTTCATCCGCCAGGGCATCCGCAGCAACGCCATCTGCCCGGGCACGGTGCAGTCGCCCTCGCTCGACCAGCGCATCGCGACGCAGGCGAAGCAGACCGGCAAGTCGGAGGACGAAATCCGCCAGGCGTTCGTCGACCGCCAGCCGATGGGCCGCCTCGGCACGGCGGAGGAAATCGCCTGGCTCGCGGTTTATCTCGCGTCCGATGAGTCCAGCTACTCGACCGGCCAGGCCTATCTCGCCGACGGTGGTTTCGCGCTGTGACGCGCGTCCTCATCATCGGCGCCGCCGGCATGATCGGCGTGAAGCTGACGGCGCGGCTGATTGCAGATGGCGCGCTTGGCGGCAAGCCGATCGACATGCTCGACATCGTCGACGTGGTGTCGCCGATCGTGCCCGAGGGCGCGCCGTTCCGGATCGAACGACGCGCGATCGACCTGACGGTTCCGGGCAATGCCGAGGTCGTCGTCGCGTCGCGGCCGGACGTCATCTTTCACCTCGCCGCGATCGTCTCGGGCGAGGCGGAGGCTGATTTCGACAAGGGCTACCGCGTCAATCTCGACGGCACGCGCCATCTGTTCGACGCGATCCGCAAGGTCGGTGGCTATACGCCCCGCCTGGTCTTCACCTCGTCGATCGCGGTGTTCGGGGCGCCGTTTCCGCCGGCGATCAGCGACGAATTCTTCGAGACGCCGCTTACCTCCTACGGCACGCAGAAGGCGATCGGCGAGCTCCTGCTTGCCGACTATTCGCGGCGCGGCTTCCTCGACGGCATCGGCGTTCGCCTGCCGACGATCTGCGTGCGCCCGGGGAAGCCGAACAAGGCCGCTTCCGGCTTCTTCTCCGGCATCATCCGCGAGCCGCTCGCCGGGCTGGAGGCGGTGTTGCCGGTGGACGATTCGGTGCGCCACTGGTTCGCCAGCCCGCGTTCGGCGATCGGCTTCCTGGTCCACGCCGCGACGCTCGATACGACCAACCTCGGCGCCCGGCGCAGCCTCAACATGCCGGGCGTCTCGGCCACCGTCGCCGAGGAGCTGGCGGCGCTGACGAAGGTTGCCGGCGTGAAGGTCGCGGCGCGCGTCCGCCGCCAGGCGGATGCCGGCGTTGCGCGGATCGTTGCCGGCTGGCCGGCGAATTTCGATACACAGCGCGCGCTCGCGCTGGGCTTCCGCGCCGATGCCAGCTTCGAGGATATCGTGCGCGCCCACATCGCCGACGAGCTCGGCGGCACCTGGGTGCACTAGGCGCCGGCGCCGCTCGCGAATTCCGTCGCCGCCGCGGTGAGCGTGCAGCCCTTCGTGGCAAGCAGCTTCAGGGCCGCGGCCAGCGCGTCGCGATTCTTGGTGCGCCCGGTAAAGCGGTAGCCGTCGCCAAACGTCAGGATGATGTCCGAGCTCCAGCGGCCCGGCGCGGCGTCGGCTTCGGCGATCTCCGCGTAAGGCGCCGTGGTGCGCTTGACGACGCGATACTCGAGCGCGTCGGCATGCAGCACGAGGAGCGGGTTCAGGTTGTTGTGCGTGCCGGCGAGCGGCCCCAGGCCCTTGCGTGAACCGAAGGCGGCGCTCAGCGGCACGATGACATCGCCGGGCGCCGTTGGCACCTTCTCGCCGCTCCGTGCGAAGACGAAGATGCCGGCGACCACCGCCAGGATCGGCAGCGGCGCCAGCCCGATGATCAGCGGCCAGATGTTCATGTCACCTCCGCGGCGGCCACGGCGTTTCCGGAACCGGCGTCAGCACCGTCCGGCGGTCGAACCAGTTCCAGAGATTGTCCGCGACGAGCTGGCCCATGGCATTGCGCGTATGGACCGTGGCCGAGCCGACATGCGGCAGAAGCACCGCGTTGGGCAGCGCCAGGAGTTCCGGCGATACATTCGGCTCGTTGACGAAGACGTCGAGGCCGGCCGCGCGGATGGTGCCGTCCCTGAGGGCGGCGATCAGCGCCGGTTCGTTGACGGTCGTCCCGCGTCCGATGTTGATCAGCACGCCGTTGCTGCCCAGCGCGCGCAGGATGGGCGCGTCGATCAGGTTGCGCGTCTCCGGCGTGCCGGGAACGATCACGATCAGCGTGTCGACGTCGCGCGCCATCGCCGCGAGGTCGGGGTAGTGGCGGTAGCTGACGTCGGTGCGGGCATGGCGCGTGTGATAGACGACCGGCACCTGCATGGCGTCGAGGCGCCGCGCCAGCGCCATGCCGATTCGCCCCAATCCGACGATGCCCGCCGTGCGGTCGCGGAGCGTCGCGGTCAAGGGATACCCCGCTGTCGGCCATTTGCCGGCGCGCAGGTAGCGCTCGGCGGCGGAAAGCTCGCGCACCGTCATCAGCAGGAGGCCGAGCGCTGTGTCGGCGACCTCCTCGGTCAGCACGTTCGGGGTGTTGGTGACGACGATGCCGCGGTTGGCGGCATGGACGACGTCGACCTCGTCGTAGCCAACGCCGAAATTGGCGACGATCTCCAGCTTCGGCATGCGCTGGAGCAGGGTGGCATCGCCGGGCGCGCCCGGTCCGCGGGCGTAGCCACGGACCGCCGCGAGATCGTCCGTCGGATGGCGGATAGCAAAGAGATCGGCAAGCGTTTCGCCGGTCTTCTTGGGCAGTTTGCCGGCTTGCAGCACTTCGACCTTTGCCACTGTTCCTCCTGGTACCGCTCAGCCCCCGAGGCGGCGCTGCTCACGATAAAGAACGTAGAGGCCGCTGGCGATGATGATCGTGGCGCCGAATAGCGTCGAGGGACCGGGAACGTCGCCGAAGATCAGGAAGCCGGAGGCGATCATCGAGAGAAGCTGAACGTAGGAGAACGGCGCGAGCAGGGTGGCCGGGGCGCGCCGGTTCGCCAGGATCAGCAGCCAGTGGCCGATTCCGCCGGCGACGCCCGTCAGCAGCAGGGCAAAGATCACCCATCCGTTCGTCGGCCAGACGAAGACGAAGGGCACGCCGGGCGCCAGCGCGACGGTGGCCAGAAGCGAGCCGTAGATGAGCATGCTGGCCGGCGATTCCGTCGAGCTTAGGAGCCGGTTCCAGATGGCGTAGCCGGCGTTGCAGAAGGCGGTGGCTACCGAGAACAGGGCCCACGGCTCGAAATTGCCGGGCTCGGGCTGGACGACGACAAGCACGCCGAGGAAGCCGATGATGACGGCCGCCCAGCGCCGCGGTCCGGCCCATTCGCCGAGCAGCGGTCCGGCCGCCGCGGTCACGATCAGCGGTCCGGCGAAGCTGATCGATATGGTCTGCGCGAGCTGGAGATGCTGGACGGCGATGAAGTTGAAGGCGGTCGAGCCCAGCAGGAAAAGCGCGCGCACGACGTGGGCGCCGGGTCGCAGCGTGCGGTAGAGTTCGGGCGCTGCCCACGGTCGCAACGCCAGCGCCGCCAGCACGACGCTGACCGCATAGCGCACCCACACGATCTGCAAAGTCGGAATGCCGTGCGCGCCGGCAAACTTCGCCGACGTATCGAGCGAGGTGAAGATGGTGACGGCGGCGCAGGCGAGCGCGATGCCGACCAGCCGCTCGCGCGCTTCCCTGTCGCCCAGTGGGGAATCGCTCACATCAGCGTCCGTCGCCTCAGTAGGTGGCGCGGCCCCCCGAAACGTCGAAGGTGAAGCCCGTGGTGAAGGAGCACTCCTCTGACACCATGAACGCGATGGTCGCGGAAATCTCCTCGACCGTCACCATGCGCCCGCGCGGAATCTTGGAAAGCATGTAGGCCAGGTGCTCCTTGGTCACCTGCTGGCGCACCATCGGCGTGTCGGCGGTCACCGGCGCGATCGCGTTCACTGCGATGTTGTACTCGGCGAGTTCCTTGCCGAGCGATTTGGTGAGCCCGATGATGCCGGCCTTGGAGACCGAATACGCCGAGGCGTTCGGGTTGCCTTCCTTGCCCGCGATCGAGGCGACATTGGCGATGCGCCCGTAGTTCTGCGCGATCATGCCGGGAACGATCGCCCGGCAGCACAGGAACTGGCTGCGCAGGTTGACGCGCATGACCGCGTCCCACTGGTCGACGGGGTAGTCCACGACCTTGGCGTTGACGCCGTTGATGCCGGCATTGTTGACGAGAATGTCGATCTTGCCGAGGCGGCGCACCGTCTCGTCGCGCGCCGCCGTCACGGCGCCTTCGTCACCGACGTCGAGATTGAGCGCGGTCACCTTGCCGCTGACGGCGAGTTCGGCCGCGGCACTTTCGGCAAGCGCCTTGTCCCAGTCCCAGATGGCAATCGAAGCACCGCCGGCGAGCAGGCGTTCGACGACGGCGCGGCCGATACCGCGCGCGCCTCCGGTGACGACCGCGGCGCGGCCGGTAAAGTCGTACTGGTTTTTCATCGAGGTAGCCCGGAACTTGGCACTTGGCAGGAGGCCGGATATTAGTCCGACATACCCGCCGGCGGCAACGTCCTAGACCACCTCGTCGTCGAGTTCCGCCTCATCCGCCTCGATGGTGCGTCCGGCGACCTTGCCGCCGAGGTTGCGCTCGATCTGGCGAAGCAGCTTGCGCAGCCGCTTGCGGTCCTTCTCGTCGACGTCGGCCAGCGCCGCTTTCTCGATCCGCTTCCATACCTTGTCGATGGAGGCGATGGCGCGGCGGCCGCGCTCGGTCAGGAACACCTCCGCCTGCCTGCCGTCGCCGCTCGAAGGGCGGCGCTCGACGTAATCCTGGGCTGCGAGCCGGCTTATCATCTTGGTGACGGTGGGCGGCTGCACGCCGAGCGTGGCGGCGATGTCGCTCATCGTCATGCCGTCCTCGGCGGAAAGCGATTTGAGCAGCGTCTCCTGCCCCGAGTGCAGGCCGATGCGGGCTAGCTGGCCGCCGGAGCGCACCCGATACGCGTGCGCCGCTTGAGCGAGCCGGTGCGTGACAGTCCGGCGGTGATCGAAGCCCATGATGCTGAGCAGGCTAAGCGCGCCAGATGTCGGCCGTGTGACAGCAAATCGGCGCCACAATTCATGGACTTAGGGGGCGCGCCTGCGGACTAGAAGACGCGCATTTCCTGCGATACGCGCGCCAGAAACGCCTTCAGCGCCGGTTCCTGGTTGCGGTTCATGTCGTAGAGCGCGAGGTAGCGGGCGCGGGCAAGCGGGTGGACGAGGGCGCGCAGCGTGCGCTTGAACGCCTTGCGTGGGGCGTCGCCCATCAGGATCGTGCGGAAACGCGTGCCGCCGTAGGTGTGGACGGCGGCGATCTTCCTGATATGCCAGAGGTTCGGGCCGACCTTGCCGTTCTCGAGCTTGAACGAGACGCCGGGCAGGAAGACGCGGTCGCTGAAGCCTTTCAGGATCGCGGGATAACCGTAGTTCCAGATCGGGCAGCACAGCACCAGCGCCTCGGCCGCGCGCAGGCGGTCGACGTATGGCTGCACCGGTTTCGCGTTGATCGCCTGGTCGTGATAGTCGACGCGCTCCTGCCGCGACAGAACCGGATCGAATTTCTCGGCGTAGAGATCGCAGTCGTCGACCTCGTAGCCGCTCGCCGTCAGCGCCTCGACGGTCGCGCGGTGGAGGGCGGCGCTGTAGCTCGTCTCGACCGGGTGGGCGTAGAGGACGAAGACCCGCATCTACTCCGCCGCCTGCATGCCGGGAAAGAGATAGACCTTGTCGGAGTTGAGGTCGAAGTCCGGATTCTCCCACGCGATCATCTTGCCGGGGTTGAGCAGGCCCTTCGGGTCGGCCTCCTTCTTGAAGGCGAGTTGCACGGCGTCGGTGCGCTTCATGCCGCCTTCTTCCAGCGTGTAGCGGTGCGGGTTGAAGATCGGGCAGCCGTTGTCCTCGTGGAGCCGGATGATCTCGTCCAGCCGCGCCTCGCTGGTGAAGCGCACGATCGGCAGGCCGGTAGCGACGACGTTGCCGTCGAAGCGGATGAATTCGAGATGCCCCGGCACTTCGTCGCCGAACATCGCGGTCATGCGGGCGACGTCGTCGACGGTCGTCGGGAAGGGATAGAGCACCTGCAGGTAGGTGATCGTCGGATCGACCCTTAGCCCCCTCAGGGTGGTGTGGTTCCAGGTCATCTCGTAGACCGGCGGCAGGCCCTTCTTCTCCTCGTCGGTCGCCGTGTCCGAGCGGTAGACGAGCTCGCCCCGGTCGCGCGCGATCAGCGCCAG
>JBEHXS010000136.1:0-7228 GCA_048498575.1 Pseudomonadota bacterium
CCAGGGATGGTTTCGATCTGATAGGCATGCGCCGGCTCGAAATACTGGATAAGCGGCCGCTGACTGAGCCCACCCAGGATGGTGAAGTAGTACATCTCGTAGCCCGGCGCGACGACGCTTGGATGGTAGCCGCGACCGATCTTGAAGGTCGATCCGTTGCGAACGTGAAAGGCTTCGCCCGTCTCGGCATCCGCATCGCGCAGGAGCTGCAGACCGAAGCCATGCTCCGGCCGAAAGCGAAAGTTGTAGACCTCGTCGTGACGCGTTTCCTCCGGCGGCCGGTCCGTATCGTGCTTATGCGGCGGGAACCCCGACCAGCCGCCGGCACCGACCGTGAACAGCTCCGACACAAGCAGACGCCCGACTTTGCCCGGCGGATTCTGGCCAAGGATGTGCTTGATCTTGCGGTGGGTCTTGGTGTCGTCGGAGCCGTACTGGACGAAGTCGATATCGGCGGGCCGCACGACAAACGGGTCGTAGGCCTCGGCGAAGCGCGCGCCGGCGATGAAAATTTCGGCATCGAGTGAGCGGCAGACGAAACGCGCTGTGGCTCCGACCGGCACATATACCGACGATGGATCGCCATCCCAAATAGAACCGCGATCACCGACCGCTGCAAAGGCGACGGCCGGGCCGCGCTCGGGCGTCACTTCGACGTCGATGGTTCCATGCGCCGGCGTCAACGAACTCTCATAGCCGGGAACACGCGACACGAAACTCTCGCCCCGCTTCAGCCGCACGATGTTGAAGTAGACCAGCGGCACCAGCGGGTCGCCGACGCCGACGATCGCGCGGTTGGCATTGTCAAACGGCGGTATGTGCATGCTGGCGTCCTGCCCTATCCCCTTGTGCCGCGACGAGCGCCGCGATTTCCCCGCCGCTCGGCATTGCCGAGGCACAGCCCCGACGGGAGACAACCAGCGCGGCTGCCGCGCTGCCCCAAGTCACGGAGTCTTCGAGGCTGCGGCCGCCGAGCAGCGCGGCTACCAGGCCACCGATGAACGCATCGCCGGCGCCAAACGGCTTGACGGCCGACACGCCAAAAACGCCCGAGGCAAAATGCGTCTCGGTGGCGACGGTCAACGACCCGCGCTCGCCACGCTTGACGACTACAAAAGTGCGCCCCGCATTCACCAGCGCCTCGGCGGCACCGGCGGCAAGGGCATCGCCCGAAAGCAGCGCGAACTCATCCTCGTTGCCGACGACCGCATCGACGCGGCTGGCTGCTTCCCTGTAGACCGCACCCGCCTCCCGCGGCGATTGCCACGAGTACGGGCGATGGTCGATGTCGAGGACCGCGAAGGTCCCGGCCTGCCGCGCGAGCGCGAGCGCGCCAAGGACGGCCGAACGCGACGGCTCGGCCGCTAGCGCCGTGCCTGTTACGATCAAGACCGCAGCGCTGGCCAGGAAGCCGTCGTCGATATCAGCCAGGGAAACATCGAAATCCGCGGCGCCGTTGCGGTAGATCACCACCTCGCAATCGGAGGCGCGCGTCTCCGCGAGAGCAAGGCTCGTGCGGTAGTCGCCCCCGACCATCCGGCAGTGCGAGACATCGACGCCGTAACCGGCGAGCGCCTGCAGAACGTAGCGGCCGACGGCATCTTCCGAAAATGCGCTGACCAGCGCGACGCGCACGTCCTGCCGCGCGAGCGCGACGGCGATGTTGCCGGCCGAGCCGCCGACATCGCTGACGAAGCGGGCCGCAACCTCGATCTTTGTGCCGTCGGGCTCCGGGTAGAGATCGAGCCCCGCCCGGCCAATGACGATGGCGCCTAGTGGGCGCGCCCGGTCAATCGCCGCGCTCACTACACGCCCTGACGCTGGCGCGCGCGACCGACGGCCGCTTCTGCGACTGCCGTCAGCACTTGCTTGCGCTCACTGACCTCAGGCAGGCCGACTTCCCACCATGCATGCCCCTCCTCCGTCCACGCGTATGGATCGACCTTGAGCGAAACGACATAGGTGCGGTCGCTGGCACGCGCCCGCTCCAGCGCCGCCTCGAGGTCGGCGACGCTTGCCACCGTTTCGCTGGCCGCACCCATCGCGGCGGCATGGGTGGAGAAATCAACCGCAAAAGGCGGAACACCCAGCGCGCAATCGGCGATCAGGTTGTTGAACGAGACGTTGCCGGTGTTGCGCTGCAGCTTGTCGATGACCGCAAAGCCCCCATTGTCGCAAACGACAACCACGATCTTCTCGCCGCCGAGGACGGACGAGTAGATATCGGAATTCTGCATGAGGTAGGACCCGTCACCGACCAGGACAAAAGTCTGCGTCCGCGGATTCTTCTCCATCTGCGCGATGCGCGCGCCCCACCCGCCGGCAATCTCGTAACCCATGCAGGAGTAGCCGAACTCGACGTCGACCGAAGACGGCTCGGCAGCACGCCAGTTCGCGGCGACTTCGGCGGGCAGACCGCCAGCCGCCGCAACGACGCGATCACCAGGTCGCATGACGCGGTTCACCGCCCCGACGACCTGAGCGTACGACGGCATTGCATTGGACGGGGCGGTGCGGCGCTCGATGCGGGCGTCCCAGGCATCGGCATACTCGCGCGCCCTGGCGGTCCATTGCCGGTCCGCACTCCAGTCGCGCAGCGCCGCATCCAGCGCGGCGAGCCCCTCGCCCGCATCGCCGACGACGGGCAACGCAAGGTGCTTGCCGGCATCGAAGCGCGCGGCGTTCAGCCCGACGATCCTGGCGTCGCCAGCGAAGACAGTCCACGAGCCGGTGGTGAAGTCCTGGAGCCGCGTGCCAACAGCCAGCACGACGTCGGCCTCTGCGGCCAGGGTGTTGGCGCTGTCCGAGCCGGTCGCGCCGATCGGGCCGGCATTCAGACGGTGGGTGTGCGCAATCGCGGCCCGCCCGGCGATGGTCGTTACGACGGGCACGTTGTGGCGCTCGGCGAACAACGCCAGCTCGGCGGTCGCCAGCGAGTATTCGACGCCGCCGCCGGCGATGATCAGCGGTCGCTGCGCCTTGCTCAGAAGGGCCGCTGCCGCGATCACCTCTTCGACATCGGGCCGTGCCCGCCGGATGCTCCAGATGCGTTTCTCGAAAAAGGCCGGCGGGAAGTCGTAGGCCAGGCCCTGCACGTCCTGGGGCAGGCCGAAGAAGGCGGGCCCACAATCCGCCGGATCCAGCATTGTCGCGATCGCGGTGGGTAGCGACTGGATGAGCTGTGCCGGATGGGTGATGCGATCCCAGTAGCGAACGACCGGCTTGAAGGCGTCGTTGACCGATATGGTGGGATCATCGAAGTGCTCCACTTGCTGCAGCACGGGGTGCGGCAAGCGGTGGTGATAAACGTCACCGGAGAGTAGCAGCAGCGGAAGACGATTGGTGTGTGCGACGGCCGCAGCCGTGACCATGTTGGTCGCACCGGGGCCAACCGACGAGGTGGCGATCATGATCCGTCGGCGAAGATGCGCCTTGGCATACGCCGCCGCGGCAAGCGCCATCGACTGCTCATTCTGGCCGCGACGGGTCGGCAGCACCTGGCGCGCCGCGTAGAGTGCCTCACCCAGGCAGGTGACGTTGCCGTGTCCAAAGATGGCGAACACTCCGCCGAACAGGCGCTGCTCCTTGCCGTCGACGACAATGTGCTGGGCCGCGACGTGCCGCACAAGCGCTTGCGCCACGGTGAGCCGGTGTGCCTGATGAATTCCGCTCATCGGGACGGATTCCTCTATCTGAGCCATCTCCTCCCCCCGCGGTTCAGAGGGGCGCCGCGCTTCAGCTTTTCTCGGCTCTTGACGCCAGATGCTACTCAGGCGAAGCTATGTTTGCAAGCGCTTGCACATGCGCCCCGGAGATATTCGGAGCTTCTTTCCATGACGTTGCCCATTGGAAACGCGCCCTGCTCGTGGGGCGTGGAGTTCGCCGACGATCCACGCAATCCGCCATGGACAAAAGTCCTCGATGACGCGAGGGCTGCCGGTTATCGCGGCATCGAGCTTGGTCCGATCGGATTCATGCCGGAAGACCCTTCCATCCTCGGGCCGGCGCTCGCCGGGCGGGGCTTGTCACTCATCGGCGGCGTCGTCTTCCGCCCGTTTCACGATCCCGAGAAGTGGGATGAGGTGCGCGATGCAACGGTGCGTACGTGCCGCGCGCTGACGTCGCACCAGGCCAAGCGCGTCGTTTTCATCGATTCGATCTCGCCGCGCCGCGCATCAACCGCTGGCCGCGGCAACGAGGCGCCGCGGCTCAAAGGACTGGAGCGCGAGGCCTTCCTCGATCGGCTGCGCACCGCTGCGCGAATCGCGACGGAGGAATACGGGCTTCAGGCGACGCTCCACGCCCACGCCGCAGGCTTCATCGAGTTTGAAGACGAGCTCGAAGCCACGCTCGACGCGATCGACGAGAAGATTCTTGGAGTGTGCCTGGACACGGGGCACAGCGCTTATGCAGGCTTCGATCCGGTTGCGTTCTACAACCGCCATGCCGGGCGGGTCAGCTACCTGCACTTCAAGGATATCAATCCCAAGGTGCGTGCGCATGTCGTCGCCGACCGCATCGGCTTCTACGACGCCTGCGCGCAGGGGCTGTTCTGCAACCTCGGCGACGGTGTCGTCGATTTCGGAGCGCTTCGCGAAGCGCTGGCGAAGAATGGCTACAAGGGCTGGGCCACCGTCGAGCAGGATTGCGACCCGAACGGCCCGACCTCGCCGCTCGACGATGCGCGAGCTAATCTCCACTACCTCGAAACGGTAGGCATCGCGTAATGACCGGGGCAAAGCTCAACTGGGGCCTGATCGGTGGCGGCGAAGGCAGCCAGATCGGCGGGACGCACCGCATTGCAGCGGGGCTCGATGGGGCATTTGCATTGGTTGCGGGCGCGGTCGATATCGACCCGGCCAAGGGCCGCGATTTCGCCATTCATCTCGGCGTGTCCGAAGATCGCGCTTATGGCGACTGGCGCGCCATGCTCGCAGGCGAACGCAAGCGCCCCGATCGCGTCGACCTAGTGACCATCGCAACGCCGAACGCGTCGCACTACGAGATCACGAAGGCGTTTCTCGAGGCCGGGTTCGATGTGTTGTGCGAGAAGCCGCTGACCACGACGGTAGCCGAGGCGGAAGACATCGTGCGGACAGCTCGCGCGAGCGGCAGGACGTGTGCGGTCAACTACGGCTACTCGGGCTACGCCCTTGTCCGCCACGCACGGGCCATGGTCGCCCGCGGCGATCTCGGCCGGGTCCGCGTCGTCCATGCGGAGTTCGCGCACGGCCACCACGCCGACGCCGCAGACGCCAATAACCCGCGCGTGCGCTGGCGCTATGACCCTAAGCTCGCGGGCATCTCAGCCGTGCTCGCCGATGCCGGCATTCACGCCCTTCACATGGCCTGCTTCGTCTCCGGCCAGGAGATCGAAACCGTGTCGGCCGATTTCGCCGCCACAATTCCGGGACGGCAGTTGGAAGACGACGCACAACTCGCCTTCCGCATGTCGGGCGGGACGGTCGGACGGCTTTGGACAAGCGCGGTAGCCATCGGCCATCAACATGGCCTTACCTTTCAAGTGTTCGGCGAAAAAGGCGGCCTCAGATGGGCGCAGGAACAGCCGAACCAGCTTTACTGGACGCCGCTCGGCAAGCGCACGGAGGTCATCGAGCGAGGCGTCGCCGGCCTATCCCCGGAAGCCGATCGGGCCTCGCGCGTGACGGTCGGGCACGCGGAGGGCTTCTTTGGCGCATTCGGCAACATTTATGCAGATCTCGCCGAAGTGATCCGCTCGCGTAAAGAGGGGCGCCAGCCGAGTACGCTGGCCCTCACCTGTCCCAATGCCGTCGATGGCCTCCGCAGCGTGGCAACAATTGCTGCGGCGGTAGAATCGGCCAGAGGTCGGGGTAACTGGGTCGAGACGACCCCGCCACTGCTGCGGCAGTGAGACTTACGCCGCTCGCAGCGTCTTCCGGATGACCGGCTGGCAGGGGAAGAGGCGAACCTCCACCCGGCGGTCCGGCTCGGCTATCACCGTAAGCAGGAGGTCGATGGCGGTCGATATAATGTCGCCGATCGGCTGGCGGATCGTCGTCAACGCGTAAGCCGGCCATGCCGCCATGGCGATGTCGTTGAACCCAAGAATGCCGATGTCTTCCGGCACGTTCACACCGGCCTCGCGGCAAGCATCGAGTGCTCCCATCGCAAGAATGTCGTCGCCGCAGAAAACGGAGTCGATGCCGCCATTCTTGAGCAGTTGGCGCATCATCGCGACGCCCGACTCATGTGAGTAGGAGTACCCGTAGACCTCGGCAACCGGCGCAAGCCCATCGGCCTTCAGTCTTTTCTTCAGCCCTTTCAAACGATCCTGGGAAGATGTGGCGGACTGAGGACCACCAAGAAAGGCGATCGTGCGATAGTCGCGTTCGCGGAGCAGCCCGGCCGCGAGCTCACCGCCCTGTTCATTGTCGGCACCGACAACATTTACGGTCTTGCTGCCGCGCCGCCCAAACGCCTGGACCACCGGAAGCTTTGCGTCAGCGCACGCCTCGCCGAACTCGGGCGAGAGCATGGATGAGGCAACGATGACGCCGTCCACGTTGTACTGGAGCAGCATGTCGAGAGCAGAGTCCGTGCGCGCGCCACCCGAGAGATTGGCGAGCAGCGGGCGCAGGCTCTTCTGCTGCAGGCGCCGCGTGAAGAGATCGAAGATCTCCATGAATGCCGGATTGTCGAAGTTATTCGAGATGAGACCGATGAGCTCTGTACGGCGCGTCATCAAGCTGCGCGCCAGGATGTTCGGCTGGTAGCCCAGCGCGCGTGTGGCCGCGATTACCTTTTCCCGTGTCGCCGGCGAAACGCTGGCGCCTTCCGTGAACGTCCGCGAAACCGCCGAGATGGAAACGCCCGCGAGCTCCGCGACTTCGCGCGCGGTGACGCGACGATCGGCCGGTGAGGGACTGTCGGAATGAGACATGGAAGGAACCGCCCTGAGAAGCGAACCGGCTGAAGCTTATCTGCAAGCGGTTGCAGAATTGCAAGGAACAACGGCAGGCCCCGGGCCGGACGGCCCCTGCCCCCGGTCATTCTAGTAAACTGCAACTATAAGTCCGCGACGCGAACCCACGCCTTCTGCTCGTGCGAGCGAAGGACGGCGGCGACCACGCGGCTAACCTCGAGCCCATCCTGAAAGGTGGGAAATACCGGGGTGCCGGTGGCGATCGCCTTCAGGAAGTCACGCGCCTCTATGATGATCTGGTCGTTGTAGCCGGTGCCATGCCCT
>JBEHXS010000137.1:0-7129 GCA_048498575.1 Pseudomonadota bacterium
TTACGGTGCCAGAGGGCGTCAGCCATCGCCCATCGCCTCGCGGATCAGGTCGTCGGCGGCTTCCTTGAGGACGTGCTCCTCGGTATCGCCGCTCGCCACCGATTCTCGCCCGATTTGTAGCATGGCGGGAAGTGCGAGCGGGGAAATCCGGTCGAGGTCCTGATGCACGATATGGTCCTTGACGCGGGCCAGCATCTCGCCGACGCGGCCGATTTCCAGCAGGCCGGCGGCCGAATCGGCCCAGGCGGCGCGCATCAGGATGTGGTCGGGCTCGTATTTGCGCAGCACGTCGTAAATGAGATCCGTCGAGATGGTGACTTGCCGCCCGGTCTTCTCCTTGCCGGGATGGCGCTTCTCGATCAAGCCCGAAATCAGCGCGGTATTCCGGAACATGCGCTTCAGCAGGTAGCTGTCGGCCATCCACGCCTCGAGATCGTCGCCGAGCATGTCCTCGTCGAACAATTCGCCGAGCGACGGTCGGCCATCCTTGAAGGCGAGCGCGAGATTGCCGAGGCCCCAGATCGCCAGCGCGTAGTCGCTGGCGACGAAGCCGACGGGACGAAGGCGGGCGCGCTCCAGCCGGCGCGTCAGCAGCATGCCCAGCGTCTGGTGGGCGAGCCGGCCCTCGAACGGATAGCAGACCATGTAATAGCGGGCGCCGCGCGGGAAGGTCTCGACCAGCAGCTCGCCGCGCTTCGGGATGACCGAGCGCTCCTGCTGGATGCGCAGCCAGTCGGCGACCGAATCGGGCAGGTTCTTCCAGCGGCGATCGTCGGCGAGCAGCGAGCGCACGCCATCGGCGAGGAACGAGGTGATCGGGAACTTGCCGCCGGCGTAGATCGGAATCTTGGGCGTGTCGTCGGCGGTGCGGGTGGCGATGACCTCGTTCTCCTGCATGCCCTCGAAGCGCAGGATGAGGCCGGCGAACAGGAAGGTGTCGCCCGGCGCCAGCGCCTCGATGAAGCCTTCCTCGATCTTGCCGAGCACGCGACCGGCGCGACCGGCGAACCCGGCGCCGCGATTGCGCGCGACGCGGACGTTGAGGAGCGGCGCCTCGATGATGGTGCCGACGTTGAGGCGATACTGCTGGGCGACGCGGGGATGGGTGATGCGCCAGAGGCCGTCCTTGCCCTGGCGGATCTTGGCGAAGCGATCGTAGGAGCGGAGCGCGTAGCCGCCGGTGGCGACGAACTCCACCGCCTGGTCGAAGGTGGCGCGGTCGAGCTCGCGGTAGGGATAGGCGGAGATGACCTCGCGGCAGAGGTCGTCGGAGGAAAACGGGGCGGAGCAGGCCATGCCGAGGATGTGCTGGGCAAGCACGTCGAGGGCGCCGGGGATCATCTTCGGGGTGTCCTGCGCGCCGAGGTAATTGGCCTCGAGCGCGACGCGGCACTCCAGAATCTCGAAGCGGTTGGCGGGCACCAGCACGGCCTTCGACGGCTCGTCGAGGCGATGGTTGGCGCGGCCGATGCGCTGGGCGAGCCGCGAGGCGCCCTTCGGCGCGCCGACGTTGATGACCAGATCGACGTCGCCCCAGTCGATGCCGAGATCGAGCGTCGACGTGCAGACGACGGCGCGGAGCTTGCCGGCGACCATCGCAGCCTCGACCTTGCGACGCTGGGTGGCGTCGAGCGAGCCGTGGTGGAGGGCGATGGGCAGGCCGTCCTTGTTGATCCGCCAGAGCTGCTGGAACAGGAGCTCGGCCTGGCTGCGGACGTTGACGAAGACCAGCGTCATCTTGTGGCGCTTCACCAGCTCGTAGATGTCGGGCACGGCATAAAGCGAGGTATGGCCGGCCCACGGCACCTCGATCTCGGAATCGAGGATGGCGATATCGGGCTTGGCGCCGCCGGCGACGGTGACGACGTCGGCGAGGTGGAGGCCACGACGCTCCCCCTCTCCCCGGCGGGGAGAGGGTTGGGGTGGGGTACGGCGTTCAGGTGTGGGGCGCAGAGCCGCCTCGCCCTTCGCGCCTGAACTCGGCTTCGCCTCGTTAAGTCGCGAAGCCCTCTCCCCGCTAGGGAGAGGGGATTCTGCTGCACCGGCAGCGCCCAAGTCATCGGCGGCTGGATCGCCCTGCCCGACCAGCCAGGCGCGGAGCGCGTCGGGATCGGCGACGGTGGCGGAGAGGCCGATGGTCTTCACCTGCGGCGCAAGTTTGCGCAGGCGCGCGAGGCCGAGCGCCAGGAGATCGCCGCGCTTGGAGGTGACCAGCGCGTGGAGCTCGTCGAGGATGATCGTGTCGAGATCGGCAAAGAAGCGGTCGGCGTCGGGCGCCGAGATGAGCAGCGCCGCCTGCTCGGGCGTTGTGAGCAGGATATCCGGCGGCCTCAGCTTCTGGCGCTGGCGCTTGGCGACGGAAGTGTCGCCGGTGCGCGTCTCCATGGAGATCGCGAGGCCGATGCCGGCAACAGGCCCTTCGAGGTTGCGGGCGATATCGACGGCGAGCGCCTTCAGCGGCGAGATGTAGAGGGTGTGTATGCCCCTGCCCTCGGGCTTCGTCGCCGGCGGACGGCGGGAGAGCGAAACGAGGCTGGGCAGGAAGCCGGCCAGCGTCTTGCCGGCGCCGGTCGGCGCGATGAGCAGCGTCGAGCGCCCGGCCGCGGCCTTGGCGAGCAGCTCAAGCTGGTGCGGGCGCGGCGCCCAGCCCTTCTTCGCAAACCACGCGGCGAAGGGCTTGGGTAGCAGCGCCGGCGGCGGCTTTGGCCGGGAAACGGCGGGCGGGCGGGCGCGGGCGTTCATGCGACCCGATAATGGCCGAGGCGCGCCGGTCTGTCCTGCAGGGAAACTGTCATTTTGGGCGGCTAGCCTTGGCGAAGCTTGCGACAGCGCGGACCCGGCCGAAAACAAGGCGACCGCCACGCGAGCCGCTGGGGGTCGACATGCACTACTGGCGCTACACGACGCTCGTCGCCGCGGCCGGCCTGACGATCGGCTGCCTCATCGCCGGGTTCGTCGATACGTCCCTGCTCTACTGGCCGCTCCTCGTTCTCCTGCCGCTGACGGCGCTTGGCGTCTTCGACGTCGTGCAGCCGTCGCACGCCATCCTGCGGAACTACCCGATCATCGGACACCTGCGCTACTTCTTCGAGGAGCTGCGCCCATCGCTGCGGCAGTACCTGATCGAGGACGACCGCGACCCGGTGCCGTTCAGCCGCGAGCAGCGCAACGTCGCCTACCGGCGCGCCAAGAACATCCACTCCAGCCATCCCTTCGGCACCATCATCAACGTCAACCAGCCCGGTCACGGCTGGATCTGCCATTCGATCCGCGCCCACGAGATCGAGGATTGCGACTTTCGCGTGACGATCGGCGGCCCGGCCTGCCGGCAGCCCTACGCGGCGTCGGTGGTCAACATCTCCGGCATGAGCTTCGGCGCGATCAGCGCGAACGCGATCCTGGCGCTGAACGGCGGGGCGAGGATCGGCGGCTTCGCGCAGAACACCGGCGAGGGCTCGATCAGCCCTTACCACCGAGAGCCCGGCGGCGACCTCATCTGGCAGGTGGCGACGGGATATTTCGGGTGCCGCGACGCGGACGGCAACTTCGATGCGGACGCCTTCGCGCGGACGGCGGCGCTGCCGCAGGTGAAGATGATCGAGCTCAAGCTCAGCCAGGGCGCCAAACCCGGACACGGCGGCGTACTGCCCAAGGCGAAGATCACCGCGGAGATCGCGGCGACGCGGGGCATTTCGCGCGACCGCGACTGCGTCTCGCCGCCGGCGCACCGGGCTTTCACCTCGCCGCTCGAGATGATGGCTTTCATCGGCGAACTCCGCCGGCTCTCCGACGGCAAGCCGATCGGGGTAAAACTGTGCGTCGGCCACCGCTACGAGTTCCTGGCCATGGTCAAGGCGATGCTGGCCAGCGGCATCGCGCCGGATTACATCGCCGTCGACGGCACGGAAGGCGGCACCGGCGCCGCACCACCGGAACTCTCCAACCACGTCGGACTACCGCTGATCGACGGGCTGACCTTCGTGCACAATGCGCTGGTCGGTGCTGGCCTCCGCGACCGCATCCGCATCGGCGCGAGCGGCAAGCTGATCACCGGGTACGACCTCTGCCGGGCGTTCGCGCTCGGCGCCGATTTCGCCATGCTGGCGCGCGGCTTCATGTTCGCCACCGGCTGCATCCAGTCGCGGTCGTGCCACACCAACCGCTGCCCGACCGGCATCGCGACGCAGGACCCGGTGCGTCAGCGCGCGGTCGTGGTCGACGACAAGGCCGAACGGGTCGCCAACTTCCAGCGCAACACGCTGCGCGCGGTGGCCGACGTGCTCGGCGCCGCAGGACTGTCCCACCCGCGCGAGCTGACGCCACGCCACCTGCAATTCAGGCGCGGCGACGGCAAGGTGATCCACGGCGACGAAATCCACCCGCCGACCGAGCCCGGCGCCCTGCTCGACGGCAGCGAGAACGGGGCGCTCTCGGCGGAATGGGCCCGCGCCCAGGCGGCGAGCTTCGCCCCGGTGCCCTGAACGGGGGTGACGGCGATTATGTCTGGCCGCGACGGGAACAGGCGCGGCCTGACCGCGTTCACTCCCTACGGGTTCCTGTGACCGACACCGCAGAGGAGGTTCAGCGATGCATACGGCCAAGGACTATGACGAGGCGCTTCTCGATCCGGCGGCCGTGTTCAAGTCGCCGAGGGACGTGCTGAACAGCGAAACCATGACCACCGAGCAGAAGCTTACGGTCCTGAAGCGGTGGGAGACGGACGCGCAGCTGCTTTCGGTCGCCACCGAGGAAAACATGGGCGGCGGCGAGCCCTCGCGTCTCGACGACGTGCGGCACGCCATCGACATGCTGACCCGGCTCGAAGGCGTCAGCGAGCCCGACGCCTCGACCTGATTTTTCGTAAACGTGCGTACGAGCACCGTGGCCGGAAAGGCCGCGGTGCTTCGATTGTTGGGCGTGGCGAGTGTTGGGCGTGGGCGATTCTGGCGCGTGCCGATTCTGGGGCGTGGCGCGGTGAGCCGGCGCCTCCTATCTTTGGGTGATGCGTCCTGAAGACCTGCTCCGCCCGACCCCGCAGGGGCTCTATTGCCCGCCGGGCGATTTCCACATCGACCCGACCTCGCCGGTCGAACGGGCGCTGATCACGCACGGCCATTCCGACCACGCCCGCGCCGGGCACGGCCATGTGCTGGCGACGCGCGAGACGCTCCGCATCATGCAGGCGCGCTACGGCGACGATTTCGCCGGGTCGAGCGAGGCGGTGACGCTGGGCGAGCCCATGCGGATCAAGGGCGTGACGGCGACCTTCCACCCGGCCGGGCATGTGCTGGGCTCGGCGCAGATCGCGGTCGAGGCCGGCGGCCTCCGCATCGTCGCGTCGGGCGACTACAAGCGGCGCGCCGACCCGACCTGCCTGCCCTTCGTGCCGGTGCCGTGCGACATCTTCATCACCGAGGCGACGTTCGGACTGCCGGTGTTCCGCCACCCGCCCGCCGAAGACGAGATCGCCAAGCTCCTGGCGTCGGTGGCGCAGTTTCCAGAGCGCGCCCATTTGGTCGGTGCCTATTCGCTGGGCAAGGCTCAGCGTGTCATCCGCATGCTGCGCGACACCGGCTACGACCGCACCATTTATCTCCACGGCTCCATGGAGAAGCTCTGCCGGCTCTATGAATCGGAGGGGGTGGCGCTCGGCGACCTCGCCAACGCCACGGTCGCCTCCGGGCACAAGGCAGACTTCGCCGGGGCCATCGTGATCTGCCCGCCGTCGGAAATCACCGAGCGATGGGCGCGGCGGTTTCCCGACCCGGTCGCCTGCTTCGCCTCGGGCTGGATGCGTATCCGCCAGCGGGCGAAGGTCGCGGGCGTCGAGCTGCCGCTCATCCTTTCCGACCACGCCGACTGGGACGAACTTACGGCGACAATCGCGGAGCTCTCCCCGCGCGAGGTCTGGGTGACGCACGGGCGCGAGGAGGCGCTGGTGCGCTGGTGCTCGCTCGCCGGCATCCCGGCAAGGCCGCTCCACCTCGTCGGCTACGAGGACGAGGAAGAATAAGCCTCAGCCGCTGCGCTTCACGCCGAGGCCGACGCCCAGCCAGTCCTTGGCGACTTCCTTCTCGCGCTCTTCGGTTTCCTCGACGGCATCCTCCGGCGCGCCCGGCTCCAGGCCCTTCTTCGCCTGATCGCGGGCCTTGAGGATGTCCTTGCCCTTTTCCTTGTCTGATTTTTCGGCAGTCATGATCGGTACTCCTTTGCCGGGATAACCCGCGGGGAGGGCCGCGCGTTCCGCCATTGCGAACAAAGGGTGAATCATGTCTGCTGGCCGAACCGCCTAACGGATTGATTCGCCTTGCAGAAGTCCGCCTACCTCGACCGGCTGAACGCCGAGCAGCGCCGTGCGGTCGAGCATGGCGTGAGCGGCCGGACGATCGACGCCGGGCCGCTTCTGGTGATCGCCGGTGCGGGCTCGGGCAAGACCAACACGCTCGCCCACCGCGTCGCCCACCTCATCGTCAACGGCGCCGATCCGCGGCGCATCCTGCTGATGACGTTCTCGCGCCGCGCCGCAGCGGAGATGAGCCGGCGGGTGGAGAAGATCGCGGGCGCTGCACTCGGCATCGAGGCGTCGGCCGCGGCGCTCGAATGGTCGGGCACCTTTCACGGCATCGGGGCGCGGCTGCTCCGCGAATACGCCGAGCACGTCGGGCTCATGCCGACCTTCACCATCCACGACCGCGAGGATTCGGCGGACCTCATGAATCTCATCCGCCACGAGATGGGATTCTCGCACACCGAGAAGCGCTTCCCGACCAAGGGGACGTGCCTCGCCATCTACTCGCGCACCGTGAACGAGGAGACCGAGCTTGCGGCTGTGCTGAAGCGCGCCTTCCCGTGGTGCCTGTCGTGGGAAGCGGAACTGAAGCGGCTGTTCGGCGCCTATGTCGAGGCGAAGCAAGCGCAGCAGGTGCTGGATTACGACGACCTCCTGCTCTACTGGGCCGAGATGCTGCAGGAGCGAGCGCTGGCCGAGGATGTCGGCGCGCGCTTCGACCATGTGCTGGTCGACGAATACCAGGACACCAACGCCCTGCAGGCGTCGATCCTGCTCGCGCTCAAGCCAGACGGGCGCGGGCTTGCGGTGGTCGGCGACGACGCGCAGTCGATCTATTCG